>PUHO01000020.1 GCA_002995645.1 SAR324 cluster bacterium | reverse complement strand
TAGCTCAGTTCGTACCGGTTCGGCAATCATATCTGTAAACACGTTAATATTATGTATGCCTAGTTTTTCCTTATTAACTATATCTAGTTTTTTATGAAAGAATCCGGTTAATGTAATCTCGCCTACACTGGTTTGCCCTATTAGTTCATCTTCGTAACGTCCTGTACAAGTAACAAAATAATAATCACCAGTCGGCAAGCCATGTGCGAAAGCGATACGCCCTTCGTCGTCAATGTCTGCCTTCTTAAGCTCAGTATTAGCAAACGTGCCTTTACTAAAATTTTGTCCTTGGATAGTACAAGCATCTTTTTTCGCTTCAAATAAACCTTTGATAACGTACCCTGCAAATTCCACTGCTGGAGTAAGCTTTGTTTCTTTAATAGGCTGTTGCTTTGCGCTTGTCTGCGTGTTAGGTTGCGTACCTGTACTGCCTGCTTTGCTATTTGTCTGCGTATTGCTGTGCGTTCCGGTTGTTTGCGTATTGCTATGCGTTCCGGTTGTTTGCGTATTGCTATGCGTTCCGGTTGTTTGCGTATTGCTATGCGTTCCAGTTGTCTGCGTGTTGCTGTGCGTTCCGGTTGTCTGCGTATTGCTGTGCGTTCCGGTTGTCTGCGTATTGCTGTGCGTTCCGGTTGTCTGCGTATTGCTATGCGTATCTGTATCGCCTGCTTTGCCAGAATCGCTTTTGCTATCTGTATTGCCTTGCGTATCTGTATCGCCTGTTTTACTATCGCTTTTCTTATGCGTGTCTTGCGTTGTTGTCTTGCTATTGTCCTTTGACGATGAATCGCTACTACTGTTACTATCACCGCCGCCGCAACCTACTAGCAGTAACAATACGCCAACTAGTAATATTTTCCATTTTATATGTTTTCTCATTATGTCCTCTTGCATAAAATTAATAATTATAACATTTTATATTATCATGTTGCTTTCTCTTATTCAATAGCTTTATGCAAAAAATCATTACTAGAAATTAAGCTTGCCCTCTTAATACATAGACAACATATTTCCCCTGTGGATAAACATATATATACCTATGCCTATGCTGAGTATTATAGTAAGGAATTGAAAAACCGCTTTATAACGTATTTGCTTGCTACCTTGCAAAAAAGAGACTAATACGCCGTATCCTAGATTCATAGGCAAGGTGCCCATGAAAAATAAAAACATAATCATCGCGCCATATAACCAAGACGCACTTGCAAGCACTAAAGCGAATACAGGTAAGAACAAATGACAAGGAAGGAAGCCGGTTGAAAAACCAAGTAAACCAATACTACCGGGCGAAAGTAGGCGAATGCGCTTGCCAATACTGCCGCGCCATTGCGTGGGAATCGGTATAGTTAACCCTTTTTTAGTTTGCCAAGATACTAGTTGAGTTAAGCCATATAATATTAAAATGCTACTTCCTATTATTTCAAACAAATAAGGAATATGCGAATGGACTAAAACCGATTTGAACATACTACCAAAATAACCAACTAAGGCGCCAATCAAGGTATATGAAAGCATACGCCCCAAGTTGTAGGTTATATGAAACCAATATTTTTTTATATCCCGTTTAGATAAGCTATAAGCCGTAATTAACGGTCCGCACATGCCAAGGCAATGAGGCGAAGCAAAGAAACCAAGTAAAAAAGCGGTTAGTAAAAGCGAATCCATAACCACACTTACATAGAAAATATAATTTTCTTATTTGTTATCCATTTCATTTTTAGTCCAAGCAGGAAGTTCAATTACAATATCTTCTTCTCCGGAAGGAATACAACAACAAGCTAAGCGCGAATTAGGTCTTACTAAAGGCGCGGCGTCAAGCCTGTCTTCTTCTCGTGACGAAATTTCAGAACAGCTGTCTAATCCTTGTTGTACATATACATGACATGTAGAACAAGCCGAAACGCCGCCGCAAGCATGGGGTATTAAATCAGGTAAAGGCAGGTTAATTATACTCAACAAAGAGCCGGGCAAACCGTGATCGTCTATTTCACTAGTCCCTGCTTGCACCGTTATTGTTCTTTCTACCGGTAAAATAGTAATCTTATATTCTTTCATAAATTCAAATCGTTACGATGTTACTTAGCTTGTTCAAGCCAACTTGCAATAATATTTTTTTCACTATAAAAGCCGGGCTTGTCTAAAATCCATTGTGCGGCAATAATAGCACCAAGTGCAAAGGCGTCTCTTGTTCTTGCCGTGTGCGATAGGCGAATCGTGTCAAACTCCGAATCAAAAACAACGTCGTGATTACCGGGAATAAAACCGCAACGTACTGATCCGATTTGTATATCTTCTTCCTTTAAAGGCTGCGTTGGATTACCAAGAACAAGCTCTTTTTTTCTGTCTAGGTTATCTAGCAAAATATCACCAAGCCGCAAAGCCGTACCGGACGGCGCGTCTTTTTTTTGATTATGATGCTCTTCTAAAACAGCAACGTCATATTCTGTAAATTGGTTCATTATGGTTGCGCTTTTTTCTAGCATAGCAAAAAATAAGTTCACTCCTAAAGAAAAATTAGAAGAATAGATAAAATGCAAGTTTTCTTTTTCTATTTTTTCTTTTATACTAGCAAGGTGATCAAGCCAGCCGGTGGTTCCAATTACCATTGGAATTTTACATTTTGCTAAATCATGTATATTGTTAAGCGCGGCGTTTGGTTGTGTGAAACAAATGGCAACGTCTGCTTGATTTAAGCTTTCTGTTGTAATGGTTTTTGACGTAGCTTCGCTATGAAACGGGTCAATAATGGCAACAATAGAATGCTGCCTTGCATTAGCTAGTTTATGAATACTGTTACCAATTTTGCCATATCCAATAAGAGCAATTTTCATATATTTTTAATTAAAGAAAGTAGAAGGACTTCATGGAATTTGAAGATAAAAAACAAAGTGATTTGCAATTTCAACAATATGTGCAATCCTTAAAAGTCAAGCCTTTACAAAACAAAAAAGCGGATCAACCTAGCGAAGCACATTTTACAGAGATAAAGCAATCTTCCTATTCTAAATATACACCTTCTCCACCAAAGAGGCAAGTACAAAAAGCAAAAGTCTCTTATAAAAGTCGTTCTTTTAAAGCAGATTACGTTTGTGATCTACATGGACATACTGTTAACGAAAGTGAACAAATGCTTAAAAAATTATTCCTTCGCAGACCAAATCAAGGCTGGCAAAGTATATTAATAATCACAGGTAAAGGGGAAGGTATTTTGCGAAAATTTACAGCTCGTTTTTTAGAAGAACAGGCAACAATGCATCGCTTTACATTTTACTCAGCACCGGCTCACCTTGGCGGAAGCGGCGCTTGGGTTTTACTCTTTTCCTAGGTTGTGGAAAACCTGTCTAAAACTAAGCTAAAGCTAAACTACACAAGTATAAGCTAAGTCTTTTTGCTTTATATATACTATAAAACAAAAATATAAACTTATCCAATAAAAACAGTCGCATATAAAAAATTATATAGAATAACACTAATCTAGTTTCAACTAGGCATAGAGTTAGCATAGCATAAGTTGCAGTTTTACACAAGAAAAACTAAACTGTATAAAAATAGCTTACCACTGTTCGTCTGTTTTTTCAATAATACGATTGGTTTTTATTTTAAATACACCGGTTGTAACTTCCTTTTCCGCAAGAATTCCTTCTTTATTATCTTTTGGAATTTGACTAACAACACTGCCGTCATATAAAAGAAATATGGTGACGCTTCTTCGCCTTTGATCAACAAAAAATAGTTGTTCACCAAAGTTATAAGTTGGTTGCAAAGAATCAAGAAAATTATCTTCTATTTTTGCTTTGCCGTCGTTAATAAAAACAACGTGCCTTTCTTGCCCTTCCCCAGCTGATGTAGATTGACAATGAAACGAAGATGCCAACTTGTGCATTAATTTTCTATAATACGGATTCATTGGCTCGCATACGTATTCTTTTTCTTTTGTCTTAAAAAATTGACTTAACTTTTCCGTCTGTTCTTTGACAAAACTAACGTCGCTAGATTTAATTTGAAAATCGGTATTCATCTGGAATCCGTCTATAGATAGGAAATAAAAAACATTTTAATTAACTATAACAAAACGAATATACTTTCACAAGTACAAAATTAAAATATATTTTAACTTTGCTATTTTAGGTCTGAGTGCAGCCTATTGGCTTCTTTATAAAAGCCTCTAATATTATTTTTTCCGCTTGCTTTGAAGGAGGAAAACTATTTTTATAGCTCTTACCAAAAAGTTCATATATTGGCTGTTCCGGGAAAAAAGCATATACTTGAACTTTTTCATTTAATGCAAGAAAGCTTTGTAAAACAAAATAATTGGTAGTAGAATTTGTTCCACTAATTCTATATTCTATTTTACCACAATTATACGATTGTATTCGCTTCTTAATATTTGTAATAGTATGTCCTATTTTAAATATTTTACCTTGTATTACAAATACATATACACATCCTGTTTTATCAAACTCATCAGCAGAAATAACTTCTATTTCAAGTTTTTCTTGGTCTTTATTTGGAATCAAATTACAAAGATGTATAAAGTATTCTTTATATTGAAAGTCATTATAATTCAATTCCTTATCTAATTCTTTTCTATCTTTAATAATTTGAATATTTCTATTTTTTTCTTTTGCCATAATAATGCATATTAAAATGAGTAATAAAATCTATTTCTTTTTGATTTAACTGTATATATTTTAGTTTGTTAAAATTTTGTATTACTCGGATATTATTAAAATTACCGTATCTTGTAATATTGTTAACAAATCTATAAATAGGATTATCTAATTCTTCTTTTATTTTTATAGCTTCTTTCTCAGTTTCACATCTTATAAAAGCTATACTTTGCGTCATGCCGCATTGATCAATGAACGTTTTGTATTGGTTTGTTAAAGAAATAAAAACCTTATATTCATCTTGATATTTATGAGCAACACTACTCCATACAGTTTGTGTTGGAGTATGTATTAACTTATAAATAAACTTACTATCTTTATCACCTTGTATTAATGTTTTTTTAGTATATCTATGTAAATAGCTTGATGTTTGCACATTATATTTTTCATACGGCATTTTTACTACCTTCTTTATAATACTTTTTACTGTATTAGAATAATATAGCGGGATAAAATTATTAGTTTTATCTAATGTTACCGTTTGTTTATCATGGATAATATAATTATTTGATACTGTGAAACTTGTATGATTTGTTACTTTTCTTAGAAGAAACCACGTAAAAGAAGAACCTACTTTTGGAAACCATTTTTTAGCGCCATGTATATCTATATATATAAATTGATATTTACTCATTAAATCCGGTAATATATTCCTATCTGAAAAAGACATCCAATTATTAGGAACTATAAAGAGAATATACCCGCCCTGTTTTGTTATTTTTAAGGATTTTTCTATAAAATCCCTTGCAAGATTATGATTTTTAGAAACTCTTAGTCCATTATTAAATTTTGCATACGGTGGATTAGAAACAACCAAGTCATATTTTTCTGTTTCTTCAAAACTAAGAAAATCTTTTGTTGTTAGATTTATATTAGTTCCAAAATATTTTTTTAAATTCTCTATTCTTAATTGATTAATATCGTTAAAATATAAATTCTTCAGCTTTGTTTTTAACGCAATATAAGCATGAAAATTACCATTTCCACAACAACTATCTAGTATTTTTAGATCTTTTTTTATCCAAAAATTGTCCGGAAGAGAATCAACCATCTCTTTAACACATTCTAACGGTGTGCAAATATCATTTGAATTTATAAAATGCGATTCATCTTTATTTAGCACTTCAAAATAATTTTTTATTTCTTCAAATTTATCAAATAACATCATCAACCTACTAATTTCAATAATTCAAATATAAGTCTCAACTTTTCACCTTCTTTTAATAACATTAAAATATATTTTAACTTTGCCATATTCGTTTTTGCAAACCTTGTGTATATAAGCTTTTTGTTTTGATCGCTTCTATAATATCCGCTTTATTACCACATAAAACGACTCGTTTTTTTGCACGGCTAATGGCAGTATAAATAATTTCTTTTGTCATTAACGGCGTGTTATACGACGGCAAAATTAACAAAATAGAATCAAACTCACTTCCTTGCGCTTTATGCACTGTCATAGCAAAGGATATACTACAATTCGTTAATATATGTAAAGGATAGTCTTGTATTGTGCCGTCGTTCATAGTAAACCAAATGCGGTTATTTCCGTCTTGATTCGCATAAATAACCCCGCTATCTCCGTTAAACAAACTAAACGCATATAAATTACGATCTACAATATACGATTGCCTTGCTTGCGCGCCTTGTTTTTCCCTGCCTAAGTTCGTTTGTTGTAAAAACGTGATTTTTTGATTATACATGCTAACTGCTTCTCTTGTTAAACATAAAACTTGCCCTTTATTCCTTTCTTGCAATAGCTGGCTTGGCGTTGTTGCTTGAAAATAGTTTTGCCACGTTTCTTGTATCCACGTTTGTAAATACGGCATTTCTATTTCCGGTTTTACAATAACGTCTTTTCCATTATCTAATATATTAGACAAGGTGGGGATATCTTCTTCTTGGATTGCTTTAATCACCATACCTATATCTTGATTAGCAGGAAAACGGTAATTCTTATCTAAAACAACAATCGACTCTTGGAAGGTAGTTTTTTCTTTCACGTCCGTTGCTAAAGGTAATATAAAATTATGATCAAAGTAAGCGGTTAACGTTGCTACTTGCTTTTTTGAAAGAGACGTTGCTTGCACGTTAGCATATAATTCACGAAGTAAATCACCGGTAGACACAGATGAAAGTTGATTTTTGTCACCTAGCAAAATAACCCGGGCAGTTAGAGGAATGGCTTTTAACAAGTGAAACATTAATTCAATATCAATCATAGACACTTCGTCTATAACAAAAATATCATATGGCAACAATCGTTCTTCATTATAGGAAAACACGCCTTGTTTAGGCTCTAATAACCGATGAATCGTTTTTGCCGATTCAAAACATATAGGTTCTTGCTCGTCTTTTGTTGTAAAACTTTCATTTAATTTTGCCGCCGCTTTGCCTGTTGGCGCAGTTAAACAAACACGAAACGCCTCGCGGTCTTGCAAGGTTTGCATATATTGTAAAGTTTGGATAAGTTTTTTTGCAGTCGTTGTTTTTCCCGTTCCCGGGGCGCCGCTTAATAAAACAAATGATTTTGTTAAACTGACTAAACAGGCTATACACTGTTCGTTTTTTTCTTGTTTTGCATTAGGGAACAAATCAGCTAAAAACAAAATTAGTTTGTCTTTTATTGGTTCAGTTAAAAACGACTCGCCTTGCCCAAGTTGTTTTATTTTTTTTGCTATATACGTTTCATACAAATAATAGCGATAAACGTATATACGCTCTTTTGTAATGACAAGCGGCGTAATTTTTTGTTGCGTTTCGTCTTGCGTTTCCTGTAAAAAAGCAAGTTCTTCTGTTTGTAAGTTACAAAGGAACGCTTCCCAATCATACGGTGCTTTTTGCCAAAACGGCGTATTTAGCCAAGTAAGCTCAAAACAGCTTTGCCCTTGTTGCAAGCTATATAATACTAAAAGGCAAGCTAGCTCTATTGTTTCATTATCTTGAAGCAGCAAGCTTGCTAGTTTTGACGCCGTATAAACAGACGCTTTGTCTATAACTTCGTTTTCTAATAGGTAGTTTATTACTTGTTTCATGTTCTTAGCTTTCTTTTGTTACATACGTTGCTAAACTATTTAATTCTTCGTGTTTCATTTTTACCTGTTCCTAGCTTTCTTTTGTTAAATAGGTTGCTAAACCTTCTATTTCTTTTTCTGTTGGGCAATGAAAATATACGCCTTGCTCTTTTCCTTGTTCCATTCCTCTTAAAAATAAATAACCAAATCCGCCAAAGTTCGCTTCATAGCTATAGTTCGGCAAGGTGAGTTGTAACCATTTATGTAAAGCAACGCAATATCTGTTGGACAATGAAAATATACGCCTTGCTCTTTTCCTTGCTCCATTCCTCTTAAAAATAAATAACCAAATCCGCCAAAGTTCGCTTCCTTGCTTATGTAATTTATTACTTGCTTCCTATTCCTAGCTTTCTTTTGTTAAATAGGTCGCTAAACCTTCTATTTCTTTTTCTGTTGGACAATGAAAATATACGCCTTGCTCTTTTCCTTGTTCCATTCCTCTTAAAAATAAATAACCAAATCCGCCAAAGTTCGCTTCATAGCTATAGTTCGGCAAGGTGAGTTGTAACCATTTATGTAAAGCAACGCAATAAACGTACGCTTGTATATAATAATGATGTAGCTCCATTGTTTTTGCTATATTCCTTATATTATAATCTTGGTACGATCTGCCTAAAAAATTCGTTTTATAGTCTAGTACATAATACTTGCCTTCTTGTTCGCAAATTAAATCTACAAAACCTTCAAGAAAACCTTTAATCGGTTCAAAACCTAGTTTAGCAATTACACTTTGATACGCCGGGGCATGAGGCAAGCTAGTAAAAAACGTGGCAAACTTAGGCGGTGTTAAAGCCCCCCCTTTGTCTTGTAACCGTACGCTTAAAGTAAACGACATTTCTTTGATTAACTGATTTTTTTTAATATCAGCTAAAGAAAAGGTCATAGGTGCCAACTTGGTTTGGCGTATATTCTCCAGAAAAGCATATACGTTCTTATGCTCTTCTAGGTCTATACCGTATTGATCTGCTGTTGCTTGAATTATTTCTTTTTGCGAGTCTATCGTTTTTTGAAATGTAATTCCTTCTAATATAGCATGAAAAAATAAACCGGATTTAGCACCGGGCGGGAAGTCGGCTAGTTCTATGGGCTCGGATTTTATCGCTGTATCTACTAAGAAACTAGGGGTCTCGTCTATTTTGTCAAACCGTACGTCATGGCTTCGTAACATACTACTATAACTTGCCGTATATTGCCAGATTCTTTGTATAGGTTGTATTGCCCTTGCTTGCGTTACTGTTGGGATAGTTTCTTGTTTCGCTTTGTGTTCTCCTTGACTCCAGGTTGTTGACAAGGCAAATAAATCGCTTCGTTCTTGACATAAGTCGGCTAGCAATGTTGGTAGATCGGATTTTTCTTTAGCTAATAACGGCGTTAACACCTTTTCTTTTTCTTGCAAATAAATATGCAAATAGTGTTTTGCTCTTGTTAAGGCAACATATAAATTACGCCGATCTTCAGCTAGTCCTTCTTGTTCTCGTTTTTGTTTTTCTTCTTCCGGTATATTTGCGTCTAATCGCAAAAATCGTTCTTTTTTTTCTGTATCGTAAAACGGGTCTGCCGGTTTTGCTATAAACGGTCTTTTCTTGCAAAAAGGTAAAAAGACAATGGGAAACTCTAAGCCTTTACTTTTATGAATAGTATAAACCTGCACCGTTTTTCCACTCGTAGAAGAACGTAATTCATATTCTTTTGTTTGCTTGTCTTGGCACCTTGCTTTAAGCCACTCTATTAGTTCATACGCTCCTTGCGTTTTCTTTTCTTGGCTATATAAGATCTCTCTTAAATGTAGCAAGTTAGTAACATGCCTTTCACCTTGTTCTTTTTGTAGCAAATACGAAAGCAAGTCCGTTTTTTCAAGGAACGCTTGGAAAGTGGCAAGGAATCCGTGTTTTTTCCAAATCTCGTTTAAGCGTATTAAAAAAGGTTGCCAATCTGCTTCCCATTGTTTTTTTGTTTCTTCTTGTAATAAAGCATGTAGCACGTGCTTTTCATTTTGTTTTACCCCGCGTGCTAACACAAGATCTTGCAAGAAAGCATGCGCTAATAAAGCAAAAATAGAAGATTTATATTTTACTTCTATAATCGTTTCTAGTAAGAGTAAAATAAAGTCGGCTTCTTCGCTGTCAAATACGGATTTTTCAAAGTACGCCGTTACCGGTATACGCGCTTTTGTGAGCTCGTCTCGTACTTGAAGCAACTGATCGTTTGTCCGTACTAAAACGGCAATATCATTATAGGCTACTTCTTTGCCGTCCTTGAGTTCTACATTAGACGTAAGTAGTCCTTGTATATCCTCTATTAGCATGTTAATTTCATTGTTTTTCTCTTCGTTAATACGAAAACGAATAGGCGCTATATTTTGCTTAGAATCGCAAATTGCCGTTTCTGTTCTAGCAGCTTCAACAGCATGGTAGTCAATGTTTTTTATTAAAAACGGCGCCGGGTTTCTTAAAAAGATAGTATTCACCGCTTCCACTAAAAGCGAATCACTTCGCCAATTTGTATTAAGCGAATATTTAGCGAGTTGCGTTTCTTCTTCTTCAATTTGCAAATACGTATAGATATCAGCGCCGCGAAAACCGTAAATAGCTTGCTTAGGATCGCCTATTAAAAACAAGCCTTGATCTTCTTTGGCAAAGAGTTGCTTAAAAATAGAATATTGAATATTGTCTGTGTCTTGGAATTCGTCAATTAATCCTATTTCATATTCTTTCTGTAAAACCGTACAAAGTCGGTTACCTTGCGAAGACATGGCAACTGCTACTTTAGTTAAGAGATCGTCAAAGAACCATACTTTTTCTTTCTTTTTATACTCGTCTATAGACTGTACGGCAAAATTAAGAAATGCTTTTCTATATTGCACTTTCCAAGCGCTGATTGCTATTTGCAAAGTTGCATGTAATTGTATAAATGTTTCTGTTTGCGTAAAAAAACTATGTTCAGGAGGAACGCAATTTTTTTTCACACTAGCCGTAATATATTCTGTGGTGAATTTAGCTAGGTTCTTCGGCAAAGCTAAAGAAAACCTATCTTCTGCAAAATAGTCGTCTAGTTCTTGTATCCAAGTATCTTTTGACTTTACTTTACGAAGGCTATCGCTTGTAATAGCTTTATAAATCGCCGTCCTTTCACTTTGCCAATTTGCTTGTAAAATCTTGCGTTGCGCTTGCACTTGCTTATATAGCTTAGTAAGGCCTTGCGTTTTTGGTTCGCCAATAAGCGTAATTTGTTTATCTTTATAGGATAAATAGGTTTTTGCTAAATAAAACAAACTTGCCGGCGTTTCTTTTTCTTGTAATAAACATTGTTGTTCTATAGAAGAAATAGCGTATCCTTGTTGCGTCCAGTAATCAGACACAACTTGTTTCAATGTGTCCGTTATATCTTCTTGCAAGGTCACTTGAAAAAATTCTTTACAAGCAAAGGCGTTTTCTTGTAAAACTTTTTGGCAAAATCCGTGTATCGTGTAAATAGAAGACTCGTCAAATGAGATTAAAGCTTGTTTAATACTGTTTAACGCTTGTTTTTTGTCTTGACATGAATCGTATAGGTTTTGTAAAAAATCGGTTGCGACTGTTTCTTTTTCTTGCGAAAACAAATACCTTGCTTCTATTAGGGTTTGGTATATTCTTTCTTTCAGTTCGCTTGCGGCAACTTTAGTAAAGGTAACAACTAAAATAGAATGAATTGGTTTTCTAGCCTCTATTAAAAGGCGTATAAACAAAATGGTAAGCGTATAGGTTTTGCCAGTGCCGGCACTAGCTTCAATTAAATGTTTTCCTTGTAAAGGAATAGTAAACGGGTCTAAGGCTTTTGGTGTTTTCATTACTAGCTTATTTCTTTGTAATTTGCGGCTATGTGCAATATAAGTTGCTTTGTGTAAATTTGTAAATTTTGCTTCTTGTGTCAGTTCTTTATTTTCGTTACTAGTTTATTTCTCTGTAATTTGCGGCTATGTGCAATATAAGTTGCTTTGTGTAGGTTTGTAAATGCTGCTTCTTGTGTCAGTTCTTTATTTTCATTACTAGTTTATTTCTCTGTAATGTTCGTCTATTGGCAATATAAGTTTGTAAATTCTGCTTCTTGTGTCAGTTCTTTATTTTCATTACTAGTTTATTTCTCTGTAATGCTCGTCTATTGGCAATATAAGTTGCTCTACGTAGGTTTGCAAGTTTGTATATTCGTCGGATTCTTGTATTTCACTAAATGCTAGCTTGTCTATATGTGTATAACTTCGTAAATCATAAGCATAGGAAAGCTGCCTTTGCCATGTATCTTCTGCTTGCTTACTCGCTTGCTCCGCCGTTCTTCCCATACGAAGCGCCTCAACGTAGCTCCACGCGGTTTTAGCTTCAAAGCAAAGCGGTTTTGTTTGCCCTTCTATGAAAAAATCAGCGTATATATTCAATAGCTCTTTTGCTTTTTCTTGTGTTAGTTCTTTGAATTCACTCACACTTATCATTTCTTTATTTCCTTTTTTAACATACCCTACTATTTTCGTTACCACCGGTTGCACTGCTACGGTGTAAAGCAAATGTTGTAACCATTCTTTTAAGATAAAGCTACCGTTCATTTTAAACACAGTGTAACCTATTCTTTCATTTTCATATAAAGTTAACGGGATACTTTGTAAGGTTATATTTTGCAAAACTATTTTCGGAATTATAATATCCTGTTTTTGTGCGATGTCTTTAATATTATCCCAAAAAAGAGTCGCTTCTTTTGCTATTTCTTGAAAGGAATAGCGTCCTAATTGCCCCCATGGCAGTTCATTTTTTGTCTTCTCATATAAGTATATTTTTTCTAAATTTGTCTCGTTTTTTTGAAAAAAAGATAATATTCTCAAGATAATAGTTTTCTTGTCTCTACTAGAGATTCGTAAGGGCTCGCGATTCAAGACAACTAAATCAGCACTATTTTGAAAAGACAAGACAGCCTCGTGATGCGCTTCTTTCTTACGTTTAACGTTTAATATGTCTTGTAAAAAGTACCGGATTGGGAAGCGCCAAAAATACATAAAATTTTTATAGTCAACTTCTTGTTTTTCTTGCTTATTTTCTCCTTTATATAAGACAAAAAAATTAACTTGCGAATCACGCGGATTTTGCGCTTTTCTGTAAGTGTATAAACTTTGCGCCGCTTTAGCGTATAAAACACTATAACTTTTTGCTCTAGGTTCGCTAAAATAAAAGGAATCAAAGGGGAATGCCTGTTCTTTGTTAATTAACAAATCTGTAAAATTAGCATACCCCTCAGGCAAAGCATACCCTTGCGATAGCGCTTCTACTAGCTCTGTTACGAGCAATGACGGCATTTTAGTAACGTTTTTTCTTGCATCTTGCCCTTGGTAGGTAATAACGAGCTTATCCCGCGCCGATAGTAAGGTTTCTAGGAATAAATACCGATCTTCGTCTAGTTTCACCCTATCCCCTAATTCCCTTTGTTTATATAGGAAGTCAAATTCAATTTGCTTTTCCATACGTGGAAATTCGCCTTCGTCCATTCCCATTAAAACTATGATTCTAAAGGGAATAGATCGCATTGGTAACATGCTGCAAAAGGTAATTCCACCACGTAAAAAAGCAGTTGCGTTAATTTGACTTTGCCAAATACTTTCAAATAAACTTAGTATACAATCTAGATCCAGCAAGGATTCAAAGTCTATTTGCTTCATTAATTTACTACATTCATCTACTGAAAGCCGTAGCTCTCTTAAGCTGTTTTGCGTTTCTTGATTTTCACTAAAAAAAGTATCGATCACTTTACCTAATCTTTCGCACCATTCCTTGCCACTGTGCGATTTAGAAGCAAATTGAAAGAGCTCTTCCCATTCTTGTAAAAACAAAATTAGCTTGCGCACTGAATCAAAGCTAGCACCGTCAGTTAACGGCATAGCAAGGCGATCTTGCCATATGATTTCTTGAGTCGTTGCCCAGCCTAGTAATAAACGAGAAACAACGTAACTCCAGCTGTTCGCTTCTTCAAAAGGAAAACCTTGCTGCTCCCTTTGTTTTCCGTCTAATCCCCAGGCAAGAGACGCTTCTTTTAAATAGTTTTTCAATATTTCTACTTCCTCTTCTTGCCACTTAAAAGCTTGCTGAATCACAACGTTACTAATGAGCTCAAAAATATCGTCAAAAGAAGCGCGCGAAGATAAAGAAGTAAGTAATTTCAAGAACAAGCGAATTATAGGCTCGTCAAAGATAGCGCTACGATCTGATACGCGATATGGCAAGTAATGCTTTTCTTCTTTATCGTTTGTAAACACAATAGGAATCAAATCGGCATAAGTTTCAATATTAGGCATCATAACGGCTATTTCATGCGGTTGTACGCCGTTT
Organism: SAR324 cluster bacterium; assembly: GCA_002995645.1. GTDB lineage: Bacteria > SAR324 > SAR324 > XYD2-FULL-50-16 > HCM1 > HCM1. Next base: position 12,517 of record PUHO01000020.1, on the reverse strand, counting down.
TCAAACACTTCTTGTAATAAAATATCTTGGACTGTTTCTACTTCGCGAATACGATTATGACAACTATAAATTAAAAGATTATTCTTTGCTATAGGGAAGGTTTCTTTTTCCCCTAGCGCCTTATTTTTCAAGTATAACAAGCTATTTTTCAAAAAACCTAGCGGCAGCTCTTCACTTGGTGACTTATACAAATCTTGCTCGCCTTCTTGGTAATCAAATTTACTTTCTAGCAAAGCTTGGAAATCGCGACCTAGCTTCCCATTGTTGGCAAGCAACGTGTTACCTTCGTCATAATGCAACGTATTTTCCATATCTTCTAAAGAAGATATATTCCCTCTCGTTCGTTTCAAACTGCGGATTTGCTCCTTTTTAGACCGTATATCCGCCCAATATTCTTTAGAAGGTGATAGCAAAAATAACGATACGTTCGTATAGTTATCTAGTTGTTTAATAAAATCACAAAATAAAGGCGGCAAGCTAGTAATAGCAAAGAAATAAATCTGTTTTGGCAAGTTTAATTCAGCAAACAAATCTGGTTTTGTCTCTTTACAAAATAAATCTATATAATAAGCAAAATGTTGCTTTCCCATTGTCTTTACTAGCTCTTGCCATAATTTAACTTGCCAAAGCGGCGCCTTACTTTGCCTTTGCGAATCGCTCTCGTTTTGCCAAGAAAGCAATTCTTGCGGTCTATATATGAGATATTTATCAAACAACGCCGCCATTTTTTGCGCTAGTTGCATTAATTTTAAACTCGTTCGTTCTTCTTGAATATATTCTTTCACCACTTGCATACTAGCTACATTACTGCGTAGTAACTTGGAAAAAATAGCAAACAACGCTAACGTTATTTCATTACGAGAAAAATTATTCTTTTTTACTTGCTCACCATATAGTTTTTCTAGTATTTCTATAATAACCGGTTTAACAAGATAGTATTGTGCGGAAAAAATGCCAAATTGTTTAGCTAAAGATTGGGATAACCAAACGGACATTCCTTGATTTTGCGAAACTATCCAACTACGTTCTAATGGATTTTTTAACAAAAAATCTTGTTTTGCTAGAACAGTAGACAAGGTCTCTAGGTTGTTGCTTCTAAAAATATACATAAAATAGAATGATACAAAGAAAAATAAATTCAATTAAGTTTAACATTAAAATAACATAAATAAACTATTTTATAACTTATTATTTATTTTTCTGTTTTTTTACTTGACATTATTAATTAAGTCTATTACTATTAGATAATATTAATTACATTAAGATTTATTTCTTAATAATAAAATTCTATTATAGAGCAACATTTTATCATTAACAAGGATAAAGAATGCAAAAAACAACTACTTTTGCTCGAAAAGAACAATTCGGAAAAAACGGTGACTTACAACATAAATGGTATTGTGTAGACGCAACGGATAAAACTTTAGGTCGGCTTTCTTCTGAAATCGCTAAGATTTTACAAGGTAAGCATAAACCTTACTATACTCCTAATGTTGATACTGGTGATTACGTTATTGTTATTAATGCGAATAAAATTCGCCTTAGTAGTAATAAAATAGAAACAAAAACCTACTATCATCATACCGGTTATCCCGGCGGCTTAAAACAAGCAACTGCAAAAGAAATTCTAGCTAAAAATCCTGCTGATTTGCTTAGCCATGCCATTAAAGGAATGCTTCCAAAAAATAAGCTTTCTAGACAAGTATTCACTAAATTAAAAATATATAATGGAAGTGAGCACTTACACCAAAGCAATCAACCTGAAACTCTTACAATATAATACGAAACAACTATGGAACAATATTATTCTACCGGTCGACGTAAGACTTCGGTTGCTCGTGTTTTTTTACGACCAGGAACAGGTAAAATCCTTGTAAATAAACATGATGTAAACGAATATTTTAAACGCGATATCTATATTCATCAAATCAAACATCCTTTTGACGTAACTAATTCACTTGATAAGTTTGACGTATACGCTACTGTTAAAGGCGGCGGAACAACAGGTCAAGCCGAAGCTTTAGTTCACGGTATAGCCCGCGCTTTATTAGTTTCTAATGAAGAGCTAAGAAAAGATCTTAGACAAGCTAATCTTCTTACACGCGATTCTCGTATTACAGAACGTAAGAAATACGGACAACGTGGAGCAAGAGCTAAGTTCCAATTTTCAAAACGTTAATTCGTTTCTTTCAGCTACAAAAAGCGCTTTCTCTTCCATATTAGGGAAAGCGTTTTTTATTCTGCCTTCAAATCACTACGCTTCTTGTTTACTGTACTTGCTTTGCTTTTCTTCTTATCGCAATTTGTACAAAAAGACTTGCCCTTGCTACTGTCTTCTTGCTTCTTAAAATAAGCACCTTCGCTATAAATTAAAACTTGTTTATCTTGGGTATATGACAACCATAGTTGCCATGAGGTGGGGACTTGTAGTAGTATGCTTATATGGCGATATAAGCCACTTATTTAGCATTAAACTAACTCTAAAGTAGCAGAACATCAGTTTCGCCAAAAACAGCTTATCTGCCTCTTTTATGGCATGAACTTATCATTATTTTTTCTCTTAGATACATGACAACCATAGTTGCCATGAGGTGGAGACTTGTAATAGTATGCTTATATGGCGATATAAGCTACCTATTTAGCATTAAACTAACTCTAAAGTAGCAGCATATCAGTTTCGCTAAAAACAGCTTATCTGCCTCTTTTATGGCATGAACTTATCATTATTTTTTCTCTTGGGTACATGACAACCATAGTTGCTATGAGGTGAGGATTTGTAAAGATCTTAGACAAGCTAATCTTCTTAATAAATTAAAACTTTTTTCTCTTGGGGATATGACAACCATAGTTGCTATGAGGTGGGGACTTGCAATAGTATGCTTATATAGCGATATAAGCTACCTATTTAGCATTAAACTAACTTTAAGGCAGCAGAATATCAGTTTCGCCAAAAACAGCTTGTCTTGCATATTTTAGCTGTTCTTCTGTAAGCTCTTTTGTGGTATGAGAAAAAACAAGCTTCTCACTTTTATCATCAATAAAATCTTGGTAATTTCCGTGAACAGTAGGACCGCCTACGTCCGGCTTTTTAAGATTATACGCCTCTTTGTAAACTACTAACGTTTGCGCCATTAATGCCGTAACAATAGGTTTAATATCATCTTCCATACTAGCTTCAATAGCTTGTAAAACCGCAAGAGAAGCAATATCCGCTAAATGAGCATAGGTTTTTGTTTCTTGATTCTTCGTATAAGAAAAAATATATAAAACCGTATCTACCGGATGAAAAGAAAAGACAGGCTTAACTTGCATGCCGTTAATCTCGTTCCATTCATTCATTTGTAATTCACAAAAATCAAGTTGTGTACGTAACTCTTTTTCGGGAATATTAATTAAACTAGAAAGCTTGCTAATTAAAGAAGCATACACAGTACGAACAGAATAAATTCGTATAGGTTTATTATTATAAATATAGCGAACTATACTAGAACAATGATCGTCATGAATATGAGAAAGAAAGAAGCCGGTTATATCTTCTATTTTTTTATTCACAGCTTGGAGAGTATGGTTCATATAAGGACCCATATCAAGCACATAATTATAGCCGTTACATTGTACTAAAGAACTCATACAAGGAAGGTTTTCGTTCCAACCGTCACCTTCGCCAATATGAGTAATAGCAAATTCGGCTTTTGGTATGACAACGTTTGGCAAAGTATAGGGCGGGCAATAGGCTTCTTCATTCAAATAAGCTAGGTTAATCAACTTAACCGTATCTTTATATCTAAAATAAAAAAGATTATTCCCCATACGTTCAACAAAGATATTTGGATATATTTCTATCTCTTCCTTTTCTAGTACTTTTGAATCAACGAGTTGATTTAAATTACCAAACGCATTACCGGCAAAGTAACGTTTTATAGCAATAAAAGCGCGTCCTTCTTCTTCAGTAAAACCAAGTTTAATATAATCTTCTTTATGGACAAATCCAAAATTACCATATAACAAATAGTTAAACTGTTCTTTAAGCTGTTGCTCCGTTCCTATAATTAAAGGGGGAATGCCGTTTTTACTTTGACGATAAATCATATGTAAAACAGCAAATTCAGACAAGTTGAATCGCTCCGGACGTTCAATGCTAACTTCGTTTAATAAAATAGCATTAGGACCACTTTTAAACCCGTCAGGCATATCATGAATCAAGCCTTGTTTTTGTACGTGTTTTATAAATCCGTCTGGACAACCGCAAATAATTGAAAAATTTTCTTCTGGAATTTCTAACCAATAACAACCTGCGCAAACATTAATAATATTTATATCATGCATATTTTAGAATTTCATCTTTTCAAGATTTATATCATTACACTACAAAAAGCATATTCTTTATTAATATTAGCTAGATAGGTTTTAGTTATACTAATAGAAATATATATAGTATAACAGATTTAATTTTAAAATACAAAATATATTTGCTATAAATATTCTTTTTTGATAGAGTATATAAAATAATATTTGTATTTTTATTGATTTCATTATGACTATTTCTCTTGATACTCTTGCCAAACAGCTTGGGCTTACCTATAGAGGTAATCCTAGTTTAGCATTAACTCATTGTTGCGCCGTTACTAATATAGAAAAAGGGGGCGTAGCTTTTATAAGCGATCGAATAAAACAACCGGATATCCCTAAATTAGCGCGGTTCATTAAAGGCGATCCACTGAATCCGGATTGGGAAAAAATAAGTTATAGCGATTGGGCGGTTATCATTCCTAATACAGAAGAAATTCCCGCTAATATTAAAGGTAATTTCATTATCTCGCCTGATCCGTTAGTCTCCCATTTAGCGGCGATTAAACTACTACATCCGGATATTAAAAGAACAGGACTTATTTCACCTGACGCCACAGTATCCAAAAAAACGCATATAGGAAATAACGTTACTATTGAAGCCGGTGCTAGGATAGAAGATAACGTTACTATTGGCGATAATACGCTGATCTGTTCTAACGCCGTGATTATGGACGGTTCCCAGCTAGGAACTAACGTTACTATTGATCCGTCTGTTACCTTATATCATAATACGGTTATTGGTGATTTTAGCATTATTCGTGCTAACTCTGTTATTGGTGGCGAAGGTTTCGGGCTTTATGTTCGTGGTGATAACTTACAAGATATCCCCCAAATTGGCAACGTGGTTATTGGGAAACACGTTACTATTGGTATGTTAAATAACATTTCTTGCGCTCGCTTTGATTCCACTGTTATAGGGGATTACACAAAAACAGATAGTTTTGTTCATATTGCGCACAATACGGTTATTGGTAAGAACTGTATACTTGGAAGCGCATGTGGCATTGCCGGATCGTGTCGTTTTGGCGATCGTATTGTAATCGGTGCCTATAGTATGTTTGCCGATCATATTGTAGTTGCTTCTGACGTTAGCTTTATTGCCGGATCTATTATCTCCGGATCTGTTACGGAAGAAGGCGTTTACGGCGGTCAAGCACTGCAAAAATTTTCTTCTTACCAAAAAACATTAATTATTATGAGGGACCTACCTAAGGTCATTAAAAAACTACAAGTTAGTATTAACGCATTACAAACCGGTATTAAAAAATGAATTTTATTGTACAGAAATACGGTGGTACTTCCATTGGAACAGCAGAAAGATTAAAAAACGTCGCTTCTATAGTTAAATCAACGCAAGAAAGCGGAGTCCAGCCTGTTGTTGTCCTTTCAGCAATGAGCTCAGTTATTAAAGCGCAAGGAACAACAAGCCAACTTCTTAAAGCAATTGACGCCCTTTTAACAAAAGGTAGCTATTATAAAATCATAGACGAAATAGAAGAAAATCATATTAAAGTAATTAAAGATATAATCACCTCGCCTATGGCGCTTGAAGCGACTTTACAACAAGTACACGCTGAGTTTAAATCTTTAAAATCTTTCCTTGACGCTTTACAAATTATTGGCGAAGTTTCGCCGCGATCTTATGATATTATTATCTCTACAGGTGAGAAATTAGCGGCTTGCATTTTTGCGGGTTTATTAAATTCTAACGGCATAGACGCTTGCTACGTACCTTTAGATACTTTAATTCAAGAATCGCATAGTGAAGTAGATCGCCATTTTTGTGCCTATGCACGGCAAGAAATACGTAACAAAATAGAATCATGCGGTACAAGCATTCCTATTCTAACCGGTTTTATTGGACCTATTCAAGGGGGAATTATGTCCAATATCGGTCGTGGATACAGTGATTTTACTGCCGCTTTAATTGCTGCCGCTTTGCAAGCTACAGAATTTCAAATCTGGAAAGAAGTAGACGGCATTTTCTCTGCTGATCCAAATAAAGTACCGCAAGCTCATATTTTAAAAGCTATTTCACCAAATGAAGCGCTAGAGCTTAGCTTTTACGGATCAGAAGTAATTCATCCTTTTACAATGGAACAAGTTCAAAATGCCGGTATTGTTGTTCGCATTAAAAACACGTTTGCACCGCAAAAAGAAGGAACTCTTATAACAGACAGTATAGGCACAGAAAAAACGATTGCTTCTGCTGTTACCACAAAAAACAATATTACTATATTAAACGTTCATTCAAACCGTATGTTAATGTCTTACGGTTTTATGCATAAAGTTTTTGAAATCCTTGCTAAACACAAAATAGTTATTGATCTAATTTCTACATCAGAAGCTAATATTTCTATGACGTTAACCAATAACGAACTCGTTGAGAATGCGATCCCGGAACTAGAAAAAATCGGTCATGTTTCAGTACATAAAAACATGTCTATTATTAGTTTAATTGGCGCGCAAATGCATTCCAAAGTAGGCACGGCTAGTCTTATGTTTGCCGCTCTTAAGGAAGCTAATATTAATATTGAAATGATTTCGCAAGGTGCATCTGAAATTAATATTTCTTGTATTATTGAAGGAACTAATTCTATTAAAGCATTACAAGCAGTACACAAGCTTTTAGAAACATAAAATGAAAAAGAAAGATATTCTATCTGTCTTTACTCTGTTAAGCGAATCTATACCGGAACCTAAATCGGAATTACGCTATAAGTCGGCGTTTGAGTTATTAATTGCAGTAATCTTAAGCGCACAGGCAACGGACGTATCAGTTAATAAAGTCACGCCGGCATTATTCCAAGCGGCGCCAACAGTGCAAGATATGTTTGCCTTACAAGAAGACGGGATTAAAGAATATATCAAAAGTATTGGGCTTTATAACATGAAAGCAAAGAATATATATCTTTGTTGTAAACAGCTTATAGAACGGCACGGCGGTACTGTCCCTTCCACGAGAAAAGAATTAGAAGCTCTTGCTGGAGTAGGGCAAAAAACTGCCGGCGTTGTTTTAAACGTAGCGTTTAATGAACTGACTATTCCCGTAGATACGCATGTGTTTCGCGTTTCTAATCGATTAGGATTAGTTAACACAAAGACACCAAACCAAACGGAAGCGGTTTTGCTTAAGGTGGTACCTCCTGCTTTTTTGTTAACTGCTCATCATTTATTAATTTTACATGGTCGCTATACTTGCAAAGCACGGCAACCTTTATGTTCTTCTTGCTCTTTAACTAGCTTTTGCTCTTTCTTTGCTAAGTCTGATCATACATAAAAGCAAGTTCTTTTCTTTCCCTGCAAATACTCTTTCAATCGCTTAGGATTAGTTAACACAAAGACGCCAAACCAAACGGAAGCGGTTTTGCTTATTGCCAAGCTTGCCGAAGCTAATCACACATAAAAGCAAGGTCTTTTCTTTCCCGTAGATACTCTTTCGCATTGCTAATCGCTTAGGATTAGTTAACACAAAGACTCCAAACCAAACAGACGCGGTTTTGCTTCTTGCCAAGCTTACCGAATCTAATCATACATAAAAGCAAGTTCTTTTCTTTCCCTGTAGATACTCTTTCGCGTTTCTAATCGCTTAGGATTAGTTAACACAAAGACGCCAAACCAAACAGAAGCGGTTTTGCTTAAGGTGGTACCTTATTCTTGCCAAGCTTGCCGAATCTAATCACACATAAAAGTAAGTTCTCTTCTTTCCCGTAGATACGCATGTGTTTCGCGTTTCTAATCGCTTAGGATTAGTTAACACAAAGACACCAAATCAAACGGAAGCGGATTTGCTTAAGGTGGCACCTCCTGCTTTTTTGTTAACTACGCATCATTTATTAATTTTACATGGTCGCTATACTTGTAAAGCACGGCAACCTTTATGTTCTTCCTGCTCTTTAACTAGTTTTTGCTCTTTCTTTGCTAAAGCTAATCATACATAAAAGCAAGTTCTTTTCTTTCCCTGTAGCTACTCTTTCGCATTGCTAACCGCTGCAAGTTCTTTTCTTTCCCTGTAAATACTCTTTCGCATTACTAATCGCTTAGGATTAGTTAACACAAATCCCCAAAACAAACAGACGCTGTTTTGCTTCTTGCCAAGCTTACCGAATCTAATCATACATAAAAGCAAGTTCTTTTCTTTCCCTGTAGCTACTCTTTCTCATTGCCAATCGCTTAGGATTAGTTAACACAAAGCCCCAAAACAAACAGACGCGGCTTTGCTTATTGCTAATTTTACCGAATCTAAACACAAAAAAAACGAGCCCAAGTTTTACTCTTGAACTCGTTTATAGAAGTGCTTCTTATCTACGTTATATGCTGTTAATAGTGAAAGCCTACTTTGAGTAATGGATAAACAGTTTTCCCATCTATATCCCCTTTCTCACGACATTGTACTTGATGATTTGTTACTTCACGGCAAGCAATAGCTTTATCGTTAACATGTATTTTAGAATGAGCGTACTGTCCTATTGTTACAATCATATCATACCAAGAATGTGCCGCCATACTAGTTATCAAATCTTCTTGCAAAGGATTACTTGGCGAAGGATAAGCCATATAACCAAAATATAAGCCCATTATAAATGCCGTAAGTGGATTTGCCGATCCTTGCAGTCCATTATGGGACAAACCAAATACAGTGGCACCACTAACTAAACTCGTAAAATAATTAGTTCTATTTCCCCAATTATTCATGCCGTCAAGCGTTTCGTATATACCTCTTTGTACTGTTCCTCTAAAGAATAATTCTTCTGCAATACCACTCATATACGTATTAGGCAACTCTAAACCATATAATTCACCTTTTGTTAATCCGCCACCTGTATATATATCATAATCTTGAGAAGAAGAGGTTGCCGCCCCTATAATACCCCAAGCAACAGGTATCCAAAAACGCCAGTTTGTTCCCCAATGATCTATACGTAACGGTGCTAAAGCAAATTTATATATTTCACTATTATCACTTTTTGGATTTCTTTTTACTTCGGCAATAGAAATAAGAAGCAGATTCAAAGATAACCTTTGCCATGCTAGCCCTTCCCAACCTTGTTTATTATAATAGGTCTCGTGTAATGCTTTATTATCATCTTTCCTTGGATCCGTACGATCAGCGGCTTTGATATCGGTTTCAATGATTAATTTAGTTCTATCTGTATCAACGAACGAGTCGAAATCGTTTAATAGTTGTTCTCGTTTATAAAAAGCAAATAGTGAAGGCGCCGAAAGAAATAATAATTTCATAAAAGGGAAATCTTTCCTTGCCGCCGCTTGTTTGCGAATAATACCGGTTCCGGGAAAAGTAAATTCTGCCGCAACATTAATCAAATTCTCGCTATATTGTGACGCTGCTTTTGCTTGCGTCATAAACATAATTTGTATGCAAAACAACACTAGCAAAATTTCTAAAAATATAATTGCTGTTTTTCTTATACTATACTGCATAATGCAACCTTTATTTATATCTTAAATTTTATAAGTCACAACAATATAATATAACTTATTTCACTGTTTTTCAATACACCTTTCAGTTAGGTATCTAAGTAATCATATGTGAATAAATTTACTTTGTCCATATATGATATTACTATATAATATAAAGCTATTAATATAAAAATGTCTATAATGTAATAATTATTTTTTTGCGCATTTTTTTTAAGCCCGCGTCCCTGTTGTATTTTAGCCTGTGGTATATGTAATAACAAAAATTTTATACAAGCTTACTAAGTTACTTAAATCATACAAAAACAATGCTTATAAAATGATAAGCAACTATATATCCCTATCTTGTTTTTCTTGATATATGCCTTGCTTTTTACAATGTTTTAAGGTAAACTTACAAAAAATATACACTCTTGTTCTCTTAGTTTCATTTTTAATATGGCTTGTAAAAAACTAAAACATACCTACACTTTACCGGCAACGGCTAAAGAGAATCCATATAAAGAAATTATACAAGAACATACAGATTTGATTTTCTTGAATAAAGAACAATTTGCGCAACACTTTGAGTCGTTCGATCATACAAAAACGGGCTTGAATATTGACTTTGGCTGTGGTGCCGGTAATTTCATACGTGACGTTGCTAAGAAGTATCCCCATACAATTACGCTTGGCGTTGAAATTCGCTATAAAAGATTAGTGTACGCCGCTTTGAAATTAAAGAAACACGCCTTACAAAACGCCTTTTTATTACAAGGTAAAGCGCAAGATATTATTCATTGGCTACCGAAGCAATCTTTGCAAAATATTTTTGTTAACTTTCCTGATCCTTGGCTTAAACGAAGGCAACAAAAAAACCGTATGTTACAACCTGCCTTCCTTGATGCATTACGTCCCTTTGCTAAAGACGGCGCTAGGTTTTACTTGAAAACAGATAACCTTGCCTATTACCAATTTACACTTGAATCTTTTAAGTTAACAAAAAATTGGGAAGTACTGGCATCTTCTGCTAATTTGTATAACTCGCCTTATGTACAAGATAATATCCCTACTGAGTTTGAGCAAATTTTTTCTGTACAAAATTTACCTATCCATTACGTTTGTGCCACTACCTCACAAAATTAATTCTAATGATTTTGCAAACTTCTCGTATACTGACACTGTCCCTTCTTACCTTCTTGTTAATCACTAGCAAGTTGGTTGCACTAAATTGCCCTCTTGTCCTTTGTAACGCAGACATACAGCAGACTTTAAGCCCGGACAACCGGCATGTTATACAGATTAAAAAAAAAGATACGCAAACTACGATAGGCGGTTTTGAGACGGCAACGCAAACACAGTATACACCGCGGATTATCCCTCATTTTACAGCAAAGCAAGCTACCTTCTCGCAACAAGAGCCGAATCGCTTTATTCTGGCGGCGGACAACGGCACGTTAGTTTACGATATAGAAAACAACCACTTTATACAAAAGGCAAGTTATCCTTTTAATACAAGCGATAGCAAGCGAAAGATTCAATTCAACACCAACGGGCAATCTATTCTTTGGCAAGAAGGAAATCATATCCAACAGCTCCTTCTTTCATCACATAAACCGCAAACGATTGTACAAGTCAAACAGGGGCAAATACAAGATTTTGCGCCGATTGGAACGAGTCAAGTTGCGATTGCAAAAAAGCAGGATTCGGCAATCTTGCTATATAAATATAATCAAAGCTCGCAAACCAGCGAATTACAAGGGCACAAAGCATATATTAAGCAAATTTTATCTTTTGGGAATGACAACTTATATTCTTTAGATTCAGATAATCACCTTATTTTATGGGACACTGACGAAAAATCGCAAATCTATAATCTTTTACTTGATACGCAAGTGGGAAACCGCACCATAGAAAAACTTGCTTTTAACAATGATTACACGGCGTTACAAGCTAAGGTAACAGAAAAGAACGTAGCGTATATTTACACGTTTCAGCTACAAGATTTATTACAACATAAAATACAACCAACAATTCAAAAAATGTCCTCGTTTTTGTCCTCTTTTACAAATAAGACAAAAAATGACACTATAAAGCCGGCGCTAGACAACGTAGCTACGGCAAATAGTAAGCAAAATACAAGTCATGTCTTAGCAAGCAATCCAGGACAAAATTCATATACAATACAAAAAACAGTACAAAATCCTTCTTTATATGACAATGCGGTTGTTGCTTTTAATAATAAAGAATTCCAACATGCTTTTACTTTACTTAGCAACATTCCAATAACAAGCCCGGATTCAACTCGTGCTATTGCCCTTAGAGCAAAAATATCTAAAAAAATTATATTTTACAATCGCTTAGCAAATGCAAATGAGTTTTATCAAAAAAGGAATCTAAAAGCGGCAAAAGTGATTCTAAACGATCTTTTACAAGATGACCCAACAAACGAAGATGCGCTTGCGCTTAAGAAAAAAATATCGCCTTCTTTTTCCTTTACGCCTTATCTTGTTGCTATTATTATACTTCTATGTATTGCTTTACTTTTTTATTATCGTAAGCGCCTTTTTTCTTTCTTGTCACAAAAAACAAAACCGGAAGAACCGGCAGCAAAAGAAGAACCGCAAGAAAATACGTATACACAAAATAAAAACCAACAACTACATAACCTATACGCCCAAACAACCTATTTATTTAATAAAACAAAGCAACAAGACGTAACAAATTTTTTAACTGATACGTGGAAAAA
>PUHO01000019.1 GCA_002995645.1 SAR324 cluster bacterium | reverse complement strand
TAGCAGAGGAGGATATAAGAAAGGCTGATTTTAGTAGATGTAAAGAGTTTTTTGAAGAAGGATCAGTTAAAATAAGAAAAAGCGAAGCTTATTATCAAGAAGTATTGCAAGCATTGTTATATTATCCTAACGTAGAAAGCAAAGCTTTATTTATGAGTATCCTATTTGCTATTACAAGATATTTTATGAATGTAGTTTTCACATCAGAGAAAACTTGGTAATAAAAAAGCGGATAGCCCTTAACGAGTTATCCGCTTATGTTTAGAGATTACTAAATTAATATTAGCTTGTCAATAGTTTTTTGTAATAAAAATTAATTTTATTGTTTTTAGAGAACCACAAGGACAGGTAATGTTGGTAGGTTGCCTTAGCTAATAAAAAAGCGGATAAACTTCCTATGAGTTATCCGCTAATGTTTAGAGATTACTAAACTAAAGTTAGCTTGTCAATAGTTTTTATGATTGTTTTTAATCACAAGTAAAGTAGTTCATTACAGTAGTTAATAAATGCGGATAATCATGGCTTGTTGCTTCTTTCTTAAAAGTTTCTATTTCTGTATTAGATAGTTTAGCTCTTTTCATAGCTTTTATACATCTTCCTAGAATCGCATAAGCATTGCCGTTTTCACCTACTAACGTAATCTTAATTTGCGGGTATTTTACTTCTTGCATTTTGTATCCTTTTTATCTTTGTTGCTAGCATTAGTCTTTGTTTCTGTTTTAGTACTATCTAGTTTTTCTTGCTTACCTGCTGTTTTAGCATTATCTAGCTTTTCTTTTTTACCTTCTGCTTTCTTTAATGGCTCTACACTACTTTCTTTTATAGGTTTATTTTCTGATTTTTCTTCATTAAGGTAATAAATCTTCTTACCATCTTCATCGATGCCGGAATCAATGTCGTATCCAGCTTTCTTAAGATTTGATATAGATCCGCATATTGTATGCCTTTGCCAGTTTAGCTTTGCCATTAACTCATCTAGACTAACTCCTTCACTTTGTTTCATTAAATCTAACATGATTTGCTTTTTTGTTAGTTTCATAACAGTCTCCTATAAATATTTTATTAATAGTGCTTGAGCACACCTACATAAACGCTTGCTTTTCCAAGTAAATCAAGTCTTATTTTCATATAGTTAAAACTATTTTTATTATGTGAAAATACTTCTCTTTTAACTTGCTTTCTTGTCCTTGGTAAGTGATGTATAGACAAACCTAAAAAGAAGAGATTATGAAAAATAAAGAATTACAAATTTTGCAACAAGAATGGATTAAACGCTTTCAAAGTAATCCACCTAATCGGATAGAAACAATAACTATGGTTTTTGATTGGTATAATGAAGCAGAAAAGAAACCTAAGCAAATGGCTAAAGTTATCCAAAAGTTAGAAAAGTTAAGTCAAAACAACAAGGAAGAAAAGAAACCTTTATTTACAGTCGGTACAAAGATTATAAAAACCTGGCGAGGCAAACGATATGAAGTAATCGTAATGGAAGACGGTTTTACTTATAAAGGTAAGAATTATAAAAGCTTAACTGCTATTGCAAAAACGATTACAGGTAGACATCAATCAGGATATTTATTTTTTAACTTACGAACTAGAGGTAAAGCAATTAAGAGTAGTAAAAGTCTTGTTTTATCTAAAGAGGTTGTAGAATGAACGAAGCAATGATAACTAAAGTAATCAACTGTGCTATTTACACAAGAAAAAGCCATGAAGACGGATTAGAACAAGAATTTAATAGTTTGCATGCGCAAGAAGAGTCTTGTAAAGCTTATATATTAAGTCAAGCACATGCAAATTGGCAATTCTATAAATCATATGAAGATGCGGCAATCTCAGGAGGTACGTTGCAAAGACCGGCTTTACAAGAACTTATAAAAGATATTGAAGAGGGTAAAATAGGTTGTGTTGTTGTATATAAAGTAGATAGGTTGTCAAGAAGTCTGTTTGATTTCTCTAAGCTAATAGAACTATTTGAAAAGCATAATGTTTCGTTTGTATCCATTACACAAAGCTTTAATACTGCCAATGCAATGGGTAAATTAATGCTGAACGTGCTACTTAGTTTTGCTCAATTTGAAAGAGAAGTAACCGCCGAGAGGATACGAGATAAAATTAAAGCAAGTAAAAAGAAAGGTATCTTTATGGGAGGTTGCCCGCCGTTAGGTTATAAGATCGTTAATCGCAAGCTTATTATTATAGAAGACGAAGCTAGGCTTGTAGAGGCTATTTATAGAAAGTACTTAGAATTAAACAGCTTACAAGAAGTGAAAGATTACCTTAATGATAAAGGGATTAATACTAAAAAATGGACTAGCCAAATAGGAAAAGAAATAGGCGGTAATCGTTGGAGTAATGCAACGCTATCTAGATTATTACAAAATCCACTTTACGTTGGCAAGATAAGCTACCAAGGTGAAGTATATGACGGCGAGCATAAAGCTATAATTAAACAATCGTTATTTAATCAAGTATAAAAGGTATTGACAAGGTAGTATAAGGTAGTATAAGGTAGTATAAGGTAGTATAAGGTAGTATAAGGTAGTATAAGGTAGTAAATTGTTTTTACTTATAAATAAATTCTTTGGAGAAATTGATATGTCGACCTTAATACTTACACTTATTAAAACAAAAGATGAGAAATTAGAACTTGCCTTAGCAAAGGAAGAAGGAACATCAGCAGTCAAAACTTTTACTGGTCTTGCTGGAGGGGCTATTTTACCAGTTGGTGGATATTTGGCAGCAGAACTTACGATAGCAGCTGGGCTTGCCGGTGGAGCGGCAGTAACGGCAACGCTTGCCGCACTTGGTCCGTTTGGTATGATAGGCGGACTTGGTATGATAGGTGGGATGGCTATTGGCGGCTATATGCTAGGTTCAAAAATAGGAGATATGTTTGAAGATGATCCGTATATAAATACAATGCCAGCTTGTAATATTGCCAAGCAATGTGGAAAGACGAAATCCGAACTTATCAAATCAGTTAAGTCTAGTAAAATTCCATCAAAATACCACGATAGATTATGCCAAGCGATTTATAAACAATGGGGTAAAGTTTAGCATTGCTTAACATGAGAAAAGGTATGAAATAGGGTTTTACCTATCAAGGTAAAACTCTATAAAAGCTTAACGAACTTTACGAAAAGAATTAGAAGCCGGTAAGAGTATTACTACTATTGCACAGAAAGAAAATAAAGATAGAGCTTATATTAGACGGTTAATTAAATTAGCTTACTTGCCACTAGATACGATGAAAGCTATTCTTGATGGTAATTGTAAACAAACGATTAGGGAGTTAACAAAGTAGGATTAACTTATAAGAAAACTAAAATCTATCTTAATAAATCAATCCTACTGAATGGAGGAATTTGGTATTCTAAAATTAATTATTCAAATTTTAGAATAAGACTGCTTATCTTACCTGATTGCATTCTATGTATCCTTCCTTGTGTTTTTAGACTCCCTGTGATTTCAGATAACATAGGATTATTGCGATTAAATATTATAATGCTGTTTTTATCTATTTCAAAATAGCTTTTAAAGTCCTTTCTGTCAGGATTCCAATAGGATTGAATACCTTTATCAAATTTATATGTTGATGTTGTCTTAGCAGCTGTGCATAGATTGTCTTCTGGCGTATTTACATGGATAATCCAATCACCCTCTTTTATATCTAGTAATCGTAATTGATCTGTATTCGGTTTATTGGATTCAGAATTTTTATTATCTCTTATATACTTCTTATTCTCTTCTTTTCGTAAATCGTGTGTATTGGCAAAAGACCAACCAAATCTTGATTTGCCATCTTTTGTTATAGATTTATAAATAGCTGGCACTACGTTTAGATTCCTGTCTATGGTGTCTCTCGCCTCATTAAATACCCATACGGTCATATTATATCCTTTATTATAAAATTAATATTATTACTCCCTCATGAGACCTCTAAATAGCCTCTAGATAGATTGCCGTTAAAACCGACGATATTACTTATATTACAAGACCTTAGATAGCTTGTCAAGCAAGGTAAGTTTGCCGTTACCTCGCCAACTTGCGGCATAAAACAAAAAGGCTACCTAACTAATGCTAGATAGCCTTTTTACTGGTGGAGGTGGCGGGAATCGAACCCGCGTCCCAAAAAGTAGACTAATAGTTTTCTACAAGTTTAGTTTATTTTTAAAAATTCATTATAGTTTTTATAAATAAACAAACAAAACTATACATAGCTGTAAAAGGTCTCTTCTAGCTTCCAGCAAACTAAAAAACAAGTCCGAAAAGAATAACAGACGATACCAGCTTATCAGACGTCACCAGTTGTCTGCTCTAGTTAATTACGCTACAGCAGTAGCGTTATTTAGAGTATAATTGCTATTTTCAGCATTTATTGTTGGGCGATTTTTTAAGTGGCCATTCGTCCAACCACTACTTGCTTATCTATCAACCTTATCTTCCGGTCGAAATCCAAGACACCCCCTTAAGAGTATTATATAGTATTACATATAATAATATAGTTATGCAAGTTAAAATAGGACAATTATATATTTAGTACGTACGAATTATTAATATATCCTTTGAATGTAACGTAAAACAAAGAATAAAACGCTGCTCTTTCACAGGATTAATTTTAAAATGAAACACTTTAATTGACAAAGAATTTTTTTTAATGTTAATTAAAGGAATTGTTTTTAATACTATGTTTAAAATTTTTGGAGGTTTATGAAAAGAATCATGGTAGATATGTCAGCAACTATATTGCATCACGGACATATACGATTATTAAAAAAGGCAAGGGAAATTGCAGACGAAACCGGCGGCGCTGTTGTAGTTGCTTTATCTACAGATGAAACTGTTTTACAAGCAAAAGGATATACGCCGGAGCTTTCCTATGAAGAGCGTAAAGAAATTATGAGCGCTATTAAGTACGTAGACGAAGTTGTCCCTACTGATTGGTGGTTAACAGACGATTATTTAAAACAACATAATATTGATATATTATTACATGGCGACGATAACGTTAACGACGTAGAACCTAGTAAGCTAAAGTTAGTACCAAGAACAGAAGGTGTTAGTAGTAGTGAAGTTCGTCAACGTGTTTTGCGTACTATTACAGAGTTAACTTTAAGTAATAAAACAAAAGAAGTAGAAAACGACCTTGCCGTGACCTTATTACAATTTATTTCTAAGAACTTTACGTTAGATTAATTAAACTAGGTACGTTTTAAAAAGTGTCCCCCTATTTGATTTATAGTATTCATTTTTCACATTCAAATACAAAATAACTTATGACAATTATATATTCTCTATTATCCGCTTGTTTTCACCCTATAAGAGACATAGCATTAAAAGGTAAAGAACCAAGATACGACGTGTATCTACTAGCTGTTGTTGGGTGGGTATTTATTGCTGCCATACAAATTTTAGCTACCGGGGCATCTTGGACTATGAGTAATTACGTGTATCTATACGCTTTCATTAGTGCGATTGGTAATGTAATGTACTATTCAGGAATTGGCTATGCTCTGCGAAGAGGTGACGTTTCTGTTTACTATCCTATTTTCAGGACGACTCCTGTTTTTATGGCTTTGCTTGAATGGATGTTTTGGGGCAAAACATATACCTTCTATTTTCTTGCCGGTATGGTTTTAATTATAATAGGAGCGCTTATTGTTCATAACGGTTGGCGAATTATTCAAAGAAAGGCTCTAGCAGGAGCGGATAAAGTATCGCTACTTTTTGCTTTATATGCTTTAGTCGGTTCTATTATATATATAATGGCTGACGCAAAAGCTATGCAAGGAACAGTAAAACCGGAAGCTTCAACTTATTTGTTTTATAATCTATTATTTTGTAGTATTCTATTTATCTTTTTTGGATTTATTGCTAATAAAGACAAACGAACTTATATAACTTCTTTAACAAATACATATAAAACTAATTGGAGAAGAATCACGTTAGCAACCGGTTGTGATTATGCTTCTTACTACTTGATTTTAGTTGCAGAAAGTATGAAGAATAGTAATATTGTTTTAATTAATACTCTTAGGTTATGGGATATTCCTTTGTCCGTTATTTTGGCAAGGGTAGTCTTGAAAGAGAAAAATACGCTATCAAGATTTTTAGCTACCGCAATTATTTTAGTAGGAAGTATTCTCCTTATATATAATAAATAAATCATAATATACAATAAATAAATCATATGATTTAAATTTGAAACCCTTAACAAGTAAATTTTATGAAACGTTTTTCTATACTTATTTTAATAGTATGTTATTACATATCGCTAACTTCGAATGCATACGCTTATCTTGACCCGGGAACAGGGAGTATGTTAATCTCCTCTTTCTTTGGAATTGTGGCAACTATTTTTTTCTTAGTAAAAAATATGTTTTATAAAACTAAAGTGTTTTTTCTTGGCTTGTTAGGGGTAAAAATCAAACAAAAAGAACGTTATGGTATCGTGTTTTTTAGCGAAGGCGCACAATATGAAGCAACGTATAGACCTATTCTTGACGAATTAGTTAAACGTAATATTAAATGCTTATATTTCTCAGGAAATGAAAACGATAATCTATTAAATTATTCTTCTGATTTGGTTGATACGCAATTTATAGGAATGAAAAGCAAGGCTTTTGTTATTTTAAGCATGTTAGAAGCTGATATATTTGTTTCTACTACGCCGGGGCTAGACGTATTACAACTGAAACGAAGTAAGGGCGTTAAACACTATTGCTATATTTTTCATTCTTGTGTTGACGTAGCTATTTATAAACTTTTTTCTTTTGATTTTTACGATAGTGTTTTTGCTAATGGGGAACATCAAATAGAACACATTAGAAAACTAGAAGGCATACGAAATACAAAGGCAAAAGATATTTATAAAATCGGCATACCTTATATAGATGAATTAAAGAAAAAATATGCAGACTATCAATTGCAGAAGAAAGAAAATGAAAATACCGGTGAGAAGAAAACAATCCTAGTTGCGCCTACATGGGGAAATAATGGGCTTTTAACAAAATTTGGCAGTCAATTCTTAAAAACTTTACTAGATAAAGGACATAGTGTTATTTTACGTCCTCATCCACAAAGCTATATAGTAGAAAAGCCTATGTTAGACGGGATCACAAAGGAATTGAGTTCGTACACAAACTTAACTTGGGATTCGAATCCAGATAACTTTCATTCTTTAGTATCGTCTGATTTACTTATATCTGATTTATCCGGTATTATGTTTGATTTTGCTTTTGTCTTTGAAAAACCGGTACTTACTATTAAATCAGAACTTGTTACCGCAGGCTTGGAAGCTCATTACATAAAAGATGAAGTTTGGGAAATATTAGTTGCAGATCAAATTGGTAAACAAATAAGCGTTGACGATCTAGAAAACATGGAAAATATTATCCAAGAAGTTACTACAAATACGCAATATGTAGAAAATATACGAAATATACGTGAAAAAGCGTTGTTTAATTATGGAAACGTAGCTAAAGTTGCCGTTGATCAGCTTGTAGAAATACACAACAAAATAAAGTAAAAACTTCTTAATAAAATTACATAATAAGAGAATAATATGATTTTATATTTATTATTTATAGCTCCATTAGAATTGTTAATGGGATATATATTTGTACATGTGTTACAGGTTACCCATATCTATAGCATGTCCATACTTGTTTTAAGCTTAGTTGTTAACATACTGCTTTTACCGTTATATCATATGGCGGAAAAATGGCAGAACGCAGAAAGAGCAATCCAAGCTAAAATGAAAGACGAGCTTGTAATGATAAAGAAAAGCTTTGTAAAATCAGAGCGTATGGCTATGATTAACACAGTGTATAAAATACATGGTTATCATCCTATTAAAGCAGTACGTAACAGTTTTGGTTTTCTAATCCAAGTTCCTTTCTTTTTTGCAGCATATCACTTTTTAAGTCACTATCACTATGTTAATACACAGTTAGATTTTGGCTTTTTTCAAAACATAGCCGAACCGGATCAGTTATTAAAGATAGGTACGTTACGTATTAACGTAATGCCGTTTATCATGACGGCAATTAACCTATTTAGTGCCTTTGTTTATACAAAACACCTAGAAAGAAGAGATAAGATACAATTGGTTGGATTAGCACTACTTTTTTTAGTCGTGTTATACAATTCTCCTTTTGCATTAGTCTGGTATTGGACATTGAATAATGTATTTTCGTTATTAAAAAACATGGTGTATCATTATATTGAAACTCACCAAGAGTTAATTAAACGAATAAAAGATAAACGTGCCGCTATGGTGGAAAAAGTAACGGCGCCGGAAGGAATACAATTATTACTGCGCGATATTGCCGTATTAGGATTTGTTCTTGTTAATGTATTTCTAGTTATATACGGTTGGTTCAATTCGCATAGTTATCCTATTATAGTTTCTTTAATAGCCTATTGGATTGTTATTACAATACTTCATTTTGTATTTATCTATAAAAAAACAAAAGGGCAAAAGCGAACTGGGGCTAGTTACCTTAAACATGGCTTAGGTTTTATTTGTATTGCTATTGTTGTTGTCTCTATTGTAATATTAGCAGTTAAAGAAGGTCTCCCGGTTTTACTTGCAAGAAGAAATATACTATATGCTCTGATTTTATTGAATTTAGTTTATGGACATCCCTTTTTACAATATTGCTATACAAGCATTACGTCGCGAATTAAAACAAACTTATCTCTTTTGTTTTTTGCTTGCGCTACCTTAATTGTAAGTTTGATATTTTGGTATATGCCAGTAGCGCTTTTACATTTTGCACCAGTTGATGACTTTGATTTTACTATCTATTCTATGATAGAAGAGTTAATTCCTATGATGGTTTTAACTTGGCTATGTATTGTTTTTATTAATTATTTATTACCTAAAAAACTAAAAACAACTGTGCAGTTTTTTGGTATTATAATAACTATAGCAGGCTTAGCTTATGCCGTTGTTTTTAAAGGTGACTATGGCTTTTTAATGGGAATTGCGTTGTCTAAAACAGATAACTTATATAGTTTTAATATATATAAAGATGTTATTATTATCTTTGCTGTGGCTGTTATTATTGGGTTGATTTTATTTACTAAATATGCGCGTGTATTTAGTAATCTTGTCATGTTACTTGTAGTGGCGTCTTTTTTAGGAGGAGGATACTACTATTTTACTACTAACAGGCAGATAGAAAACGTAACTACAACAGCGAAGATAGAAACAAATAAAATAACGCATAGTGTTGTTAGTTTTTCAAAGACAAAAAAGAACGTAATTGTATTTATGCTAGACGGTTTCACCGGTGAATTTATTGGTGAAATGTTAAAAGAAAAATATAAATATTTAGACGAGTATAGCGGTTTTACATGGTATGCTGATTCAATGACAACAGGAATGCATACTTATCCCGGTTTATTTGGTATGTTAGGCGGTTTGAAACATACGTCATATCAACAAAATACAAATCCAAAAAGACCAATTGTGGAGCAATATCGTGAAAATTATAATAGGTTAACAACTTTATTTCATAAGAATAACTATGAAGTAAGTTTGCTACATAATCAGTATACGACAATCGATGGATGGACCCCAAGAAGTTGTATGAGAGATAAATTTTATTTTGATAATTGTGTGCCTTATTTTTATGATAAAAGATATAAGTATACAAAAATGAAAGACGACTTTTATAAAGGTTTATATAGTAATGTCAAAACTACATTTATGAGTATGGCAAGCCTATTTAAATTAACGCCTTATGCTTTTCGGCAATTTGTTTATGATGAAGGTGATTGGGGCGTAAAAACAGAGCTCACAAGTCCGCGGACTGGTATTAAGAGAGGAATGTTGCTGCATTATTTACCTGCTATAGCTGATGTAAAAGCAACGCGCCCAACTTTTAAGTTTTTTACGGTTATGATGGTACATCCGCCTTATTTGTATAACCCAAAAACTTGTAGACCTACGCTAAACAATCAGGATAGAAGCTATATATCGGATTACACGTTAAAAAATGATAGACAAACCCCAACAGGAGCGCATTATGCAAGCACGTTATGCGCTGTTAGAATGCTATCTAAATTTTTAGTTTGGTTAAAAGCAAATAATATATATGATAACACAAAAATTATTCTAATATCTGATCATAGTTTTGGAGATGACTCCATTAGTACCGCTATTTTAGCAAAGCATAAATATGGAATTGACATTGCGTCTTTATTATTTGTAAAAGATTTTAATGCAAAAAATAAGAAGATTAAGGTTAATAGAGATATTTTTACGACAAATGCGGATATGCCGGCTATTGCGGCTGATGGCTTAAAAGGTGCAGTTGAGTTATACGGTCAGAACGTATTAAAGCATCCTATAAAAAATAGAGTTTTCCATTCTATAAATGTTTGGTATATACCGCACAATAGAGATCCAATAAAGTTCTCTGGAAATTTATACAAAATAAAAAATAGTATCTTAGATGCAAATAATACAGAACAAGTGAAAGAAATCAAAAATAATACTATTTTTAATTACTAATAGAATCACATAGCAGAATGATTGTATATTTATTATTTATAGCTCCATTAGAATTGTTAATGGGTTATATATTTGTACATGTGCTGCAGGTTACCCATATCTACAGCATGTCCATACTTGTTTTAAGCTTAGTTGTTAACATACTGCTTTTACCGTTATATCATATGGCGGAAAAATGGCAGAATGCAGAAAGAGCAATCCAAGCTAAAATGAAAGACGAGCTTATATTAATAAAGAAAAGCTTTGTAAAATCAGAGCGTATGGCTATGATTAACACAGTGTATAAAATACATGGTTATCATCCTATTAAAGCAGTACGTAACAGTTTTGGTTTTTTAATTCAAGTTCCTTTCTTTTTCGCAGCTTATCACTTTTTAAGCCATTATCACTATGTTAATACACAGTTAGATTTTGGCTTTTTTCAAAACATAGCCGAACCGGATCAGTTATTAAAAATAGGCGCGTTACGTATTAACGTAATGCCGTTTATCATGACGGCAATTAATCTGTTTAGTGCCTTTGTCTATACAAAACACCTACAAAGAAGAGATAAAATTCAATTAGTTGGATTAGCGCTACTTTTTTTAGTCGTGTTATATAATTCTCCTTTTGCATTAGTTTGGTATTGGACATTGAATAACGTATTTTCGTTATTAAAAAACATGGTGTATCATTATGTTGAAACACACCAAGAGTTAATAAAACGAATAAAAGATAAACGTGCCGCTATGGTGGAGAAAGTAACGACGCCAGAAGGAATACAATCATTACTGCGCGATATTGCCGTATTAGGACTTATTGCCGTTACTATCTTTTTAATTACATACGGTTGGTTTAATCCGCATAGTTATCCTATTATAGTTTCTTTAATAGCCTATTGGGCTGTTATTACAATACTTCATTTTGTATTTATCTACAAAAAAAGAAAAGGGCAAAAGCGGACTTGGGCTAGTTACCTTAAACATGGCTTAGGTTTGATTTGTATTGCTCTTATTGTTGTCTCTATTGTAATGTGGGCAGTTAAAGAAGGTTTCCCTGCTTTACTTGCAAGAAGAAATTTACTATGCTCTCTGATTTTATTAAACCTAGTTTATGGGCATACCTTTTTACAATATTGCTATACAAGCATTACGTCGCGAATAAAAACAAACTTACCTCTTTTGTTTTTTACTTGCTTGACTTTACTTGTAAGCTTAGTGTATTGGTACATGCCGGTAACACTCTTTCATTTTGCCCCGTATAATTTTGATTTTACTCTTTCTTCTATGATAGAAGAGTTAATTCCTATGATGGTTTTAACTTGGCTATGTATTGTTTTTATTAATTATTTATTACCTAAAAAACTAAAAACAACTGTGCAGTTTTTTGGTATTGTAATAACTATAGCAGGCTTGGCTTATGCCTTTGTTTTTAAAGGTAATTATGGCTTTTTAATGGGAATTGCCTTATCTGAAACAGGCGAGTTATATAGTTTTAATATATATAAAGACGTGATTATTATCTTTGCTGTGGCTGTTATTATTGGGTTGATTTTATTTAGTAAATACGCCCGTTTATTTAGCAATCTTGTCATGTTGCTTGTAGTCGTTTCTTTTCTAGGCGGGGGATTCTATTATTTTACTACTGAAAAGAAAACAGAAAACGTAACGGCTAAAATAGCGACGAATACGAATAAAATAACGCATAGTGTTGTTAGCTTTTCAAAAACGCACAAGAACGTAGCGGTGTTTATGTTAGATGATTTTACCGGTGAATTTATTGGTGAAATGCTAAAAGAGAAGTATAAATATTTAGACGAGTATAGCGGTTTTACATGGTATGCTGATTCAACGACAGCTGGAATACGTACTTATCCGGGCTTGTTTAGTATATTGGGAGGATTAAAGCATACGGCGTATAAACAAACTCAAAATCCACAAAAAACAATTGTAGATCAATACCGTGAAAATTATAATAGGTTAACAACTTTATTCCATAAAAACAACTATGAAGTAAGCTTATTACATAATCAATATACAAGCTTTGAAGGTTGGACGCCAAAAGCTTGTAAAGTAAGCTTTTATTTTGATAATTGCGTGCCTTATCTGTACGATAAAAGGTTTAATTATACACAAATGAAAGATAACTTTTATAAAGGGTTATATGCTAATGTCAAAACTATATTTATGAGCATGACAAGTTTATTTAAGTTAGCACCCTATTCATTACGCCAATTTGTTTATGACGGCGGTGATTGGAGTGTAATATCAGATGACGTAAGTACGCCGTCAGCTACGGCATCAGGCATGTTTTTGCATTATTTGCCTAATACTGCCGATGTAAAAGCCACGCGCCCAACTTTTAAGTTTTATCATCTTATGTTGACACACGAGCCTTTTTTATATAATCCAAAAACTTGTATGCCAGCGTTAAACAATAAGGATAGAAGCTATATATCGGATTATACGTTAAAGACTGATAGAGAAATTCCAACAGGAGCGCATTATGCAACAACGCTATGCGCTATTAGAATGCTATCTAAGTTTTTAGTTTGGTTAAAAGCAAATAATATATATGATAATACAAAAATTATTCTAGTATCTGATCATAGCGAAGGAGACGATACGATTAGCGCCGCTTATTTAGCAAAACATCACCTTGTACTTAATATTGCATCTTTATTACTAGTCAAGGATTTTAATGCAAAAAATAAGAAAATTAAGGTTAATAAAGATATTTTTACGACAAATGCAGACGTCCCGGCTATTGCGGCTGAAGGCTTAAAAGGTGCAGTTGAATTATATGGACCGAATATATTAAAACATCCTATAAAACGTAAAGAGATATATACAGTCAGGGCTGAATCTTACAGTTGGAGTGGATATAATCTAAAAACTTTTAAAGGGGGAAGGGTTTTTAAAATAAAAAATAGCGTGTTAGATGCGAATAATATAGAAGAAATAGAACCGGTCAAGTAGTAATGATGTGTAATAACGTACAAGCTTTGCTTCATTCTATTTTGCATAAGTAAAAGCCTTTATATGCTTAATAAAAACGAGTTGAATCCGCGATATGATTTTAACTCGTTTTTTTTAATTATAAGGGCATTATTTTGTTAAAGTAAAAAATAGTTCTGCATTTAAGTTATTTATTACTTGATTTTTATATAAAAATAAAGGAAGATATAAAAAAGCGGCATAAAGTATGTATTATTTATGTTTTTATAAGTAGTATATACTAAGATGTTCTAGGTATTGAGATAGACATTGTTATGTAAACCCAAAACAGGAATTATATAAAATTAATTTCAAAATAGTGTAATATAAACACATAATCAAATTAAGAGGGAAAGAAAGAATGACAAGTTTAGTATTTACATGGGTAGGGATAGTATCTTTACTCGCTTTTATTGTAGCGTACGCTTTTATTGTATTAGAAGAAAAGCTGGATATGAATAAATCAAAACCGGCTTTGTTTGTGGGAACGCTCATTTTTGTACTAATTGGTATATATTATAAAGTACACGGCTATGATCAAGCTCCTTTAGAGCATGAAATTGAATCCATGATATATGAAATTACAAAGATATATTTCTTCTTATTTGTGGCAATGACCTATATTGAATCTTTAATTGATAGGCGCGTGTTTGAAGCATTGAAATATAATTTAGTATCAAAAGGTTATTCTTATAAAAAACTATTTTGGATTACAGGGACAATAGCCTTCTTTTTAAGTCCTGTTGCGGATAACATGACAACCGCGTTAATTCTTTCTACTGTCTTATTGACTATTGATGCAACAAATCCGCGTTTCTTAGTGCCCGGCGCTATTAATATTGTGGTAGCCGCTAATGCCGGCGGTGCGTGGAGCCCGTTTGGAGATATTACAACTTTAATGGTCTGGAATTCAGGTAAAGGACATTTTACTGATTTCCTATTTTTGTTTTTACCGGCGATTTTAGGTTGGCTTACTACTGCCGGGTTGCTTTCTTTTGCTCTTCCCGACACAAAACCAACACTGCACGCCGATGCGGAAGAAGTGCGTATGCTTAAAGGTGCTAAAGTAGTTATGTTTCTTGGCGTGCTTACTATTGCTATTGCCGCTGTAGGACATCAATTATTTGCCTTGCCTGCTATGTGGGGTATGATGTTTGGCTTTACTTTATTACAATTATTTTCATATTACTTAAAAAGAAAACACAAAGAACGTATTAACGTTTTTCACTTTGTTAGTCGTATTGAATATGACACCTTATTATTTTTCTTTGGTATATTAGCCGCAATTGGCGGTCTGCATTTCCTTGGATTCCTTGATATTGCCGCTAAACTATACAACGTTATCGGCGCTACGGTAATGAACGTTTGTATTGGTTTCTTGTCTGCTATTGTGGATAATGTTCCTGTAATGAGTGCTACGTTAAAAGCAAATCCTAGTATGGGCTTACCACAATGGATGTTAGTTACTATGACTGCCGGGATTGGTGGTAGTTTAATCAGTTTTGGTTCGGCTGCCGGCGTGGGCGTTATGGGTAGGTTAAAGGGGATTTATACCTTTGGTTCTCATATTAAATATTTCTGGACTATTTTAGTTGGCTATGCTGTATCTTTAATTATATGGTACGTCCAATTTGAAATGCTTCGTATATATTAATCTTATAAGCAATACTTTAGTTATATAAGACTAATTACTTTTCAATACGACTTGCTTTGCTACGTAGTACATAAGCAGGTCGTATTTTTTTTACTTTTATTTTGAAAAAGTGTATCCTAGTTTTAGTTTGTTATAGAATATAACTATTGTTAACGTATTAATATAAAATAATGAAATTCCTTCATACTTCAGATTGGCACTTAGGACATTCTTTATATGAACAAAATAGGTATCAAGAACATACGCAATTTCTTACCTGGCTTAAAGAGACGGTTATACAAGAAGAAATAGACACGCTATTAATTGCCGGCGATATTTTTGATACAATGACGCCAAGTAATCGTTCGCAAGAAACGTATTATCGTTTTTTAAATGAAGTCGCTAAAAGTAATTGCCGTCATATTGTAATTATAGGCGGAAACCATGATTCTCCTTCTCTTTTGAATGCGCCTAAAGCTCTTTTAAAAGAGTTGTCTATTTACGTAATCGGTGCGCCAACAGGTCAAGTAGAAGATGAAATTATCACGTTACGAGATAAAGAGAACAAGCCGGAAGCCATTATTTGCGCAGTTCCCTATTTACGAGATAAAGACGTTCGTTTAGCTGAACAAGGGGAAAGTAATAAAACAAAACGTTTGAAACAGGCAGAAGGACTAAAAGAGCATTATCATACTGTTGTTGCTAAAGCAAAAGAAAAACAAGAAGCATATGAAAAGCAAGGCTTTGGCAAGCTTCCTATGTTGGGAATGGGGCACCTTTTTACAGAAGGTTTCATTAAAGAAGAAGATATACCGGACTTATACGTTGGGGCTTTGCCTCTCATTAGTTTAGATGCCTTTCCTCCTTGTTTAGATTACGTTGCTTTAGGGCATATTCATGTTCCTTCTCCTGTAAAAAACATAGAGCATATACGTTATAGTGGATCGCCGATCCCTATAAGCTTTAATGAAGCAAAACAACAAAAGCAAGTCTTTATTATTACTTTACACAACCAAGAAAAAGATATACAAAAAGTCAATATTCCTTGCTTTCAAGAACTAGTACAAATTAAAGGAACACTAGAAGAAATTACAGAGGAAATTAACGCATTGAAAAAAGAAGAAAGCACCGCGTGGCTTGCTATAGAACATACGGGAACGCAGTTAGTTAGTAATCTTTGTGAAACGATTGATTCTTTATTAGAAGATTCAACTATGAAGCGCTTACGTATAGGCGATAATTTTCGAATCGATCAAATCTTAAAGAAGAAGTATAATAATGAAAGTTTACATGATTTGAACGTATACGAAGTATTTGATCGTTGTTTGCAAAGCTATGAAGTCGAAGAACCAACGCGAAGCGAAATGAAACAAATATATAAAGAAGTCGTTCAATCTCTTTCTGAAGAAGATGTTAATGCTGAATAAAAAATAGTATGAAAATCTTAAAATTATCTTTTCAAAATCTCAATTCTTTATATGGTGAATGGGAAATTGATTTCACAACAGATGCCTACGTAGAAAGTGGTATTTTCGTTTTAACAGGGGTAACAGGTAGCGGGAAAACGACGATCCTTGACGCTATTTGTTTAGCGTTATACGGAGCAACGCCGCGTTTAGGACGTATTACACAAGCAAGTAATGAGATAATGTCCCGTCAAACGGCAAGTTGTTATGCTGAAGTTCTTTTTACAACGCAAGGTAAAGCGTATATATGCCATTGGAGCCAGAAAAAAACAAAAACAGGTAACTTAGCTGAGTCGCGCCATGAAATTACAGACTTGGCAACAAGCAATATTATTGAAAGTAAGAAAAGCAAGACTCCCCTTGTTGTTGCTGAAAAAATAGGAATGGATTTTGATCAATTTACACGATCCGTTTTATTAGCGCAAGGTAGTTTTGACTCGTTTTTAAAAGCTGATGATGAAGCTAAATCTAAGATTTTAGAACAAATCACAGGCACGCAAATTTATACGAATATCTCTAGGAAAGTACATGAAAGGCAAAGAGAAGAACAGATTAAGCTAGATAGTATAAAGAAAGAACTAGATACGATTCGTATACTATTGCCGGAACAAGTTAAGGAACTAAAAGCAATTTTTGAAGAGAAACAAAAAGAGCAAAACGAGTTAACGAAAAAACAAGAAGCAAATCAAAAAGTATTAGATTGGTATACAAATATAGCTACGCTTAAGCAAGAGCTAGAAGCTATAGAACTAGAGGGAAAGCAGAATAAGCAAGCTATAGATGCGTTTAAAATAGAAGAAAATAAACTGGAAGCAAGCAAAAAAGCGGCTGAACTAGAAGGCGATTACCAACAACTCACTAGCATACGAAATGAAGTAATAAAAGATAAAGAAAACTTGCTAACACAAGAAGCCGTTAAGAAGCAAGAAGAAACTGACATAGAAAAAAATGCAATACAACTGAAAGAAGCGACTGACAAAGCAAAAGCGGCTATAGTTGAGCAAAAACAGAAAATCCCGCGCATTGTAGAAGCGCGTTCTATAGATAAAGAATTGCAAGGACTTAAAGACAAAACAAAGGCTATACAAGAAGCATATACAAAACAAGAAGCAACGCAAAACATAACAAAGCAAAAACATAAAGATCTCCAAGAAGCTTATAAAGCTAAAAAAAAGGAACTAGCTACAGTAGAAGCCTATTTGCAAACAAATGCGCAAGACAAAGAGTTAACACGTACTTTTACAGGTATAAAAAAAGACTTAGAAACCTTTGCTGTATTGCAAAAACAAATTAACGGTACAAAGGAAGAACAGAAAAAAGAAGAGCAGAAGCAAAAGCAATGGCAAGAAGAAAGATTATTATTAGAAAGTAAAGTAAAAAATAAAGAACAAGAAGAAAGCAAGCTACAACTAGTATATGAAGAAAAAGAAAAACAACTTGCAAGCCTTTTACAAGGTAAGTTAATACGAGAATATAGAACGCAAAAAGAGCATTTATTATCTAATAAAGGTTTTTTGCAAAACATTGCTAACCTTAAAGAGGAAAGAGATAAATTAAAACAAAATCACCCTTGCCCCCTTTGCGGTTCTATAGAGCATCCTTACGTTAAAGTAGAAGCTATTCCTTCTTTAGATAAAACAGAACAAGAAATCCAAGCAATCACAACGTTAATCACAAAAGCGGAAGAAATAGAAAAGACAATTGAAGAGAGTAAACAAAAAAAGATAGCTATAAGAGAAGAAAAAAATAAAGCACAGTTAGCTTATACACAAGCAGAAGGTGAAAATCAAACCTTGCAAAAGAACGTGGCAAGGTTAAGTAAAGAGCTAAAGGAATATACGGCAAAGCTAGAAGAGCATAGAGAAGCGTTACAAACACAGTTAACTTTATACGGTAATTATAACGTACAAGAAGTGAATATTATAGAACAACTACAAAAGCAAGTTACACAGTGGGAAAAACAAGAAAAAGCAAAAATTGATTTAGATAAAAAAGTTACTGAAGTAACAAAAGATGGAAAATTACAAGCCACCCTTTTAGAAGAACACACCGCAAGAGTAGCAGAGTATAAACAACAACTAGACGCCTTAAAGGAAGAACAGACAACAAAAGCAGACAAAAGATTTTCTTTAATAAAAGTAAAAAATCTTGAGGAAGAAGAAGAAAGATTGGAAAAGAATAGAATACAGACGGAAACCAAAGAAAAAGAACTACAAGAACAAAAAAATAAGCAACAACAAAAACTAGAAAGGTTAAAAGGTGAATTATTTCAACTACAAACGCAAATAGAAAATAAAACTAAAGAAAAAGACGACAAAGAAGCGGCGTTTAAAATTAAATTAGAATCGCAAGGTTTTGTAAGTGAAGATTTGTTTGTAGCAAGTCGTATGTCAAAAGAAAAAACGCAAGAACTAGAAGCAAAGAAAGAAACGTTACAAACACAGAAAATCGCTTTTCAAACAAAAAAGCAGGAAAAGGAAAAAGAGTTACAAACAGAAAAGAAAAAAGGCAATACAGAGCAAACTAAAGAAGAAATACAAACTCAAATAGAGCAACAAAAGGTAATTAAACAACAAAGGCAAGAAGAAATAGATAAAATTAAATATGAATTACGGCATAATGAGGAAGAACAAGGCAAAGTCAAAGAACAGCAAGAAAAAATTACTTTACAAGATAAAGAGCTACAACGTTGGAAACAATTACATAAGTTAATAGGTTCAGAAGACGGCAGGAAGTATAGGAAATTCGCGCAAGGTATTACGTTTGAAATATTACTTAAACAAGCAAATCAACAATTAAAAAGCATGAGCGATCGCTATTTGCTATTACCAAATGAGTCGGGTATACGTGATGAAAAAAAATTATTAGATTTATTTGTACTTGATAAATACCAAGCCGGGGAAGTCCGCCCAACAAAGAATTTATCCGGTGGAGAAAGTTTTATTGTTAGCCTAGCGCTAGCTTTAGGGCTTTCTAAAATGACAAGCCAAAAAGCGCAAATCGATTCCTTGTTTTTAGATGAAGGCTTCGGCACGTTAGATGAGAAATCATTGCAAATAGCGTTAATGAGTTTAATGCACCTCAAGAAAGAAGATAAGCTTATAGGCATTATTTCACACGTAGCGGCAGTAAAAGAGAGTATAACAACACAAATCAAGGTAACCCCTGATTCAAATGGGAAAAGCAAAATACACGGCAATGGCGTTACACAACAAGGAAAATAAAAATCAATAAGATAGCCTATGTGATTTGACTATATGGTAATAAATATTTTACTATGATTAACGTATCTTAAAAATATAATAACATATTTAATTTGAATATAAGGAAAAGTATGACTAAGTATTATAATATGGCGTCGGCACTTCGCATTCTATCAGCAGAAACGATTGAGAAAGCAAACTCGGGGCATCCCGGCTTGCCTTTAGGAATGGCAGACGTAATGACTGTGTTATGGAGTGAGTTTTTAAAATTTGATCCAAACCATTCGCAATGGTTCAACCGGGATCGGTTTGTACTTTCAGCCGGACACGGTTCCGCGCTTCTATACTCTTTACTTTTTCTTAGTGGGTATAAAGACGTTTCTATAGACGATATGAAGCACTTTCGTCAATTTCAATCTAATACGGCAGGGCACCCGGAATATGGACATATGGAAGGTATTGAAACAACTACCGGACCTTTAGGGCAAGGGATTGCAACGGCAGTGGGAATGGCTCTTGGCGAACGTATGTTAAATAGCCGTTTTGGTGACGATTTAATTAATAATAAAACTTACGTTCTTGTTGGCGACGGTTGTTTAATGGAAGGGATTTCCCACGAAGCTATTGACTTTGCCGGTAAGCAGCAGTTAAAGAATTTAATAGTGTTATGGGATAATAATAATATCACAATTGAAGGGGAAGTAAGCCTTGCGTCGGTAACTAACCAAGCGGCGCGTTTTGAAGCTTGCGGTTGGGATGTAATAAGCATAGACGGGCATGATTACGAAGCAATCCAACAAGCGCTTACAACAGCGCAGAGCGCCACTAAACCAACAATGATAGCTTGTAAAACCACTATTGGCAAAGGTGCGCCAACAAAAGCGGGAAAACATACGGTGCACGGTGCCCCACTTGGAGCAGAAGAATTACAAGGTTTAAAAGATTATTTAAATTGGAAATCCGCGCCTTTTTCTATTCCGGAAGATATCCTTGCAGATTGGCGTCAATGCTTAGAGAAAGGGAGAAAAGCTTACGCAGCTTGGGAAGCAACGTATCAATCTAAAGAGGCAAGTATACAACAAGAATTACTGGACAGAAAAGAACGTATTCTTCCTAAAGAATTATTTTCACAAATACAAGCATTTAAGAAAGAGCACATACAAAATAAAACGGAGGTAGCATCTCGTAAAGCGTCAAATATGATTCTAGAGGTGATTAACGTGCAAGTCCCTTATATGATAGGAGGGAGCGCCGATTTAACACCGTCTAATTTAACAAAGACAACAACGCAAGAATACGTTTTTCCAGAAACGCAGTATAAAGGTAGTTATATAGATTACGGGATCAGAGAGCACCTTATGGGCGCTATGATGAACGGACTAACACTAAGCGGGGCAGGCATTGCTTACGGTGGGGCTTTTATGGTCTTTGGCGATTATGCCAGACCGGCGCAACGTCTAGCGGCTATAATGGAAATAGCGCCGATTTATGTTTTAACACATGATAGCATTGGCGTTGGCGAAGACGGTCCAACACACCAACCGGTAGAGACCTTAGCTTCTATGCGTTCCATGCCTAATTTTCATACTTATCGCCCGGCTGATATTATTGAAACGGCAGAATGTTGGGAGTTAGTTTTGCAAACAAAAAAAACGCCAAGTGCGTTAGCTCTTTCAAGACAAAATTTGTCATTGATTCGAACAGGGCATAATTCAGATACAAATTTATGTGCTAAAGGCGCGTATATTATACGAGGAGAGGAGTATAAAGATGACAGAAATATTACAATTTTAGCAACAGGCTCAGAAGTTTCATTAGCAACGCAAGCCTTTGATATTTTAGTAAAAGAAGGAAAAAAGGTTGTTGTTGTTTCTATGCCTTGTATGGAATTATTTGAAAAACAGGACAAAATTTATCAAAAAAGAGTACTTGGCGAAGACAATACGGCACGTATTGGAATAGAGGCAGGTATTTCGTACGGTTGGGAAAAATACCTAGGTTCAAACGGTCGTTTTATAGGAATGGGCGGCTTTGGCGCGTCTGGTAAAGCAGAAGAATTGTTCCGTCATTTTGGTTTTACAGTAGAAAACCTAGTATCTCAAATCAAAGATATGCTTTAATGATAAAGTAAACGATTATAAGGGCTTACCTTGCTTCTAGAGTCATGCTATTGCCTGTTGCTTCTCTAGGTTGTCAATCTTGGCTGGGGCTAAATAATAAACAATTGCATAGTACTTACCTTGCTTCTAGAGTCATGCTATTGCCTGTTACTTCCCTAGGTTGACAATCTTATCAGTGGTCTAAATGATAAACAATTTTATAGACTTACCTTGTTTCTAGAGTCATGCTATTGCCTGTTGCTTCTCTAGGTTGTCAATCTTAGCAGCGGGCTAAATAATAAACAATTGCAGGGACTTACCTTATTTCTAGAGTCATGCTATTGCCTGTTGCTTCCCTAGGTTGTCAATCTTAGTAGCGGGCTAAATAATAAATAATTGCAAGTACTTATCTTGTTTCTAGAGTCATGCTATTGCCTGTTGCTTCTCTAGGTTGACAATCTTAGCAGTGGGCTAAATAATAAGCAATTTCATAGACTTACCTTGTTTCTAGAGTCATGCTATTGCCTGTTACTTCTCTAGGTTGATAATCTTAACGATGGGCTAAATGATAAACAATTGCAAGTACTTACCTTGTTTCTAGAGTCATGCTATTGCCTGTTACTTCTCTAGGTTGTAAAAACTTGTGATTGCCTGTTGCTTCTCTAGGTTGTCAATCTTGGCGGGGGTAAATAATAAACAATTATAGCGACTTACCTTGTTTCTAGAGTCATGCTATTGCCTGTTGCTTCCCTAGGTTGTCAATCTTGGCTGGGGCTAAATAATAAACAATTGCAAGTACTTATCTTGTTTCTAGAGTCATGCTATTGCCTGTTACTTCCCTAGGTTGTCAATCTTGGCTGAGGCTAAATAATAAACAATTGCAAGTACTTACCTTGATTATACAATCATGCTATTGCCTGTTGCTTCCCTAGGTTGTCAATCTTGGCGGGGGACTAGATAATAAAAACTTGCGGGCGCTTGATTAAAAATAATTGCAAGGGCTTGCCTTGCTTGTAGAATCATGCTATTGTAAATATAGATAGTGGACTAGATTACAAAAGCTTGTAGGGACTTGCCTAACTAAAACAGACTCAAAACATAACCATACAAAACCAAGAAAGCAAAATAACAGCTAATAATAACCTTTCTAGCACTCCCTTTACTGAGCTAGTTTTTCTTTAATAATAGCCTGTAAACGAGCTAAATCAATAGCAAAATTACGAATACCTTGCGCAAGGTTTTGTACTGCCATTGCATCTTGGTTATGTTCCCAACGGAAAGTTGCTTCATCAAAAATTATATCTTCCATTGCTAAAGCTTTTGCTTTTTCTACTGTTAATTTAACTGCCATAGGCTTTGTGTCTTGCTCTAGTTCAGTTAACAACTTTGGCGAAATCGTTAACCTGTCAATACCGTATAACTCTTCTATTTCTCCTATATTCCTAAAACTCGCGCCCATAACGATAGTTTTATAATCAAAACGTTTGTAATAATTATAGATATCCTTAACAGATACAACGCCGGGATCGGTTTGCTGCGTATATTCTTTATTTTCATTTTTCTTATACCAATCAAGAATACGCCCAACAAAAGGAGAAACTAAAAAAACCTTAGCTTGCGCACAGGCAATAGCTTGCGCTTTAGAAAATAATAAAGTTAAATTACAATTAATGCCTTCTTCTTCTAGTTCTTTTGCCGCGCAAATACCTTCCCAAGTCGTGGCGATTTTAATAAGAATGCGATTACGTGGTATATTTTCTTGCTCAAGAATGCTAATTAGACGCTTTGCAATGGCTTTTGTTCGTTGTTTATCAAAAGACGCCGTAACGTCCACTTCAATAGAAACACGACCTGGCACAAGTTGCAGTAATTCAGTTACAAAATTAGTTGCCACTTTTTCACAAGCTAACTCAACTAAAGAAATAGCGCTATACTTCGCTAAATTCTCTTTAGCCCATATAATCCCGTTATCCACAAGATGAACGTATTCTTCTTTTTGCGAAGCTTGTAAGATTAAAGACGGATTAGTCGTACAATCTTGCGGTTTAAATTGGGCTATACTGTGAAAATCGCCACTATCTGCCACGACAATAGTATGCTGTTTTAATTGATCTAATTTATTCATAGGTTGTAACTTTTATATTTGTTTTGTTATAGGGTATATTTTTAAATAACGTTGGTATCTTGTATTCAAAATAGATTGCACTGATTCAATAGGCGCTATGGTTTTTATTATCTTTGGTTTATATACCACTTGGCGAATCGATTCACCGGTCGCAATCATCGCTAAACGAGCTGCTCCTAAAGCCCCGCCAACTGCGGAATCTTGAGTAAGATATAATTCTATATTTAAAATGCTAGCAATGAGATCTAGTAAGTATGCGTTTTGTGTTCCCCCGCCGGCAACGTATATTTTGCCTATGTTCGCGCCGCTAGCTTGTAAGCATTCTAGCGATTGACGAAAATTAAACCCAATGCCTTCTAGTATAGCGTACATTATTTTTTGCGTGGTTGTTTCTAAAGTAAGTCCTATCATAGATCCAGTTGCCATACTGTTATTACAAGGCGTTCTTTCTCCGGAAAGATAGGGTAAGAAAATAGGCAACCCGTTTTCATTTGTTTCTAAACTTGTTTTTGTTAAAGGAATACTGTCTTGTATTTCTTGACTTAATTTGATTATGTTTTGAATTAAGTTTTCTTGTTTTTTATCATTAGAAAGCGTTTCCACTCCCCAGTTGATTGCTGCCGATACGGCAAGGTTAACGCTCATTGTGTGCCATGTATTAGGGAATGCGTGGCAAAATGAATGCACTGTAAGTTCAGGATTGGCGTTAACTTGATCAGATACGTTAAAAATAACGCCGGACGTCCCAATAGATAAGAGCGTGTCCCTGTTATCTATAATGCCTAGCCCGACGGCGTTAGCTACGTTATCACCTGCCCCGGTGACGATTACCTCTTTTTCAAAACCAAAGTGTTTTTTAATTTCTTCTTTTACTTTGCCCATAGCTTGGCTGCCTTCTACTAGCTTTGGCATATGTGATAAAGACAAGCCTTGTGCTTGCAAGATTTCTTGACTCCAAGTTCGTTTTTTCACGTCTAGCCATAATGTGCCGCTTGCATCAGAGGTGTCCGATACGTATTCGCCTGTTAGTTTAAAGCAAATATAATCTTTAGGTAATAAAACTTTCGCTGTTTTTTGAAAAATTTCATTTTCATACTTTTTCACCCATAATAGTTTAGGCGCGGTAAAGCCTGCCATTGTTAGGTTAGTTGTAATTTCTTGGATATGAGGCGCTAAGCTTTCTAATTCGCTACACTCTGCTTGTGTTCTTCCGTCATTCCATAAAATAGCCGGACGTAAGACCTTGTTTTCTTTATCTAAAAGAACAGCGCCATGCATTTGCCCAGATAGCCCAATACCGGCAACTTGCTTCATTAAAGTCGGATTCCTTGTTTTCAAATCCTGCAAAGTTTGTATTACGCCGTCCCACCATTCTTGCGGGTTTTGCTCAGACCATAAAGGTTTAGGACGAGAAATAGAAAAAGCAACAGACGCGCTATCTATAATTTTTTGCGTACTATCTAGCAATATTGTTTTTACGCTAGAAGTGCCGAGATCAATACCAAGAAACATAAGTAATATAAGTAAAAATTATGTTGCCAAGTTTTCCAACTAGGAACAAAGGCAAACAAATAAATAATAGCTAACAAGATAAAAGGTTACACTTTCTACACTAGCCAAACATACAACATTATTTGCTATATCTAAAAGCACGTTGCCAGCCTTCCAACTAGGAACAAAGGCAAACAAATAAATAATAGCTAATAAGATGAAAGATTACAAGTTTTACACTAGCCGAACGTTAGACCTTATTTACTATATCTAAAATTACGTTGCCTTGTTTCCTAAAAACAAAGGCAAACAAGAACAAAGGTTACAAGTTTTACAATAGCCACACATACAACATTATTTGCTATATCTAAAAACACGTTGTCAACTTTCCAACTAGGAACGAAGGCAAACAAATAAATAATAGCTAATAAGATGAAAGATTACAAGTTTTACAATAGCCACACATACAACATTATTTGCTATATCTAAAAGTTAAGTTGCCAACTTTCCAACTAGGAACGAAGGCAAACAGAATAAAAGGTTACACTTTCTACAATAATCAAACATACAACATTCTTTGCCATATCTAAAAATGCGTTGCCAACTTTTCTAAAAACAAAGACAAACAAGAACAAAGGTTACAAGTTTTACAAAAGTCACACATAAAACATTCTTTGCTATATCTAAAAGCACGTTGCCAACTTTTCTAAAAACAAAGGCAAACAGAATAAAAGATTACAAGTTTTATACTAGCCGAACGTAAAACATTATTTGCTATATCTAAAAGTTAAGTTGCCAACTTTTCCAACTAGGAACAAAGACAAACAAGAACAAAGATTACACTTTCTACACTAGCCGAACGTTAGACTTTATTTGCTATATTTAAAAGTTAAGTTGCTGCCTTCCTAAAAACAAAGGCAAACAGCATAAAAAATTACGCCTCTTTTTTATTAGAAGATAATACGTCAATCCAAACGGCAATTAATAAAACAGAACCTTTAACAATCATTTGCCAAAAAGTATCAATTCCCATCATAGACATACCGTTATCTAGTGACGCCATAATTAAAGCTCCCATTAAAGCGCCGGAAATTGTTCCCACGCCGCCGCGCATAGAGGCGCCACCAATGAAGCAAGAAGCAATAGCGTCTAGTTCTCCCATATTACCGGCTGAAGGATCGCCTGAACCTAGCCTTGCCGTTGTTAATAACCCGGCTATAGCTGCCATAGCGCCCATAATCATAAAAACATATAACTTAAACCGATCTACGTTAATACCGGACATTTTTGTTGCTTCCTTATTGCCTCCAATAGAATAAATTCGCCTTCCTAAAATAGTTTTATTCGCTATAAACGTTAATCCAACGAGTAAAATTAAAAGAATAAGCACCGGAAAAGGCATACCGCTTTGCAAGTTGAAAATGGCAATTAATCCAAATACAATAATAGTCGTGCCAATCGCTTTTAACGCATCGTTTCTAAACGGCGCAACAGGTAATTTATATTTAATGCGGTTACTTCGCTCTGCATAAATAGAAAATATATAAGCAATGATTAATATAGTAGCAATAATATAGCCGCCAATAGAGGGAATATAGCCGTTTCCAAGATAGCTAAACGAGTCGTCAATTGGTGCGATAGTTTGCCCTTTAGTCAGTCCTAAAACAATACCTCTAAAAGCTAGGTAACCGGACAAGGTCACAATAAAAGAAGGAATACGTCTATATGCAATCCAATAGCCGTTAAACGCACCAATTAAGATGCCAAGAACAATGACAATAGCAATTGTTGGCGCAAGCGAAAGTTGAAGCCAAACATTTAAGATAGCCCCAACACCGCCTAGTAAGCCCAATAAAGAACCAACAGAAAGATCTATTTCTCCGTTAATAATAACAAACATCATGCCAGAAGCAAGTACGCCTGTAATTGCCATTTGACGAAACAAGTTAGCAATATTACGAGGTTGTAAGTAGTGTCCTTCTGTTAATAAATGGAAAAATATCCAAATAATTAAGGTGGCTATCAATAAAGATAGCATTTTATATTTGTTAAAAAGCGCTTTAATACTCATTCTGTGCCCTCCATAATTATTTTTTAAGATATAGCCGCCGCCATAATTTTTTCTTGGTTTAACGTACCGTCATTAATAAATCTTGCTTTTAATTCTCCTTCGGCAAAAACTAATACGCGATCAGAAATGCCGAGTACTTCCGAAAGTTCAGAAGAAGCAATAATAACGGAGGTACCTTGTTTTACAATTTTAAAAATTAGTTTATATATTTCATATTTAGCCCCAACGTCCACTCCGCGTGTAGGTTCGTCTAAAATTAAAATTTTAGGGTTAACTTCCAACATTTTTGCAATAACTGCCTTTTGCTGATTACCGCCGGAAAGCGTGCCAATAGGAACGTCCGAGCTAGTCGCTTTAATACCTAGTTCCTGCATTCGTTTGTCAATAGTGTTAATCTCTGTTGCAAGGTTAATCACACCGAATTTATTTGCATGTTTTGCCAGTGTGGTCATAGTAATATTACGACCGACTGATTCAATGGCAACAATACCTTTTTTCTTCCTGTCTTCCGGCACCATGGCAATACTATGTTTAATACTATCTTGCGGTTGTTTAATAGTTAATTTTTTACCGTCTAGGTAAACTTCTTGATTATGATTTCCTTGATAAAAACCAAAAATCGCAGACAAGGTTTC
This sequence comes from SAR324 cluster bacterium, assembly GCA_002995645.1. Taxonomy (GTDB): domain Bacteria; phylum SAR324; class SAR324; order XYD2-FULL-50-16; family HCM1; genus HCM1. Next base: position 35,825 of record PUHO01000019.1, on the reverse strand, counting down.
TGTTCTTCCTGCACCGACTAAACCGGAAATGCCTAGTATTTCTCCTTTTCTTACTTTGAAGTTAATATCTTTTACTTTTTGCATCTTAGGGTTGGTTGCATCATAACAAGTTACATGCCTTGCTTCTAGAATCACTTCGCCGATTTCGTGATCTTCTCTTGGAAAAAGGTTGTTCATTTCCCGCCCTACCATCATGGTGACAATATCGTCCGTTGTTATTTCTTCTATTTTTCTTGATCCAACATATTCTCCGTCTCGTATAATAGAAACGGAATCGCAGATTGCTTTTACTTCGTTCAGTTTATGTGAAATATACACGCAAGCAATGCCTTTATCCTTTAAATCTTGAATAATATGTAATAAAGTTTTTGTTTCCGTTTCTGTTAAAGAAGAAGAAGGTTCGTCAAAAATAATCAGCTTTGCATTTTTACTTAAAGCTTTTGCAATTTCTATTAATTGTTGGTGTCCTCCGCCATAGTTCATAATAGGGGAGGTTACGTTAATAGAGGTAATTCCTAAACGTTCTAGTAGAATTTGACTTTCTGAAAACATTTTGTCATAATCAATTAAACCGAATTTTGTTTTTGGTTCTCTTCCCATAAAAATATTCTCAGCAACACTTAATCCGGGAACTAACATTAACTCTTGGTGGATAATAACGATTCCTTTTGCTTCTGTTTCGTGAATAGCCGTTGCTTTTAACTCTTCGCCGTTAAATATAATATTGCCTTCCCATGTTCCGTATGGCCATACTGCCGAGAGTACTTTCATTAAAGTTGATTTCCCAGATCCGTTTTCTCCACAAAGCCCTAAACATTCTCCGACGTCTACTTGTAATGATATTTTATTTAGCGCATAAAAATCACCAAACTTCTTAACAATATCATTCATTTCTAATAAAGGCATTTTATACTCCTTCTTTAGTTAAAAGAAAGCCTTCAATTACCATTGTAATTAAAGGCTCTATATATTATAACATCATCAGATTAATTTTATTTTAATCTTAGTTGTTTTTTTGTATATACTTTGTCTTTAATTAAAATATTAATATTAGATTTAGTAATAGCAATAGGTTTTAAGAAAATAGTATTAACTTTTTTGTATTTATTATCTAGTTGCGTTGTGTATTTAACTTTATTACCTTTAACAAGGTCAAGAGCTAACTTAGCCGCATTAGTAGCAATTTTCTTTAACGGTTTATATACGGTCATAGTTTGTTTTCCTTGCGCTACACGAATAGAGCCGGCAAGATCGGCATCTTGCCCGGAAACAACAACTTTAGTCAAGTTTTGCGCGCGTAAAGCTTGGATAGCACCACCGGCAAGACCGTCGTTAGAAGCAACAATAGCGTCTATTTTATTATCGTTTTTCGTTAATACGTTTTCAATAATTTTCAAAGCTTCTGTTGGCATCCAATCTTTAGTCCATTGTTTACCTATAATTTTAATAGCGCCGCTTTTTACGTACGGAGCTAAAGCTTTTTCTTGTCCGGCACGAAACATATACGCATTATTATCTGTTGGCGAACCGCTAAGCAAGAAATAGTTTCCTTTTGGCATTACTTTAATAAGCTCATTAGCTTGCATTTCACCTACTTTCTCATTATCAAAAGAAATATAAGCATCAACGTCGGCGTTTAAGATCAAACGATCATAAGCCACAACTTTAATGCCTGCTTTTTTTGCGTCTTTAATAACAGAAGAAAGCACTTTGCCATTAAAAGGAACTATAGCAATTGCGTCAACGCCACGAGTGATAAAGTTTTGAATTTGAGAAATTTGCCTTGCTGAAGAAGCGTTTGCCGACGCTACTAGCACTTTGTTACCTTGTTTTTTAACAGCGTCAACAAAATAGTCGCGGTCTTTCGTCCAGCGTTCTACTCTTAAATCGTCAATAGAAAAAGCAATCGTATATTGTTTTTTTGCTTTTGTTTTTTTCATGCTTTTCGCATAGGTTGTAGAAGAAAGAGTAAAAAGAAAAGCTATAAGCGCCGTTGAGCTTAACGCACTTTTAAATAATTTTTTCATAGTAAGTACCTCTTAAATAAATAAAAATTAAGATATCTGCTAGGTATAATAAGATATACCTAGTTTAAATATCGACTAATAATACCTTCCAACATTTCTTGTCTGCCACTAACTGGAGAAGGATTTATATTGTTTGTTTCTGCCAGATCGGCAATGTCGGAAAGAGACAGTTTTCCTTGCAAAATATCTTGCCCAAAGCTAGATTGCCAACCGGCGTAGCGTTGTTCAATAAAAGTAGCAAGCGTTTTATCTTCAACTAAAGCTTGCGCTGCAAGTAAACCTCTTGCGCCTGCGTCCATACCGGCAATATGAGCATATAAATAATCTTTCACATCACACGATTGACGTCGCAATTTAGCATCAAAGTTAAGACCACCGTTTTTAAATCCACCGGCTTTTAGAATGTAATACATCATTTTTGTCATTTCTAAAGCGTCTGTAGGAAATTGATCGGTATCCCAACCAAGAAGGTAGTCGCCTGCATTAATATCAATACTACCAAACAAATCTAACGCGCTTGCCGTTGCAATTTCATGTTCCATTGTGTGACCTGCTAATATAGCGTGGTTAGTTTCAATATTAACTTTAATTTCTTTTTCTAGGTTATATTTTTTCAAAAAACCGTATACAGTAGCAACGTCAAAATCATATTGATGTTTTGTTGGTTCTTTCGGTTTTGGTTCAATAAGAATATCACCTTGAAAACCAATTTTATGTTTATGTTCTACAACAAGACTCATAAAGCGACCAAGTTGCTCTTGTTCTTGACGAATACAAGTATTCAAAAGCGTATCGTACCCTTCGCGTCCACCCCAAAGCACATAGTTTTGCCCACCTAGTTTTTTCGTGACTTCCATTGCCGTTCTCACTTGAGACGCCGCACAAGCAAATACTTCCGGATCCGGATTAGACGCCGCACCTGCCATATACCGTTTATTAGAAAAGGCGTTAGCTGTTCCCCAAAGTGCTTTAATCCCTGTTTCTTCTTGTTTTTTTAATAAATAATCGGAAAACTTAACTAACCTTTGCGCTGATTCTTGCAAACTGTCGCCTTCAGCAATTACATCGCGATCATGCCAAGTATAAAAAGGCATTTGAAGTAGTTGTGCAAATTGAAACATATAATCTGCTTTTAGTTCTGCTTTTTCATATACGTCTGTAATATCTTTAGATAGCCAATGATGCGAAAAAGCTTCTAAACCGAACATATCGTTGCCAGCCCAACTGACTGTATGCCAATAGCAAATAGCAAAACGTAGCTGTTCTGCCATTGTTTTACCACCTACTTTTTGAGACGGATTATAGTATTGAAAGCTTAACGGATCTTTTGAATCTTTTCCTTTATATTCTATAGTCGTAATATCTTGGAATAGGTTTTTGTAATGTTTTGATATAGCCATTCGTAACTTATATATAATTAATGTAAATTTAAAGTTTAACTTACATTAGGTTTTCTTTATAACTTTGTTTTATTAACTATAAATTTAATTTGCTTACATGTCAAGAAATATATGTAATATTTTTAATACCTAGGTTAATATTGGCTTTTTCTTTATAACTTTGTTTGATTTACTATATAATGTATTGGTCTGTATGTCAAGAAATATATGTAATATAGAGCGGGATTAAGAAAAATAAGATTACTTTCTTCTAATAGAGAAGTGCTTAAAAAGTTGACAAAACGGAGTTGAGCCATAGGAACGCAACTTGCCGTTGTACCATGATTACATAAATAAGGACAGAATACGCGGTTTGTTACTAAATAAGAACCTATTTCAATATCGTTATCCCACAGAAATTTAATAAAAATAAACAGCTTGTTTTTTCCTAATCTTGACAATGTAATTTTTACAATGATACTATTTTTACAATAGATTAGCATTTGTTTGATTATACAATGATGCTTTCTTGCTTACCTTATATAGAGTATTACCATTTTGAAGTTGTTAATTTCCCTTTTCTTAAATAAAACCGCTTTTCTTGAATATAGCGCTATCTTGACTTGCTTAGTAGTAACGGCTTTTATTTATACTTTTATCTTTAAAAGATCGTATGCTTATTTTAAAAATAGAATGCAATTGCCTGCTATAGAAAAAATAAACGTAGCAACAGGGACGTTTATATTTTTTATTCTTATTGTTGTTAGCTCGGCTATTATTTCTATTGATCATCCACCTAGCATTATTTTGATAACAGTGCAAAAGTTGGCTTTTGTTTGGTGGTTAACTTGTATTATTGCCTATTTTACGCAAAGAAGAATTGCCGTACTGATTTTTACTTTTATTTTCTTTCCTATTTTAGTCCTGCAAACTTTCGGTATTTGGCATGCTACCGTAATGTATTTGGATAGCTTTTCTTTTCAAATTAATAACTATAGCTTGTCTGTCTATAGCGTTATTAAAACGCTTCTTGTTTTTTCTTTGTCTTTATGGTTGTTTAAGTTACTACTTCGTATTTCACAACAAAAATTGGAAAAGCTAGATTTTCTTAAATCCGGTTCGCGTACGTTAATCTTTAGAGCACAGCAAATCTTTTTATACTTTCTTTTATTTGTTATTACCTTGCGCATGCTAGATATTAACTTAATGAGTATAACCGTTGTAGGTGGTGCGCTTGGTGTTGGTATTGGTTTTGGTTTGCAAAAAATAGCTTCTAATTTTATTAGTGGCTTGATTCTTGTGTTTGAAAACTCGCTTGAAGTAGGCGATCTTGTTGAACTTAGCGACGGCATGCTTGGCTTTATTCGTTCTTTAGGTAGCCGTGCTACTTTAATTGAAGCTATGGACGGAAAAGAAGTATTGATTCCTAATGAAGAATTTATTGTTAATCGTGTAATTAACTGGACGTATACGAATGATCTAGCACGTATATCCATAGAGGTGGGCGTTAGCTATAATTCAGATTTGAAATTAGTAGAGGCTTTATTGCTTGCAAGTGCGCATGAATATCAATACACCTATCAAGATAAAGAAATATTATGTTTTTTACGTGAATTTGGCGATAGCTCCGTTAATTTTCTATTAACTTTTTGGATAGAAAACGTTAGTAACGTGCCACGGTATCAGCCTAAAAGTGACGTTATGTTTATTATATGGGATAAATTCAAACAACATGACATAGAAATACCTTTTCCACAACGAGATATTAATATGAAAACCCCGGTAGAGTTGCAAACGAAAAACGAACTTTAATTGTCGTCGTCGCCGGCTACCTTCCTTGAAAAAAGAAGTGCTATTGCCTAATAGCAACCTAAAGTAACGTTATGTTTATTATATGGGATAAATTCAAACAACATGGCATAGAAATACCTTTTCCACAACGAGATATTAATATGAAAACCCCGGTAGTGTTGCAAACGAAAAACGAACTTTAATTGCCACTGCAGCCGGCTACCTTCCTTGAAAAAAGAAGTGCTATTGCCTAATATCAGGCGGTAACAATACGGAAGGCGTGTCATAGGTCATAAGCCAAAGTTGATAGGAAGCTCTTGTTGCCGCAACATGAAGCAGAAAACGATTATAAGGCGTGTCACTATAGTTCACCGTATTAATATCCGGCAAAATAACATAATCAAACTCTAATCCTTTCACTTGCATTACGTCCGTTACGTCAATACCGGAAACAAAAGGAAACTCTTGATCTGCAATATAACGTAAAGACGGAACGGCAAGGTGTTTCAAGTTTTCATAATAGTTTTGCGCATTTTGTTGCGAATAACAAATAACGGCAACACTGGCATTAGGTTCAGCAACCATTAATTGCGAAAGTTGTTCGCTAAGAAAAATCATCATTTCCCCTTGCGTTGAGAAAGGAAAGAAACCAACAGGCGGACCTTGTTTTGATTTTTCAATTTGTACGTTTTTAGCAGCCTGTCTATTATCCGGCAAAATAGAATAAGCAAAATGCATAATTTGTTGTGTAGAACGGTAACTTACTTGTAAAGAAGAAACAGTTTTACCCGGTACTTGTATGGTTTCAAATAAATTTTCCCAAGTAGAAAAGAAATTATGCTTTTGTATGGTTTGATTCATATCACCGGCAAAAGTTAAGCTTAACGGCTTTTCACAACATAAAGTTAATATTTTGATTTCTATAGGGCAAAAGTCTTGCGCTTCATCAAGAACAATATGTTTATATAAAGGCATTTTTGCCGTATTAGGCATAATTTTCCCACAAAATAAATATTGTAAATATAAAATTAAAGGAATATCTTCTATATCTAACGCTTCTTTTGCCGTTGCTTTATCTTGTAATAAAGTATATTGTCTTGTAATACGATGAATACCTTGTTCAATATCAATTTGTTTTAATTCTTTTGCATTTTTCTTAAAAGCTTTTTCTAAAGCATTAAAATCATCGCATAATTCTAGAAACAAACTTTTAATAATTTTAGGTTGCGATAAAGAAGGATCAATAAAACTAGTTAATAAACTTTCAATTCTTTGTCTTGCCGCTTGGGGGAAGAGGTGCTTATATTTTGCATCTTGCGTATATGTATACAGATTCTTAATAAACGGAACAAAAGGAAGTACTCTTGGTTTAGGCAGATTTAACGACGGAAAACTACGTGCAATTTCTTCTAAACCTTCATATAATTGTTTTTCTTTTTTAACAAAGAAGTCTTTAATATACGTTAACCAATAAGGGTGTTTTTTAAATCGTATAGTTGTAATTTGCGTTGAAAGTTGCGCATGAGGAAAGGTATTTTGAAATAAAGTGCGAAATAGACCAATAAGCCAATTTTCAAAATAATTAACAACAGCTTGTTGTATGCCAATAGCAGGAAGAACCTTTGCAATATAAGTAGACAAAGCCTTATTAAAAACAATAACAAGAATAGTATTATCTTTGTATTTTGCGGGGTTTTGACTATGAAGCCAGCCAATACGGTGTAAAGCGACTGTGGTTTTACCACTGCCGGCAGTTCCTTGAATAGCAAGAAGGGATTCGCTTGGTTGGGTGATTAGTTTAAATTGTTCCGAATCAAGCAAACCGGTAATCGATTCAAGCTCTTTATTAGGGCTTAAATCACCGCCCACGCCTAGCAAGGTTTTTGTATTTTCTTTTCTAATAGCAATGCCGGAACCACCTTGTAAAAACTTGCGAACTACTGTTTTTTCTATCCACTTTTTGCCTGTATACTCTAGTGTAACGCCGTCTTGTTGAATACGAACTAACTCGCCTTGGTTAATGGTTAAAGCACGTTTATATATAACTAAACCTTCTCGTAAACGATCGGCAACAATTTCTTCATATTCGTCGCCAGGTTGATATAAATAATATATCCGGCTAATAGGCGAAGTCTTCCAGTCAATAATTTGCGTTTTAATTTCAGGTATATAAATTACGCTAGAACCAAGATAGAAGTTGAAAATGCGGTTTTCCTCAAGTTGCATATGTGCAAAATAAGGTGCGTTTATAGATAAAACCCCATTTTGCGATTGTTGCGTCTGATTAACAAGATTCATTAAATTATGAATTTGTTCGGTAATATGAGGGACGTCGTCAGTCATTGCATTTTGCAAACTAGAGCGTAGTTCATAAATTTGCTGTAATAAATCAGAATGAATATTATAATTCTTTTGTTCAATATAATAAGTTCTAAGAGCTAATAATTTCTCTTCTTCTTCACGAATGATTTTTAAATGTACAGCTGAAACAGGATGTGGCATAAGTTTTAATTTATGGTAAAATCAAATGGATAGCTAAATATGCTAATTAAGTATATATATAAGCATGCAAGGAGTATGCATTTTATATAGAAGATTAGAAACGATCAAATCCTACTTGCGAATGAGGAAAAAAGAAGATGCCGTTTTGTTGCCTTAATTGACGTAGTGTTTTAGCGCTACGAGCTTCATTTGTTTTATATGATCCGTTAATAGCAGCATATATGTTCCCGCCATAAAAAGCAAGCCCAAAAAAGCCAAAAAAGATACCAAGATGTTGCTTGTGTTGATGAAAGGCTTGATACGAAGCGCCAAGAAAGAGAACGGGCATTAAAAAAGCATAGGTTGCTTCTATGGCTCTTCCATTATACAAACTACCGGCGCCAGGAACAAAAGAAGACAAAACCCCGGCAACAACAGGCGATTTTTTATTATTTTGATCGCGTGTTTCCCATTGTGTAGTAAAAGTATGAATTCGTTTGTTTTCTTTCGTAACCGGGAGTTGTTTAAAAATCTGTATAGCTTTTGCAACATGATTGCGGCGAAAATAAAAAACTTCGTTTTGTTGCGAGTCGAGTTCGCTAATACCGTATAGTATCATACCTTTACGCCAGTTTGCCGATTGAGACGGGAATAAAGAGATTGTTTTTTTCCAATAGTCTGTTGCCATTGTGTAATCTTCTCCCGCCATATAGGAACGCCCAATTTGAAGCTTGGCATAGCTTACCTTGCTTTTAGGAAAAAAGTAAATCAAACGTTTATACTCTGTAATTGCACGGTAATATTCTTCTTGTTCATAAAGCGAATCAGCATAGGAAAGAACGCCTTGCGAAGTAAGGACAAGCTTATCTTGTTGCCTAGGTTGTTCTTTTGCTTTTAAAGGAAAAGCAAAGATACACAAGAGGAAAATAAAGACCGTTGTTGTTTTACAAGTAAAAGATATCATAAATCAAGTATACGTAATCGTTACTTTTTTGCGGAAGCCGGCAATATACGCATTGTGCGCTAGTTGTATATGCCAATTACCTTGGTTACTACGTATGAGCGTTTCTAGTTTGCATATAATATCGTAACGTATATTTTCCCATTGATGAAAGGTTAAAAAAGCATGTATTGCTTTTCTTGCAAATAAACTAGGTAAAGCTTGTATTTCTTTATAAACAAGAAAATCTTTTTCCCAAAGTGAATTAGGAACGTAAAAATGAAAAGTTTCCTTTAATAACTCACTTTCTTCGGATAAATGAAGCATGTTGTTTTGCCAGCTTGTATTTTCTAAAATACTATTAACTTGCGGGATAAGTTGGTTACGTAATTTATTTCTTGTATAATAATTATCTTTGTTGCTTTCGTCTTCAAACCAAATTTGTTTTTTTTCTTTTAAATAGTTTTCTAGTTCTGTTTTTTTACAAGAAAGTAAAGGGCGAATATAGTCTTGTCTAGCTGCCGTAAGCGGGTGCAAAGTAAACAAAGAAGAACCGCGAAATATACGCCATAAAAGGGTTTCAAGCGCATCGTTTTTGTGGTGAGCTAATGCAATTTTATTTGCCTTTGTTTCTTGTTTCAATTCTTTTAGATGTGTATAACGCCAAGTCCTTGCTTCTAATTGTAAGTTTTTTGACTTGTTTAATTTATCTGTTTGAAATATATGATAAGCAAGGTCATGTTCCTTTGCAAAGTCAGCTGTAAACGCAGCTTCTTGCTTGCTTTGTTCTCGTAAACCATGATTAAAATGAGCTAATAAAAAAGAAAAGGGTATTTTTTGCCGTATTTCAAGAAGCAAGCAAGCTAACGCCGTTGAATCCGCGCCAGCACTAAAGCTAAGGATTAGTTTGTCATTTTCTTGAATTAGCTGATGCTTTTGAATATATTGATATACATAAAAAGCAAGAGAAGAAAGACGCAGAGAGCTTGCCATAAGAAAAGAGATGTTATATACTATGAAAATAAATTCAAATTATTTTTTTAAACTGTAGTTATTTAGCATAGTTTATTTACTTTCAAAAAGCAATATATATAGCAAACTTTCTGTATGAAATAATATATGCAACAAACAACAATAAGTAAAAGTTTTATAGTTAAAGGCGGCGTTGGTCTGCACTCGGGAATTAAAAGTGATTTATTCATATACCCCGCGCCGGCTAATACAGGTATTGTTTTTTATCGAAGAGATAAAAACGTTTCTATTCCGGCTAACTATAAATATGGAAAGGTAACGCCATTAGCAACAAAATTGGAAAAAGACGGCGTTAGTATTCAAACAATAGAACATTTTTTAGCTAGTTGTAATGCTTTAGAAATAGATAATTTACTTGTTGAAATATCTTCGCCGGAAATCCCTTTATATGACGGTAGCGCTTTAGTATATTATGAAAAACTAGCGCAAGCAGGTATTGAAGAACTAGGAGAAACGCGTAAAGTAATTAAAATCATCAAGCCTATTTCTTATACGAAAGGGAATATTACTATGACCGCTGTTCCGGCAGAAAACACGGTATTTGCTTTTGATATCTCTTTTGAACATAATCAACTACAAGAGCAAAATTTTTCCGTTCTTTTAACAAAAAAGAATTTTGAAGAAAAAATTATGAAAGCAAAAACCTTTGCTCTTGAAGATCATATACATGAAGCTATAAAAAACGGGCTAATTCGCGGGGCTAACGAAGAATCGGGCATCATTTTAAATAATGAAGGCGTTATTTCTAATATGGAAGTAATGACTTGGTTAAACGAACCTAATCGGCATAAAATCCTAGATCAAATTGGAGATTTCTATTTAGCTAATAACCTGCGTATATTGGGGCATTTTGTTACAAGCTACGGAGGGCATAAATCTAATTTAGACTTTATTACACAATTAATGGATCATAATATAGATAGCCGTATTATTACTGATGAATTTTAATGCAAGAACAACAGCTTGATTTTTGGCATATACTAGAGGTAAATCAATCGGTTTTTCAAGGTCCTCTTGCTTTATTGCTAGACTTAATCAGAAAAAAGAGAATGGATATTTTTTCCATTTCTTTAACTGAAATTTGTATGCCTTACTTAAATGTGTTAAAAGAAATGCAAAACTGGAGTTGGGAACTGGCAACCGAGTTTTTTGATATTGCTTCTTTATTAATTTTAATTAAATCTAAAAGTTTATTACCACAACTAGAGGAAACTTTAAACGAAGAAGAAACCAATCCGGAAGAAGAATTAAGAAGGAAACTTATAGTTTACCAAGCCTGGCAGAATATAGCGCAACAGTTAAGCGAAAAAGAATATGTTGGACGGGATATATTCTTACATACGACTAAAGAAGTGTTCGGCATTAAAAACGTTATATATGAAGAAGAAATAGACATACATCAATTATTAAAGATATATCATCGTTGTTTACAAAAAAAGAGCTATTATAAAGAACATACAATTGATAAAGAAGAAATTTCTTTTCAAGATTATGTAGTAAAAATATGGCAACGTATTTGGCAAACAAAGCAAATATCATTTTACGATTTATTGCCAACGAAAAAAGGAACGGTTGATTTTATATTAGGCTTTATTTGCGTGCTAGAGCTAGCAAAACGAAAATATGTATATTTATTGCAAGAAGGTACAAACGACGCCTTATATATCTTGTTAGATAAGGACGCACCTAAGAGCTTAATCGGCAGTGAGTTAATAAAAGAAAATAAAATATAAATTGAAACTTGCATTTTACTATTGACAATAAACAGGTAAAATAGATATTCTATGCTAGTTTATGTATAACAAGGGATTTATAGTGAAATGGATAGTATAAAAATATCGCATATTCGTGAAACAAAAACAGAATATGCAACAAAGTGGGAAACCGCTGTTTTTACAAGAGTTCCGGAGAACTTATATATAGATAGTATTGATACAAAGTATAGTATACAACGTTTCGGTGATAAAGTTGTTTTTCATGGATATTATGAATTGGAAGGCAAAAAAGAATGCGACGTATGTCTTGACTTAGTCAATATAAAGCTAGAAAAGGATTTTCAAGTTGAATTATTTCCTAAAAGCTATTTAAATATAAGCAAAAGCAAGCAAATGGACGCTGAGCTAGGAGATATTGATTTCTACGAAAATGAAGAAATACAAATTATTAAGCTGTTTGAAGATCAAATTTTACTAGATACGGAAGAAGTATTTCGTTGTAAAGAAGATTGTAAAGGGCTCTGTTTTCGTTGCGGAGCTAACCTTAACCTACAAGCTTGTAATTGTAATACGAGCCAAACACTAGAGTTTGGTAAATTAGTAAATTAAACGTAACGATTCTATTGAAATGGAGAACTAACAATGGTACCAAAGAATAAAACGTCTAGTACAAAAACTAAATTAAGAAGAACACATCAAAAACTAGCTAAACCGGTTTTATCTAGCTGTCCTGAGTGTTCAGAACAAATTTTATCACATCGAGTATGTCCGTTTTGTGGCTTTTATAAAGGAAATCAAATTATAGAAGTAAAGAAAACTACGCTATAATTTAAAATTGATTTATTATGTCCATAGCTTTAGATGTGATGGGCGGAGATTTAGCACCTAAAATTCGCCTTGACGCTGCTGAAAAGGCAGTAAAAGAAGATAAGATTTCCCTTGTGCTTGTTGGAGATGAAAAAATTATTAAAACTTATGTAGATAAACATAAGTTGCCTTCTTCTTTAATAGAGATAGTTCCTTCCACGCAAACCGTGGAAATGGGAGATTCGCCAATACAAGTAGTAAGACAAAAGAAAGACTCTTCTATGCGCGTTTGTTTTGATTTGCATACGTCAAATCACGTGTCCGGTCTAGTTAGTGCCGGTAATTCGGGAGCTATGGTAGCGCATAGTGTTTTGCTATTGAAATTATATCCTTGTATTGAGCGACCTTGTTTTAGTGTGTTTATACCAAAGCGAGAATCGCAAAGCTTCTTACTATGTGATGCCGGCGCTAATGTGGATTGTACTGTTAAACAATTAGTACAATTTGCTTTGCTAGGTAGCTTATATTTAACTGGCTTACACGAAAGAAAAAGACCTAAAGTAGGACTGCTTAATATTGGCGCAGAAGACAATAAAGGGAACGTTGTTGCAAAGAATACTTTTGATACGCTTTCTGCTTTAGAAACGAACGAATTTGAATTTATAGGTAACCTAGAAGGCAAAGAAGTCTTTGAAAGTGACGTTGATATTCTTTTAGTTGACGGTTTTGCCGGTAATATATTTCTAAAATCAATTCAAGGTGCTGTTAAGTATTTTTATTACAATTTTAAACGAGAAGTGCATAACGGTTCTTTAATAGAAAAGGCGTCTGTTTATTTGCTAAAAAATCTATTTAAACGCATCACTAACCGTATAGACTATTCCAATTTTAGCGGCGCTCCCGTGTTAGGCGTACAAGGTAATGCCTTTGTTTGTCACGGTGGATCTAATGCGCAAGCTATCTATAACGCTATAAAAGTAGCCTGTTGGGCAGAGCAAGAAAACTTGTCTGAACGTATGGCTGACAAATTATCTACTATAGAAATCCAAAAAATATTATGTTAAAACTTGGTGTACTTTTTCCTGGACAAGGATCGCAAACGCCCGGCATGGGAAAGCAATTTATTGATCATACTATTGGCAAAGAAACTTTTGAAGAAGCCAATGACGCGCTTGGTTGGGATCTACGTAAACTATGCTTTGAAGGCACTGCCGAAGAATTAGCGTTAACACATAATGCGCAACCGGCAATTTTAACTGTTTCAACAATAGCTTGGCGTATTCTTACGCAAGAAATAGAAAATATAAAACCCTATATGGGCGCCGGGCACTCTTTAGGTGAATATTCCGCTCTTGTAGCCGCTGACGTGCTTTCTTTTAGTGAAGCCGTTAAAGCAGTTCATTTGCGAGGTAAGTTCATGCAAGAAGCCTTTCCGTCTGGTGGAGCCATGGCGGCTATTCTTGGCAAAACAACGGAAGAAGTGGAAGCCGTTTGTAAAGAAGAAGCACAAGATCAAGTAGTGGCGCCGGCTAATTATAATTGTAAAGGACAAATTGTTATTTCAGGACATGAAGAAGCAGTGAAACGCGTTTTGGCTAAAGTGAAAGGCATTCGCCTTCCGGTAAGCGCACCTTTTCATTCTGCTTTAATTGCAAGTGCCGCTGAAAAACTAGAAAAACACTTGGCTACCTTATCCTTTCAACAAGCTAAATTCCCTATAGTAGCTAACTTTGATAATGCTATATTAGAAGATAAAAACCTGTTTGTTCCTTCTCTAGTGAAACAATTAACCGGGTCAGTTCGTTGGCAAAGCGGCATAGAGTTAATGTTGCAAAAAGGGGTGGATTGTTTTATTGAATGTGGACAAGGTAAGGTTTTAAGCGGTATCATGAAGAAAATTGACAAACAAGTTCCAATATATAATCTGGATTCGTTAGACGCGATACAGAATATTACAGAAAGTGTAACAATCAAATCATAAAAAGGGAAAATATGGATCTTAAAGGAAAAAATGTATTTGTAACCGGTGGTGTTCAAGGAATTGGACAAGCTATTGCATATAATTTAACAAAAGCTGGCGCAAATGTATTTTTAAATTATATAGGAAACGTCAATACAGAAGAAGTATTAGCAACGCATAAAGATAATGAAGGAAAATGCTTTATTTCACAAGGTGACGTTACTAATACGGACGATTGCGCAAGGAATGTGGAAGAAGCCATAGAAAAACTAGGCTCGCTTGACGCTCTTGTTAATAATGCCGGTATTACAAAAGATAATTTGTTTATGCGTATGACACAAGCCGAATGGGATCAAGTTTTGAGTGTAAACCTAACAGGTGTATACAATATGACAAAACAAGCAATTCGTTACTTTGTTAAAGCAAAAAAAGGTAGTATTGTTAATATTGGATCTATTGTAGGTTCATCAGGCAATCCGGGACAAGTGAACTATTCATCTACTAAAGCCGCGTTAATTGGGTTTAGTAAATCTTTAGCTCAAGAATTAGGTTCTCGCAATATACGTTGTAATGTTGTAGCTCCGGGCTTTATTCGCACGGCGATGACAGATAAACTTAATGAAGAACAAAAAAAAGCTTTATTAAGTAAAATTCCAATGAGACGTATGGGAGAAGCGGAAGATATAGCAAATAGTGTTATGTTTTTAATTTCAGACGTATCACAGTATATTTCAGGCACTGTGTTACATGTTAATGGAGCAATGTATTAAACTTGCTTATTTAGCAATTAATTTTTAAATTTTTTTATTTTAGGAGATTTTATGACTGTTAATATTGAAGAAAAAGTACGAGAAATAATCGTTGAGCAACTAGATGTTGAGGCGGAAAAAGTAGTGCGCGAAGCTAGCTTTAGCGAAGATTTAGGCGCGGATTCTTTGGATACAGTAGAATTATTAATGGCTTTTGAAAGCGATTTTAATCTTGAAATATCAGACGAAGAAGCAGCTAAAATTAATACGGTTGGTGACGTAATAGATCATATTGAAAAACTAAAAGCTTAAGTAAAGAAGAATACTAATTAATTTATAATTATAATTGTATACAATAAATGTTGTATAGTAGCAGGTAATTTTAGTAGCTAAACGTTTGACTTAGTAAGCAAGATTACCAATAAAATAGGGTGGAGTCACGTCCTATGATTATACTATATAACAGTTAGTCTATATTTAAGTATAACTGTATTTAAGGTAAAAATATGCGACGTATAGTAATTACTGGTCTTGGTGCGTTAAGTCCTTTAGGCTTAACAGTAGATGAGACATGGAAGAGTGCTATAGCTGGTAAAAGTGGCATTACAAAAGTTACTAAATTTGACGTTAGTAATTATTCAGTACAAATTGCTGGTGAAGTGAAGGGATTTGATCCTTTAGATCATTTTCCTAAAAAAGAATTGAAGAAAATGGACACATTTATTCAATACGCGATTGTAACGGCAAGGGAAGCAATGAAAGATGCCGGGCTTAAAGTTACAGACGAGCTAGCGCCTAAAGTGGGAGTGAATATTGGTTCTGGAATCGGCGGTTTGCCGGCGATTGAAGAATATGCAAACGTTCTGAAAGAAAAAGGACCAAGGTTTATTTCACCGTTTTTTATACCTATGAGTATAAGTAATATGGCTGCCGGATTGATTTCTATTGAATTTGGATTGAAAAATTATAATGCTTCTTCTGTTGCGGCTTGCTCAAGTTCTGCTTATGCTATTGGAGATGCGTTTAAGCGGATTCAACAAGGAGAGGCGGACGTTATGTTAACCGGCGGAACGGAAGCGGCTATATGCGGTTTAGGTATTGGCGGTTTTGCGGCTATGAAAGCGCTTTCTATGCGTAATGACGATCCAGCTAAGGCTAGTCGTCCTTTTGATGTAGATCGTGACGGATTTGTTCTTAGTGAAGGTAGTGCTGTGTTAGTTTTAGAAGAACTTTCCCTTGCAAAAGCAAGAGGTGCTAAAATTTACGCGGAAATAGTTGGTTATGGAAGCTCTTCCGATGCTTTTCATATAACAACGCCTAATACGGACGGTCCTAGCTTAGCTCTTGCCAATGCTCTTGCAAGTGCGAATTTACAACCGAAAGACGTTGATTATATCAATGCTCACGGTACTTCTACGCCTTTAGGTGATAAAAATGAAATCGCTTCTATTAAGAAAGCTTTTCAAGAAGATGCTAAAAACGTATCTATTAGTTCGACTAAATCGATGACCGGTCATTTACTTGGTGCTACCGGTGCTTTAGAAACTTTATTTGTGATTAAAGCCATTCAAGACGGCATTATTCCACCGACTATTAACGTGGAAAATCAAGATCCGGCTTGTGATCTAGACGTAACGCCTAATGTAGCCGTTAAAAAAGATGTTAACGTTGGCGTTAGTAATTCTTTTGGTTTTGGCGGAACGAACGTTTCTTTAGTAGTAAAAAAATATACGGCATAAGTTAAGAAAATGATTGCAGAACAACTTTTGCAAATCAAACGTACAATTCAGCTTTATGCGCCTGATCCGGGTAAAGTAAAGCTAATTGCCGTTTCAAAGAAACAAACTATAGACAAAATGCAAGTTTGCCTAGATAGTGGGCAAACTGTGTTTGGTGAAAATTTTTTGCAAGAAGCGCAAAGTAAAAAAGAATTATTACAACAAGGGGCTGAATTCCATTTTATTGGACGATTGCAAAAAAATAAAATTAAACGTATTCCCTCCCTCTTTTCTACACTACATACATTGACCGACTATGAGACGGCACAGTTATTAAATCAGCATTTTGCAAAATCCCAACAAGTTTTGCAAGTTTTGTTACAAGTAAATCTTAGTCAGGAAACTTCAAAAGCCGGGTTGCTTGATTTTAGTAGTTTACAATATGTAACGGAGCAAGTACTTACCTTGCCTAATTTAAAACTAATTGGTTTAATGACAATAGGCGATCCACAAGCAACGGCAACGTCCACTCAAAAATTGTTTGCTCAATTAAGAAGCTACCAAGAACAATTGGCTAAACAATTTGCTATAGAAGATCAATTTATAGAATTGTCTATGGGAATGTCGCATGATTATATACTAGCCTTGCAAGAAGGAGCTACTTTCATTCGACTAGGGCAAAGTCTATTTGGAAGCAGAAAATAAAATCAACTGGCATTCGTAAATCAATGCTTGTATTTTAGTAACGCTTTAGTATAGAATAACTAGAATAATAATTTACACGAGGTATTATATTGACTGTTTGGGCAATTTCAGATCTACATTTTGATTCGGCAAGGAAACAAAGTATGGATAGATTTGGAAAAGATTGGGAAGACCATGTTGCAAGGATTACGACTTCATGGCGTAAACAAGTAAAAGAAACCGATCTTGTTTTACTTGGTGGCGATCTTAGTTCTGTAGCCCAGACCATAGAAAAAGCAAAAGCTGATTTAGAACGTATTAGCGCTTTACCTGGTAAGAAAGTGCTTGTGTCGGGGAATCATGATATTTGGTTAACAAAAGAAGCTTTACAAGCAAGTGCTTGGCGAGATGAATTCCTTTTTTTACAAGGCAACTGTATACAAATAGAGGATAAGATTATTTGCGGTTTACGAGGTTGGCTTAGTCCTAATGATCCTTGCTATGACGCTTTAGATAGGAACCGATTTAACTTAGAAATGCAACAGTTGCAAAGTGCATTAGATCAAGCTAAAGAGCTTATTGCAAGCAAAGAAAATCAAAATAAAAAACTAAAAACCTATATATTGCTTCATTTCCCGCCTTTTACAACGAAAGGAATAAAAACGGCTTTTTGGGAATTGATTTTAGAAAATAAAGTAGCAACAAATACAGTTGCTTGTATATACGGACATTTTCATATTCATGAAGAATGGGATAATCTGAAAAAGATTACACAAGAAAGTAAGCTAATACATAATATTGATTGTTACTTAACAACAAGCGCTTATTTAAAACACACATTAAAGCAAATACATTAATTTTTACATATTATTTTATGAACGCTATTGATACTTTAATTGCCGCAATACAAGAAAAACAATCTCCTATTGTGATGGGGTTAGATCCTACTTTAGAAAATATCCCTACTTTTCTTAAAGAAGCTAGTATTAGTAAATATGGAGACACAATAAAAGCGTCTGTTGATTCGATTTGGAATTTTAACCAACGATTAATAGAAGTTTTACATCCGTATATACCTTGTATTAAGCTGCAGATGGCCTGTTATGAACTTTTTGGTAGCGAAGGCATGGAAGTGCTAGAAAAGACCGTCAAGCTTGCGAAACAATACAAATTAAGTGTAATAGCAGACGGCAAGCGAAATGATATCGGATCAAGTGCGGCTTTGTATGCAAAAGCGTATTTAGGAGAGCGTCCTTTAATCACAGGGAAGCCAATTAAGAGCGACGTTGATTTTTTAACAGTAAATCCATTACTAGGCAGCGACTCACTGACCCCCTTCATAGAAGAGGCAAAGAAAAATGGGAAAGGTATATTTGTTTTAGTGCGAACTTCTAACCCTTCCGCAACAGAATACCAAGAAGCAAAGCTAGGCGATTCCTTTTTATATGAGAAAATAGCGCAAGACTTACAACAATACGCAAAAGACTTACAAGGTGAATCCGGCTATAGTCTTGTTGGTGCGGTTGTTGGCGCTACTTGGAAAGAAGAACAAAAAAAACTTCGTGAGACTATGCCGAACGTATTTTTCTTAGTACCCGGATATGGCGCGCAAGGAGCCAAAGCAAAAGATATACTTCCTTCTTTTGATGCGCAAGGTGGCGGTGCTATTATTAACGCTTCAAGAAGTATTATGTACGCTTATCAAAACAAAATTTATAATCCAACGCTAGAAAGCAGCCGATTTGCCCAAGCCGCTTTAGCTGCTGTTAAGGATATGTTAAGTGATATTGAAACACTAAGGCAATAATGACCGTTACTTATGCTGTTATTAATATACTTTATTTTTCTTATTTCTTTTCTTTTACTTCTTGTATGTTTAAATGTACTAACCTTAGGAAAGAAAAGTTATATCAAACCTAGTTTACATAAAATCTTATTTTTCTATATTTCTATTATTGGTTTTATAGGCACCGCTTTGTATGCTCTATATGAAAAGCGCTTGTTTTCTAGAGTTACGTTTATTTTGCTTTTATTAGCATTCCTGTCCACTACTATTGGCTGGCTTAGTTGTAAATATACGAACCAAGTTAAAAAAACAATATTTTTTACTTTAGTAAGTTGTTTAGCTTTTCTTTTTGCCGGCTATCACTATTCCCCCATAGGGCGACTCGTTTTTCATTCATTACAACGATCAGACCCTCAAATTAAAATTCTACTTATATTGCATATTTTTAGCAGTACTGTCGCTTATTTATGCTTTGCTATATCTTGCCTTGCTTCTATTAGCTTTTTATATCAACAACGCCTTTTGAAAGAAAAAAAGAACTTTTATGTTTCTAGTCTTCTACCTTCTTTAAGCTTACTTGAAAAAGCTAGTAAATATACAATTATAACCGGGATAAGTCTTGGTTTTATTGGGCTACTTTTTGGTATTAGTATTAAAATAATGGCGAATCAAAATGAACTTTTCTTTTCCATTCGTTTATTACTGCCTTTGTTAACTGTTTGTTTTTATTTTTTATTTCTTGTGTATTCACGTGTGCAAGGCATGAGCGGAAGAAAGGTGGCTATCTGGAGTATCTTAGGCTTTGTATTTGCATTGTTTGCATTACTATATGAATATATAAGCTTATCAGTATTAAGTTAGCACTTTTAGCTTAGTAAATCAGTAGCTAGTTTACAAAGAGATGCGGCACTAGAGAGAATTAATACTAACTTAACGTATTTCACGTTAATAGTATAAACAAGCTTAGATCCTAAGAAAGCCCCGCCTATTTGTCCTATTGCCATACATAACCCGGCGGCAATAAAAACTTCGCCATGATATAAGAAAATAGCTAACGAAGCTAGGTTACTTGTACAATTCATTATTTTTGTATGAGCCGTTGCTTTTTTAAGATTAAAACCAAGTAGGCTAATAAAGGCAACTGTCCAAAAGGATCCGGTACCGGGACCAAGAAAACCGTCGTAAGCGCCAAGAGCTAATCCAACTAGTATATAAAAAATAGGGTAGGATATAAGTTGATGCTTGTCTAGCGAGTCGGTATCTTTTTTGAGAATTAGATATAAAAGCAACAAAATCAGTAAAATAACCATGATTATTTTCAGGTTGTCTTGTGAAATAAACTTAGTACTTAACGCGCCAATACAAGCGCCAACAGCAACGAACAAAATCCCGATAAAAATGAATTTTTTTTCTATCATACGGTAACGTACGGCATAATTATACGAAGCAGTAAAACTTCCAAAAGAAGATTGGAGCTTATTCGTTCCTAAAGCGGCATGCGGCGGGATTCCTAGTATTAACAAAGCAGGCAGCGTAATAAGACCGCCACCGCCGGCCATAGAATCGACTAAACCGGCAAAAAATGCTATACTAATAAGAATAACTATTGTGGAAAAGGAAAGTGACAACATGCAACTAAAAGAGATAAATCAACTGAAAAATCTATTCTAGCAAGAAAATTAAACAGTATCAATTATAGTTTTTATATGCACGTATTAATTTTTACAATCATTAAGTTTCTGACTGAGTACCTTGCCTTTTTGTTTTTAACGCTAGGCAGGGTTGTTTTTGCTAAGATGATGCTAAAATATGTGAAACAAATTTATCCTTCTTATACGCAAATGCCAGTAGCGTATAAAAAAGCTATGTACGTTTTTATATTGCTTTGCGTAGCCGTATTGCTTGGCTTCTTGTTCTTTTTATTACTTGATATTTTCCTTCCCCATGCTGATTAAAAAAATAGGGCTTCTATATATAAAAATGAATTAACACCTTGCTAAAATCTAAATTTTAAGGCAATATAAAAGAACCTATTACTAGTTTTATTGACCTCATTTTTCTATATATATAATATGATTCCACTTTTAGGAAAAACGGCAGCGCAGAAAGTATATGTGCAATTACAATCAACTATAGCTAGTTTAAAGCAACAGTCGATTCAACCTTGTTTAGATGTAATTCTTGTTGGTAATGACCCGGCAAGTGCCGTATACGTTAAGAATAAAGCATTAGCTTGTAGCAAGTTAAATATTACTTCTCATATTCACCAGCTCCCACAAGAAGCGACTAAGAACGAGATATTAACGTTAATTAGAAATTTGAATAACGATCCCAAAGTACACGGTATTTTATGCCAACTTCCTTTACCAAATAAGGCGAATGAAGTTGAAGTAATTCAAACGATAGCTTGGAAAAAAGACGTAGATTGTTTTCACCCTAGCAACTTAGGGAAATTATTATCTGAAACACCGATTTTTATGCCTTGTACCCCGTTCGGAATCATACAGATTTTAAGGCAAAACAAGATAGATTTAGCAGGAAAAAATGTCGTGGTTTTAGGAAGAGGACACACAGTAGGACGTCCTTTGTCTTGTATTTTGTCCGGTAAAGGCTATGATTCTACAGTAACAGTGTGCCATTCGCGAACTAAAAATATAAAGACAATAACCAGTACGGCAGATATTTTGATTAGTGCCATAGGAAGACCGGAAAGTATAGGCGAAGATTATATAAAAGAAGACGCCGTTGTGATAGACGTAGGAATTAATCGTATAGCAGACAGCGTTAAAAAAGGTGGATATCGTCTTGTTGGTGATATAAAGCAAAAAGAAGTAGAATCGAAAGTTGCCGCAATGACGCCAGTTCCGGGCGGTGTAGGACCTATGACGATTGCTATTTTAATGTATAATACCATTAATGCGGCATTATTGCAAAATAACATGCCATTGATCAAATTAGTTTAGCGATTTGAGTACGTATAGTTTGTGTATAAAAAGTAACAAAAATAGTTCAAAACAAGCTAAAAAATAAACAGGACACAATAAGCTTGTATCAAGCAAAATGAATACATAACTTGAAGGCAAGTGAAAGCATGCAAATACATTCAAGCAAACTTGTAATAAAGCGAAGTTAGCCAAGCTTATATAAAGCGAAGAGAATACATTTAAGCAAGTTTGTATAAAGTCCAGCAAGCAAAGTAAGTAAGAGATTAAAGACAAGCAAGTAAACTTGTATAAAGCCCGGCAAACAAACCCAATGACGCAAACTTATATCAAGTCCAGTAAGTGAAATGATGCAAATAAATTTAAGCAAGGTAAGCTTATATAAAGCCTGGCAAATGAAAGCAAATACATTTAAGCAAACTTGAATAAAGCGAAGTGAATATATAGTTTGAAGGTAAGTGAAATCATGTAAGCAAAACAAACAAAATGAATATATACTTGAAGACAAGCAAACGAAATCATGCAAACCTATATAAAACTTGCCGGCAAGAAAATGCAAACTAGTTAACTTTAACATTATAAAGCAATAGCATTCCACACGTATTTTATACGCACGAGGTTTTAATTTTACCTTTTTTATGTCCCAATACCAACTAAATAGTTTTACCCTCCCTAATGCCGGGAAGATGTTCCACATCTACACGCCGCAAGCTAAGCAATTTATGATTCAAGCGTGGATACCTGTTGGATTGTTATATGAAAACAAAGAAAATAACGGTATTTCTCACTTCCTAGAACATATGCTTTTCAGGGGAAACGCAAAAATTGGTAAAAATAAACAACTACATAACTATATTGAAGCCCTAGGCGGTGAAATGAACGCCGCAACAAGTGCGGATTATACTGAATATTGGTTATCTGCTCACGTTAAATATAAAGAAAAAGCTATTGCCTTGTTTTGTAATTTTTTGCAATACCCTTTGTTTGAAAACCTAGAAATAGAAAAGAAAATTATTAAAGAAGAAATACTGGAAGAGCTGAATATTAATGAAGAAATGATAGATTGCTATCAATTAACAATGCAAGCTTTTTGGGAAAATGAAATAGCCGGCAGACCTATTATAGGAACAAAGAAAAATATTGATCTAATGGAAAAAGCAGACTTGCAAAACTGGTTTGAAGATCAATACAAGGTATCCAATATTAATTTTGCATGTTACGGCGATATAACGGCGCAAGAGCTAGAAAAATATATTATGCAAACCTGGCAAATAACAACGGACAACAAACAAGAGAAAAAACAATACACAGTAGGTAACCCGCAAGTAAACAAAGAAAATCAAATTATAACTTGTGATGAACAAGAAAATCAATTTAACATACAATGGACTTTTGCTTTACCAGACATTACAAGAGAAACAAGAGCCGGCTTATTATTGCTTACATCTATATTAGACGATGGCTTTGCTAGTATTTTGCAATATGAAATGCGAGAGAAACACGGCATAGTTTACAGTATTAGCGCACAGCCTAATTTTATTGAAAAACATGCGCTATGGGAACTAGCAACCAACGTTAGTACTGGTAATTTAACTTTATTCCTAGAAAAAATTACAAATATATTTACTAAATTGCAAGAAGGTGAAATTCCAGAAAGTAGATTCCAACGTGTTAAAGAGCAACTTTTATTACATATGGATTATATACAAGATCATCCGGAAGAAATGCTTGCAAAAGAGTTATATCGTCAATTGCCATATGTGGAAGTAATTAAACAACAAGAAATACAAAACCTAGAGTATAGTTTTATAACAAACGTAGCTAAAGAATTATTTAGTACAAAAAATAATGTTTTTGTACTTGTTGGCTCTAAAGCAAGCGAAAAAAAAGAACTTGTTCGTTCGTATATACATAAATGGTTATATTAATATTTTAGTAATAAAAACAATATGGCAACAGCTATTTTTGAATCAGTACCTAATTTTTCCATAGGTAAAGATATAGAAACGGTAAAACTAGTAGCAAATACATTCCAATCTATAGAAGGGCTCCAATTGCTACATGTTGATACGGATAAAGACGCCAATAGAACAGTATACACTTTACTAGGCGAAAAAAAAGAGCTTTTACAAGGTTTTAAAGAAGTAATGCCTGTTATTATGGAAAAAGTGAATATGCAACAACATCAAGGAGTACATCCTCGAATCGGTGCTTGCGACGTATGTCCTTTTATTCCTTTTAAGGAGGCAACAAAACAAGACGCGATTGCTTTATCAAAAGAAGTGGCGCAATTATTTTGGGATAAGTTTAAAATACCGTCTTACTTATACGGTTGGAGTGCGCAAACTAAGCACCGCATTTCTATAGCTAATTGTCGTTATGGTGAATATGAAGGGCTGCAAGATAAATTGGTAACACCGGAAGGCAAGCCGGACGTGGGAGACGCGGTTTTTTCTTCTAAATACGGATTATCCATTATAGGCGCAAGAGATTTTCTTATAGCCTATAATATTAACATAGAAGGCGTTAACGCTAAAACAGCGCGACTTATTGCCGGTCGTTTACGTGCTAGCGGGATTCTTATAAAGGAAAACGGAGAATACATTCGCAACCCCGGTCGTTTTGGCTTTCTGCAAGCTAGAGCTTGGTTTTTAGAAGAAAGAAAGCAAATGCAAATTACAACGAACGTCCTTGACTATAAAGAAAATAGTTTGTTTAGCATATACCGCGCTTGTCAGCATGAAATAGGTACATACGGCGGGAAGGTTACGTCTTCGCACGTTGTAGGCATGTTGCCGTTAGCTGCTTTGCAACAAAAGGAAACAAGTTCGCTTCCTATTGAAGAGCAAGTAAAGCATGCGATTACTGAACTCGGTCTAGATTTATACGATCGCTTTGTTCCTAGCTTGAAAATACTAGAGTTTGCTACTTAGCCCTTGTAAAACGGTGGAAAAGTTACGTCTTCGCACGTTGTGGGTATGTTGCCGTTAGCTGCTTTGCAACAAAAGGAAACAAGTTCGCTTCCTAGATCGGCAATAAGAGGGATTTGTAATTTACTTGCTAGTTTAGACAAGTTAGCAAGCTTAGGACGCTTTTTAAAACCGGAAAGAGTGAGTTAGATAGGTGCACTCGTAAAATGCCTTCTGTGTCCTCACAGTATGCTTTTGCGTACTCCCCACGTGAAAGCAATATTTCTTTATCACTAAAAAACGAAGCACTTATATAACACAATCAACGCGAGAAGTTCGCTTCCTAGATCGGCAATAAGAGGGATTTGTAATTTACCTGCTAGTTTAGACAAGTTAGCAAGCTCAGGACGTTTCGTAAAACTGGAAAGAGGGTAGTTAGATAGGTTCACTTGTAAAATGCCTTCTGCGTTCTCACAGTATGCTTTTGCGTACTCCCCACGTGAAAGCAATACTTCTTTATCACTAAAAACCAAAGCACTTATATAACACAATCAACGCGAGAAGTTTGCTTCCTAGATCGGCAATAAGAGGGATTTGTAATTTACTTGCTAGTTTAGACAAGTTAGCAAGCTCAAGACGCTTTGTAAAACCGGAAAGAGGGTAGTTAGATAGGTTCACTTGTAAAATGCCTTCTGTGTCCTCACAGTATGCTTTTTCGTAATCTCATATATAAGTATGGAAACATAGAAATAAAGCTGCCGCATTATTATTCACAATTAACACGTCTTCACCATCACTAAAAAACGAAGTACTTGTATAACAGTATCGGCGCGAGAAGTTCGCTTCTTTTGCTAGTGTTGTTGTAATTTGTTCTAGGATACTGTTTCTTGTCGTTGTTGGCTTAGCTAAAAAGGTAGTGTCTTGACGATAGGCGTTAAGCATTTCTTTTAGCGTAATATATACAAAGCTAAGATAGGTTATAAACTCTATCTTAGCCTAAAAGAAAGGGGGCTTAGCTTTTTTGTGGATCGTTAGTCATGCTCCAAGGTTGCCCTGTTGTCTCTAGCACACTACGCCATAGTTGCCCGTATGGATGAATTTTCTTTCTCTCTTTAATAGCTAAAGGAAAAGGAACGTAGCAATAAACGCCGTGCCAATAAGAAATAAGTAGCCCTGTTTTTCCTGCCATAGCCGCGTGAACGGCATATTGTCCAAGCATACCGCAAAATAAGCCGTCTGTTGTATTCGCCACAACAGAACGAATAATATAACTAGGGTCAATGTATTTCAAATTAATTTCTTGTTTTTTCTTTTTAAAATGATCGTTAATTTGTTTCTTTAAGAATACGCCGACGTCTTGCAAAACTTTATTACCTGACGCATCTTTTTTGTTCGTTTGTTGCATTAAATGTTCTCCGGCACCTTCAGCAACAACAATAACGGCGTAGCCTCTTGCTTCTAATCTAGCTTCTAGGTTAGCAAAAAGACCGTTTTTGCCTTCTAGTTCAAAATCTACTTCCGGAACTAAAACAAAATTAACGTCTCTTTTCGCAACCGCAGCAGTAGACGCAATAAAGCCGGATTCCCTTCCCATTAGCTTAACTAAACCAATACCGTTAGGATAGGAAATAGCTTCTGTATGAGCGCAACCAATGGCTTCCGTTGCTTTGTCTACGGCGGTTTCAAAACCAAAAGATTGACTTACACAAGAAATATCATTGTCAATTGTTTTAGGAACGCCAATAACGGAAATTTTTAAATTCCTACTTAACACCTCTTTATTAATACGATGTGCCGCATGTAAAGAACCGTCGCCGCCAATAATGAATAAAGCGCTAATATTTTGCCTTTCTAGTGAGTCTACGATTTCCGTAATATTTTGCTCCCCTCTAGAAGAGCCAAGAATAGAACCGCCTTGTTCGTGAATGTTACGAACCACGTCCGGCGTAAGATCAAGAAACTCATGTGCATATTCATGTACTAAACCTTGAAAACCGTATTTAACACCGTAAATGGTTTTGACACCGTAAAGGTGATGTAAGCTAAGAACAATAGAACGTATAACGTTATTTAATCCCGGACATAAACCACCGCAAGTTACAATGGCTGCCCTTACTTTAGCAGGATCAAAATAAATTTTCTTTTGCACTGCCGCAGCTTCAAAATAGTATTTACTTAACTGTTCTATATCGACTTTTCCTTCGCCTAGTAAAGGAGAATATAGAATCTTAGTTTTTGTTGACATTCTGTCTAGGGCAGGAATGGGGTTGTCTACTTTTGCTTCACCTAAAGTAGTAATGTGTGTGTCTTCCGGATTAAATTTAAGCGACATAGATATCTCCAAAAAATAGTGAAATAATGTATACTTAACGTATTGGTGAAAAATAATGCTCTTTGTAGTAAGCAAGTTCGGCAATGGATTCTTTAGTATCTTCTAAAGCAGTATGCTTATGTTCTTTAACGTAAGGTTTAAATGCACTATCCCAACGTTGTAGTACTTGACGAAAAGACGAAACGTCTATATTTCTATAGTGCAAGTATTTTGTTAATCTAGGCATGTATTTACGAAGAAACAAGCGATCTTGATGAATAGAATTACCACATAAAGGCGCCACGTTTTGCGGCGTGTATTTTGTAACAAGATCAAGTAAAATGGTTTCTACGTCTTGCAAATTATATTGAGATTCAGAAACTCTTTTAGTTAAACCGGAACGCCCGTGTTGGTCAATACACCATGCGCTCATAGATTCAAGTTGCTGATTTGTGTGGTAAACGGTTAAGTTTAAACTTTCTTCTAAAATATTTAAATCAGAATCAGTAATAACAATAGCCGCTTCAAGAATAGTGTCTTTTTCCGGGATTAAGCCCGTCATTTCTAAGTCTAGCCAAACTAGATTTTCTTTTGATTGCATAAGTGTGTTATATAAGGATTTTCTTTTACTGTACGTGTAGTTATATATCTTGTCAAGATAAAATGAATTGAAAAAGTAAAGTCATATAAATTAACTAGAAGCGGATTCATAAGCGCGCGTTCCCCAATGCCAAACAAGGCGTATTAAAAAAGAAAGTACGACAATTGCAATGACCGCAAAAAACATTAAACTTACGTCGGAGATATTATATAACCAACGTACTGGCGCGCTATTAATTAAAAGAATAGGTAAAACAAAGATTAAAGCCCGTTGCATTGTTGCAGGATAAATAAAATTAGGCCAACTAGAAAGGTTTTGTAATTCTAGTAAAATAAGGTTAATTCCCCTTCCTTCTAGAGTCCAAAAAATAGAGGATAAAAGCAAAATATCAAGGGAAATTTGTAAAGCAGACGCAAACAGCAAAAGGAAAGGCAACATAACCCAAGCTAAGAAAGAAAGCTTTACTTGTATGCCAAAATAAATTAAAGCCGGCACGGTAATGAATACGTTACACATAGTGCCCGGTCTTATATGGCGAAAAAGAGAAAGAAAAATAGTGTGTAACGGTTTTAATAATAAAAAATCAAAATCGCCTTTACGAAGTAATATGGCAAACCCCCAATAGCTTTCAGAAGTGAAAGTTGTAATTATTTGGTCAACCACTAAAGAGAATACAGTAAAAAACAAAAACTGATGTTTATCCCAAATCTTAATATAGCCAACAAAATTATATATAATGCTAATAGAATATAGCGTTGTTCCGTAAAAAACAATATCCATTAAGATTAACAAAATAAAATGCAATCGAAACTGACTTGCATGAGCAAAAGAGATTCGTAAAAATTCAAGGTATACTTGCCAATAGTGTTTAATTTTAGATTTCATATGATTAAATTCCTGCGGCAGAATAGTTTTTAATTCCTTTTTTCCAAGTAAAATAGACAAGCCCTTGTAGTAAACATAACCAAACTACTAAGAGCGTTAATTGATAGGTAAGGTTAACAGGTTTGCCAATAAAAATACGAACCGGCGTGGACGCTAGCAAAGAAAAAGGGAGATAGTGCAGCGCCGATTGTAGCCAAGGAGGATAGAAAGATAAAGGAATAGTAGCACCGGATAGAAATTGAGCTAACGTAGTCATAATAACGTGTAAAGTCCAAAGTTCGTCTAACCAAAAAGCAAGCAACCCAATAATAAAACCAATAGAATACCAAAGCATGCCAGCGCCAACAGAAAACAGTAGCGCAATACATAAGGATAAAAAAGAAAAATGAGGGATCCCCCAAGAAGGGACGGCAAGATAGGCAAGCGTGAGCGTAATGGCAATTAAAAGCAAACGGAATAAACGATCGCTAATGTAGGTTGCTGTGAAATGCTCCCATAAAGAAAAAGGATAAAGTAAAAAACTAGTGACACGACCTAAACGAATATCTTCAGAAAGCGCTATAGTAGAATTGCCACCAATGAGAATAGAGAAAATAAACACGCCCACTTGATATTGTATCATATCAGCAAGGGTATAGTGGTTTAATATAAGGTCGTGTTGCCCGTTATATACGCTATACCAAATGCTAAGCTTAACAAAAACAAGCACAAACAAAGGCGCAAATAATTCTATGATAAAATTAAGTTTGTAAGTGCTAATTAATTCTAGGCGAACAAGAATCGTAATAAGCCATTTTTTAGCATATGCAAACATAGATTAAAATAGAAAGAATAGTGTTAACGCAAACGTGACACAAAGGCAAAACGTTCTTGTTTGTTTATAAATTATGTAAAATATGATTTAATGCATCTTCAATCGGCATTGTCTTTGTTGAAAAATGAGTAACGTTATAGTTATTAAATATATGTTTGCCTAAAGTTTGCAAATCAGCGGCAATAACGGAACAAGTAAAGCCTGTTTTATCTTGTGTCCATACAGGAGTATAGGCAGCTATAATCGGATCGTTCTCTTTGCAAGGCTGACTAAAACCAACGGATAATTGTTCTGTAGTAGACGCTAAAGCAGAAAAATCGTTTAAACTACCGTCAAAATATTTTTCACCGTCAATTAATAAGATTAACCTAGAACACAAAGCTTCAATATCCGCCATATAATGGGAGGTAAGGATAATAGACCCCCCTTTTTTAAGATGATATTCTTGCAAAAAAGAGCGAATACTTTGTTGCGCAATAATATCTAAGCCAATTGTTGGTTCGTCTAGGAACAAGATTTGCGGATCATGGAGCAAAGCCGCCATGAGTTCTAGTTTCATTCTCTCGCCAAGAGATAGCTTACGCATAGGGCGATATAATAAATCGGCAACATTAAGCAAGGAAGATAGATTTTCCACGTTATCTTGAAATTTAGCGTGCGGTATCTCGTAATATTTACTAATAAGACGAAAACTACTCATTGCCGGAAGATCCCAAAGGAGTTGCGCTTTTTGCCCCATTACAAGAGCAATTTGAGAAAGAAAATCTTTTTTTCGTAAATGTGGAACATAGCCAAGAACAGAAATATTTCCGGCAGAAGGATGCATAATACCGGATAGCATTTTCATAACCGTTGTTTTACCGGCGCCATTAGGACCAAGTAAACCAACAATTTCACCGGAACGAATAGAAAAATCAAGTGGTTTAATGATTTCTTTAGTATGGTATTGACGAAGAAAAAAAGATTTAATGTTAGCCTGTAGTCCCGAAGAACGTTCAACAACACGCACTTTTTTTGCTAATTCGTTAACAACGATAGTTTCGTTCATAACCTGTTTATGCTAAATACATTATTATTGCGGGATATTAGAAACGCGAATAACTTCGCTAATACGAATCCCGTAATGTTCGTTAACAACAACAATTTCACCGCGACACATCATACACCCGCCAATAAGGACTTCTAAAGGTTCGCCAATCACTTTTTCAAATTGGACAATATCGCCAACTTGCATGTGAAGCACTTCTTTAAGCGTTCTTTCTGTTGAGCCAATTTCAGCAACCATCGGCAAAGGTACGTCGTACATATAATCAATATCGCCAACAGGTATTTCAACCTCGTCTTCTACCGGTAGGTTTTTCGTTGAATCAATAGAGACGCTTTTTTGCGCTGTGTTATGCTTTGTATGTTGTAGATAAAGCTCGGCATCTTCTAGATTAGTATCTTTATTCATGAAAGTATATACAAAAGAGAGAGAAAAAACTTGACGTATTTAATATTAACAAGTTACTATTTTTTTATTTATTAAAAAGTAGCAAATGTATATTCTTTATGTCAAGACAATTATTCTTGGTATTATTGAAGCAATTAGTGAATTTTTCCCTGTTTCTTCAACGGCGCACCTTGAATTAGCTCATTATCTTCTTGCCTTTCATGTGCAGCATACAGGTAGTTTTATTATCTTCATACAATTAGGTCCGATTTTAGCGGCGTTTATTGTGTATTTCTCTACCTTTAAAAATCTTATTCCACCACTTTCGCCGACAAAATGGAAAGCTTATTTTTTTGATCAACCTATTTCACCAATGCATTTTATTCTTGCAGTGCTCCCGATTAGTATTGTTGGATTATTATTTTATAAAATAGAGAAAACCTATCTTTCATCTACTTTAATTTTAGCAAGCGGTTTGTTCATTGGTTCTGTGTTTTTATTTTTTGCTGATCGTTATCAAAAAAGAAGCCTTGCTAAAGGCAAAGTAGCGCAAGCCGGCGTTGTTTCTTATAAGCAAGCTTTTCTCATTGGACTAGGGCAATGTTTAGCTTTGTTTCCGGGAATGAGTCGTTCCGGTTCTACTATTGGGAGCGCTTTTTTTGTTGATGTTGAACAACAAACAGCGGCAAATTTTTCTTTTATTATTGCCGTTCCAACCACCTTAGCGGCAACTATGCTAGATTTAATTAAAACGCCTATTTCTTTAAACGATTCTTCGCTTACCTTGTTTGCTCTTGGATTTATTGTCTCGTTTATTACGGCGTTCTTTTCTATTCGCTTATTTCTTTATATTTTAAAGAAACTTGGTTTTACTCCGTTTATTTATTATCGCGTTCTTTTGTCGTTAGCTATTTTTAGCGTATATTTTTTGAAGCGGTAAATACAAAAGGAAAGCTTATGAAATATATGTTAACTTTACTTTTATTTTTGCTTTTACCTTGCTATGCGTTTAGTTTTGCCAACTATTGTTCTAAGCCAAGCGAACCGCGTTGCATTGTGTCTAGCTTTAATTTGCAAGATAAATACGCTGTAACGCGATGTGAAAACAAAATACAAGAATACGATAAAAACCTACAATCCTATAATCATTGTATAGAAACTAACCTAGAAAAAGAAAGAATACAGTTAGTTAATAAAGCGCAATGTAAGTTACAATGTAAAGTAAAAAAAGAAGATTTTTGTTCTTGTTCTTAAGGGAAAAAATTTTTAATTTTTAGCTTGACATAAGATATAATACTTAGTTATGCTTAAATCCACTTCTCAGGTGAATAGGGTGTAAATCCCTTACTGTCGCGCAACTGTGTTGTTTACAAAGTAAACTCAGTCAGATCCCTGCTAAGTATCCGTATACTCTCGCGAGAAAGGAGAAGGATAACTATCGTTTGTATCTATTTTTTTAAATTTAGATAACTTTCACATTTTAGTTTTGGTGAATTTATTTATTCTATAAATAAATGCCTCTTCTGTTCTTTCTTGCTTTTATTTAATTAAAGCAAAAGGAAAGATATGATATTATCACATTTAAAATATACGTGGTTACGATTTTGTATTGTAGCTAGTATAACTTTATGTTCGGCAACTACACTTGTGGCACAAGAAACAAGTGCGGCTTCCAAACCAAAAGACGCCCCTAAAACGGACGTTGCAAAAAAGAAACAAGATCTTAACGTCGTTGTAACGGCAACAAGTTACCCAACGGCTTTGAATAAGATCGGCGGTAGTTACGTTCAAGTAATGACCAAAAAAGAAATTAAAAGAAAAGGCTATAAAACGGCAGTGGAAGCATTGCAACATATACCTGGAATCACCATTGCAACAACAGGGACGCTTGGTCCGGTTCGTATTAGTGGTTTAAGCGCAACAAATACACTTGTTTTACTTGACGGCGTTTCCTGTAATGACACGCACGATCATTCCCCTAGCCTAGACGGCGTACTTGCTTCTTCTATTGAACGTATTGAAATAGTAAGAGGATCGCAAGCCGCTATATATGGAAGTAATGCGTCTGGTGGTGTAATTAATATTATCACAAACGGCTATTCAAAAAAACCGTATGAAGTACATATTGGCATAGAAGGTGGAAGCTATAGAACCTGGTTATCCCATTTTAACGTTAGTGGTACAGTTGACAAGTTAAACTACTCTGTTGGTTTATCGCTAGCCGGTTCGCAAGGTTATTCTGCTGGTAATGCGCGTAATGATAAGATCATACATGAAGGCAATACAAGTGAAAAAGACGGTTGGAAAAAGATGAATACACAAGTAAAATTACGCTATCATGTAACTGATGATTGGAGTGTATATTTTACGCATCATTATTTTTCATCACGTAGCGAATATGATGATAACTACAACGGTATGGTAGTTGACAGAACAAAATACGTTCCTAATCCGGATCCGACAAAATTTGGAACGACAGTACTTGATCCTGGTGGACTTACGGCTCAACGAGTTGAATCAGATAAACAAATATTGGCATTGGGAACTGACGTCGCTACATTAGACAAAAGTTTAAAATTTCACTTAGACTATAGTAAACTAACTGATCATATTGATAACTATAATAACGATGATAAATTAATGGCTTCTACGACCGGCTGGAATAATAAAATAAAAGGGCTAGCTAGCTATTATATAGGCGCACAAGTGTTAACGTTAGCTACTTCTTTTAACAAAGAAAAATATAGAGACAATAAAAAGCAAGCAATCCATAAACAACATAGTAAAGCGGCGTGGTTACAAGATCAAATTATTCTGTTAAACGATGATTTAGTTTTACTTGCTACCTTGCGACATGATAGCTATTCTTCTTTTGGCGGCGCCACAACGTACCATTTAGCCCCGTCTTATCATCTACCGTTTACAAATACAACTTTTAAATTTGCTTATGGAACGGGTTTCAAAACGCCTTCTTTAAATCAACTCTATATGGAAACATGGGGTAATCCTGATCTAGAACCAGAAAAATCAAAAACAATAGACGCTACTATAGAGCAAGGCTTTTTGAAAGACGAGCTAAAATTTAACGTTAGTTACTTTAATTATAAAATTGATAATTTAATTGGATATGATCCTAACACTTACGTAAATATGCAAGTAAAAGGACAAAGTGAAGCACATGGCTATATTACAAAACTAAGCTATGACGTGCCTCAAAAAGGCGGCGCTCAAATTAGTTATATACGTACTTCAGGAAGAGATGGAGACTCTAACCCAATTGCAAGAGTAGCAAAAAATAAAGTACTAAGTGATGCCTATATGAATATTACGTCTAAATTAGAAACAAGTCTTTCTTTTATTTACGCAGGTCCTAGAACGGAATCGATTGCGTCCCGTAGCAAGGACAAAGACGGCAATAAAATTAACGAACTAGATGCCTATGCTTTGTTAAATGCAGCCGTACAATATCAAGTAACGGACAATTGGCTAGTTAAAGCAAGAGTAGACAATATTACAAATAAAATGTATGAAGAATCTTGGGCTTATGCAACGCCGGGAAGATCGGCTTATTTAGGAACTGAATTTGTTTTTTAAGTTCCTTAGGCAAGTAGTTATTATTTCCTGTATGATACTACTTGCTTCCCCGCTACAAGCGGCAGCAAAGCAAAATCAGTGCGTTTTACAGCAAAAACGACAAGGGAACGTTAACTATAAGCCTTTATATGCTAAAGGCTTTGCCCTTGTTTGGGAAAATAATAGGTATTTAGCTCTATTGAAAGACGTAGATACCGGCAAGATACTAGACGTATATATATTGCAAGATTGTAATCAACATAAAGAGCTTGTAAAAACGATTCGTCACAAGAAGCCAATATATGCAAAACAAAAAGTAAACAGCATAATTACTTTTACCGTTGTCATTACCTATGCTCTAGACGAATTACACGCGCTTAATAAGCTTGTTGCCGTTGCTAACCCACAATATTTTTATCATCCTTTAGTCCAAGAAGGCTTAAAAAAAGGAAGAATTAAAACAATTACAAAAACGGAAAATACAAAAGAACAAATATTCTTATTAAATCCGGATATTATATTTTTTGATGAT
The DNA here is from genome assembly GCA_002995645.1 of SAR324 cluster bacterium. Lineage (GTDB taxonomy): Bacteria > SAR324 > SAR324 > XYD2-FULL-50-16 > HCM1 > HCM1. The sequence goes on along the minus strand of PUHO01000019.1, from coordinate 757 downwards.
TATTCTTTAACAGCACCGGAAAAAGAATTTTTACTTTCTAATAAGATGACGTTAGTTCCCTTTAGAAGTAACTTTGAAAATACTTTACTTGGTTCAAGTGAATGGATTGTTGTTATAGGCGCGTTTTTACATAAACAAAAGCAGGCGCGTCGTTTATTTAAACAATCCTATACAGAATATAATAAGCTAGCAAAGCGACTTCGTTTACAAGTCAAAACAAAACCGGTTGTGATTACCGGCGGAAGCTATCAAGGAAAATGGTTTGTTTCAGGTAAAAAAGGAGGATATATGTCACGTCTCGTACATGATGCTGGCGGGCAATATCTTTGGGATAAGTATAACGTAAAAACAAAAGTACTTTCATGGGAAACTGTGCTCGTTGACTCAAAACAAGCGGACATATGGCTTGATCCCGGATTTTTTCGTACTATAAAAGAAATGGTTAACAATGATAAGCGTTATAAACTATTGCCTGTATTTGCAAAAAGACGTATATATAATAATACAAAGCATATGATTTTTGGAGAAGCTAACCCGTTTTGGGAACAACTTCTTGTTAAACCGCAATGGTTTTTAGGCGATCTAGCGTGGATATTACATGATGACAAAATGAAGCACTATAAACCAAAATGGTATATACAATTAAAATAAACCGTAAAGATTAGAACCGTTTAAACCGCAATGGTTTTTAGGCGATCTCGCGTGGATATTACATGATGACAAAATGAAGCACTATAAACCGAAATGGTATATACAA
>PUHO01000004.1 GCA_002995645.1 SAR324 cluster bacterium | reverse complement strand
TTTTGTCATGCTTTTTTGTCATGCTTTTTTGTCATGCTTTTTTGTCATGCTTTTTTGTCATGTTTTTTTGTCATGCTTTTTTGTCATGCTTTTTTTTACTACCATAAACCATAATGATTATATACGCACGAATCACTCGCTATATGCTTCGCAAAAAGATCGGCTTTTAACTTGGCGCAGAGCTCCTTTATTTCCTTGCTTGGCTTGTCTGTTGCTAAGTTCCGCAGCTCCTTTATATCCTCCGTATGATCGTATAATTCTTCCTCTCCTGTGTCAAGGTAATAGGTATAGCGATACCGCTCGTTATATAAGGTTATGTTCCTGTTAGCATGCCGCGCCGTATAGCATGTAACCATTGGTTGATTCGTTTTTGCTTTTCTTTCGTCTAGAATGTTAATGCCTTGTAATTGTTCCTCTTTTGCAAGGTCTAACCCTGTCATTGCCATGAGCGTTGGTAATACGTCCGCGTTGCTCATTGGATAATCCCAACTAGGCGGTAGCTGGCTTGCCTTGCTGGGCTTGATAATAAAAGGAACGTGCACTAAATTATTAAAGGCTGTGTCATATTTACACACCATGTCTAAATCTCCTAGAAAATCACCATGATCCGACGTATATACTATAATTGTGTCATCATATAGATCTAAGGATTTCAATTTGTCTAGAATCTTGCCTACTGATTTATCTATTAATTTGATTGATGCCTGTGTATACCTATATGCTAAGGCTATATCTTCCTTGCTCGTGTTGTATTTCTTGATCGTTTCCTCTACTGCTTTGGGCTTCTCTCCCTTAAGATCTGCTAGCTTGGCAAACTCTGGTAACGGTATATCTAAAAACTCGCTCGCTATATCTTCCGGCGGCGTAAAAGGGTGGTGCGGATCAGGATAGCCTATAAACATAAACGTAGGCTGCTCACTGTCTTTGTTCTCCTCTAGGTAGTGGCATACCTCATCTGCTAGCCACATGCTGTTGTGAAGCTCTGAAGGTAGCTTAGAAAGGTATATATCATCTTTCAAAGATCCCTTCCTTGTGTTAATGTCAGGACCCGGTTTTGTTTGCTTTGCTATATCCGGATATTTTTCTTGTAACCAACGACCGTAATGCCCTCTGTTATAGCCGCACGGTTGCTCGCCATGCCCTAGTATTACCTTCTTAGTTTGGAACCCGTAAAAGCTATCTAGATTAGTAACGGTCTCTTCTTTTTGCCACGTACTATAGGACTCATAAAATTCATAGGATTCATCGGCTAAATGGGGATTAACATGAATTTTACCAAATAAAGCAGTATGATAGCCGTTCTTCCCAAAAATATCAGCCATGGTCGGTATTTTATCTTGTACGTCTACTCCAAACAATTCACGGCTAATAACGTTATTTTGATCTTTCGCCCCGTTGTCTCGTCGCCATAAAGGAATCCCATTAGAAGATACTTTATGCCCCGGAACGTATAAGCCGGTTAATAAGCTAGCTCGCGAAGGCATACAAGCTGTGTTTGTTGCAATGTGACGTGAAAAATTACAACCCTCTTTTGCTAAAGAGTCAATATTCTCTGTTCTTGCCGATTGATTACCGTTACACCCTAGGCTATCGTACCTTTGTTGATCTGTATGTAATATGATAATATTCTTTTTATTTCTCATAAGCTATTCCTAAAATTAACTTTAAAAATATAAAAGCCAAGCTAAGGAAATATATATTTTTCGCCGTCCTTAGCTTGACTTATATGATTTATTTAATTTATATATAATATATAATCAGTTTTTTACTATGTTGTCAAGATGTATTATTTTAAAATAAGTTATCCTTCCTTAGCTATCATTATAAAAGTTAATTTATTGACACAAATGACAATTATAACATTGTTTTACAAACAGACTGTTTTGTTTCGTAACCTACCGTACTTTAATGATATTTAACTCAATTGAACATCATTAAAAATAGTTGGTAATTACCTAAAATATATATTGTTGACTTTTGTTTTTTTGTTTAGTACTATGTGAATAATTTATAATACAGTTTTATAAAAAAACATTCATTCTTAAAGTATAAGTATAACTTACTCGTCTTTGATTGAATTAATGATGAATAGCAGAGGTTTATTATGGTTTCTATAGATTATTTAGTAATTGGGTTCTATTTAGTACTCTTAGTTTGGATTGGTTATAAATCGTCCAAAAAAATCAGCAATGCTAACGATATGTTTTCCGCTTCTAATAGTGTCCCTTGGTGGTATGCAGGATTATCAAGCTATATGACTATGTTTTCAGCCGGAACCTTTGTAGTTTGGGGAGGCATAACCTATAAACTGGGACTTGTTGGGATTGTTATTTGTGAAACCTATGGTATTAGCGGGTTTATTATTGCTTACACTATTGCAAAAAGATGGCACAACGGAGGCTATTCATCTGTAGCCGAATTCATTAGCATTCGCTATGGGAAAAAAACTTTACAAATTTATACTTGGCTTAACTTAATTGTAAAAATTATTACCTGTGCTATTGCTATTTATGCTATTGCCGTACTGGTATCTGCTATTATGCCGGTAGCAAAAACAAATCCTTTAAGCGATAGTACCGGACATGTGGCAGTTGCTTGGTTAGTTACTCTATTTTCTTTAGTTATTATTGTTTATACAGTAATTGGAGGTTTATGGGCGGTTATTTTAACTGACATGATTCAATTTATTGTTCTTACAGCATCTGTTTTACTTATGATCCCTTTTGCCATTATTCATGGCGGTGGTATTCATAATATTATACACCATTTACCGCATTCCTTTCTTTCCCCAACAGCAGGGCAATTTACTTGGCTTTTTTTAATAGGCTGGACTATTGTTAACGCTTTATCCATTGGTGGTAATTGGGAATTTGTACAACGTACGTTAACTGTAAAAACGTCTAAAGACGCCGTTAAATTGCATATTCTCTTTGGTGCAATTTATCTTATATCACCTGTATTTTGGATGTTACCGCCTTTAATCTTAAAAACTTACATGCCTAACGTTAATCCATCGCAAGCTTATATTTTAGTAGCACAAGATATTTTACCAACAGGATTAATCGGCTTGATTGTGGTTTCTATGTTTTCCGCAACCGCGTCTATGGCTTCAGGTATAATTAACGTACTAGCCGGTGCCGTTACTCGCAACTTATATCTTGTAGTACGTCCCGGTGCTAGTGATAAAGAAGAAGTAAGAATTGGAAAACTTATCACTTTAATAATGGGCGCTGTTGTATTAGTTGTATGCCTTCTTATTCCTTATATGGGCGGCGTTGAAAAAGTCGTACTATCCTATACTAGTTTGCTCTTAGGTCCTTTACTTCTTCCTACTATTTGGGGATTGTTTTCAAAGTACCTTAAAGCAAAACACATTTGGATTACTATGATTATAAGTGCGCTCTTCAGTTTAACTATGAAATACGGTTTTTACCATCATACTATTTTAACTAAAGAATTTCCTTTCTTGGGACATCTAGCACAAGCTAATACACGCGTTTCCGATTTATTTGGCGGATTAGTTATTCCTTTTGTTGTATTAAGTATATGCGAATACGTAGCTTCTCGTTCTAAGCAAGTAGTAGAGGGATATATAAACGATCAAAAAACAATCCAACTTGCAAAAGCTAAATTACGTGAAGAAGAAAAAGCAAAAGTTCATTTAAGTAATCAAACAAAAGAAGAGACAAGTTTGATTGCACAATTTATTTTTGTTTTAGGAATATTACTAGCTTTCATTAGTATATTTAGCGAACAAAAGGCATTACTTATTGGATACGGTGGTATGTTAATCATATTAGGGAGTATCTTATGGTATCAAGCACGTAAAAACCTCAAAAAATAGATCTTTACATTAAGGAGAATACAAATGCTTACAACAAAAAAACTAAAAAGAATAACAATTAAAAGCGATTACACAATTGTAGGCGGTGGTTTAGCCGGTTTGTGTTCGGCTATTACAGCAGCTCGCGCCGGTGTTAAAGTTACTTTAGTTCAAGATAGAGGCGTATTAGGTGGAAACGCTTCTTCAGAAATTCGCGTCTGGGGCTTAGGTGCCACTTCCCATATGGGAAATAATAACAGGTGGGCACGTGAAGGCGGTGTTATAGATGAAATATTACTTGAAAACCTGTACCGTAACCCCGGTGGCAATCCTATATTCTTTGATAACGTATTACTAGATAAAGTACTATCTGAAAAAAATATTACACTGTTATTAAATACGGCAGTTTATACTTGTACAAGTGAGCATAATAAAATAGTTTCTGCCTTAGCCTTTAATAGTGGAAATCAAACAGAGTACGAATTAATATCTCCCTATTACTGCGATGCGTCCGGCGATGGTATAATTGGCTATTTAAGTGGTGCTGATTTTACGGAAGAAGGCGAAGACAAATCTACTTACAATGAACCTATCGCGCCAACTGAAGATTACGGCAAACGACTAGGACATAGTATTATGTTTTGTACTAAAGAACATGATAAAGAGATAAAGTACGTAGCTCCCGACTTTGCCTTAAAGGATATTACAAAAATTCCTAAATATAAAGACATTGAACTAAGCGGCATTGGTTGCAAGTTTTGGTGGGTAGAATTTGGCGGACGTTTGAACACAATCTATGATAATGAAGAAATCAAGTTTGAATTATGGAAAATCATTTACGGTATATGGGATTATATTAAAAATTCCGGTAAATTTCCTGAAGCTAAAAACTTAACTCTTGAATGGGCTAGCACAGTTACAGGTAAACGAGAAAGCCGTAGATTCTATGGCGATTACGTTTTAACACAAAAAGACATAGTAGAACAAAGAACGCATTACGACGCCGTAAGTCATGGCGGTTGGTCTATTGATTTACATCCTGCTGACGGCGTATATTCAGATAGATCGCCTTGTAATCAATATCATGCAAAAGGAGTATATGAAATTCCATATCGCACTTTGTATGCAAGGAATATTAAAAACTTATTTATTAGCGGACGTTTAATATCTGTCTCGCACGTAGCTTTTGGTAGTACAAGAGTTATGTTAACCGGTGCCGTAAACGGGCAAGCAGTCGGGCAAGCAGTCGCTCTATGTTTAAAACATAATCTATCTATTAAAGAATTAGGTACAAAAGAAAATATTAAACTATTACAACAAAGCCTACTTGCAAAAGGACAGTATATTCCAAGTGTAAAACCGGATCATAGTAATAATTTACTTACACAAGCAACGATTACGTCAAAAGATACGCTATTGTTTACCGGTTTTGCTAAAAGTAACGAGAAGTTTATAGCTGAAAATAAAGTAAGTTTACTTCTTCCTTTAAAGAAAGAGCAAATACTACCGGAGTTTACCTTATTCGTAAACGCTTTAGAAGACACTAGCTTAAACGTGCGTTTAATGATTTCGCAAAAACAACAAAACTTTACGCCTGAAACAATACTTGAAGAATTTACTATTGACGTGAAGCAAGGAGAACAAAACATAGTAATACAACCTACTATTCCCACCCCGCAAGACGGCTATGTATTTATTGCTTTAGATAATAACCTATCTCTAGAAATCTATAAAAGTCACGAACGAGTTACCGGCATAATGACGGTATGGCAAATTTTTGATGATAAAGTAGCTAAAAGTAGCATGCAAGTTGTCCCTAGCGATTCCGGCTTAGAAAGCTTTGAATTTTGGCTACCTATACGGTATCCGGACAATCATAATATTGCTATTCAATTTGCCGCACCACTTAATATTTTTGCCACGGAAAACTTATTAAACTCTCATTATCGATCTGTTATAGCAACTAATGCATGGGTAGGGAAGTTTGATAGCAATCATAAAGCAAGCTTAGATATACAATGGGATAAAGAAATATCCATTAATGAAATTACTTTATTTTTTGATACAAACTATGATCATGCGTTAGAAAATACCTTGTTTGATCATAAAATGGATATAATGGAAAATTGTATAGTAAGCTATAATATTTTAGATGAAAAAGGTACTATTGTTTATCAAAATACGAATAATTATCAAACTAGGCAAGGTATCCAATTAGATTCGCTAAAGACTTCTAAACTCACAATAGAAATTAATGAAACAGCAGGGCTGCCACCGGCTATTTTTGGAATAATTTGCACTTAGTAATTTACAAGATTATTGAAAAGTAAGAGAGCTAATTTTAACGGTAACAAGCAAGGCTACTTTAATAGTATAGATTAGAGCAAGGCGTTGAGAAAACGAACCGCCGTCTATTGACTTAAATGAAGTTGTGATATATTCTAGGTCTGAAAATATGGGAATATAGCCGTAACCGGAGAGGGTACAACGCTAACAGATTCCCTGTCTGTGTTATTAGTAAGCGTACGCATCTTTATCCTGAAACAGTATCAGTGAGAATTACGAACAAACCCAGTTCGCCCGGTACTTAAAGACACCGTGAAAAAAGTAATGATACTTCTCTTTATTGACAAACATAAAAGCCAAGACAACAAAACCTGCTATCTCTTAATTTTATATAGTTATGAAATCAACAAACAATAATAAACTTGACGCAGTACAAATGCTACGTGGTATTGCCGTTTTATTTGTAGTTACACTTCACTTTTCGTCTGGGGCTCTCCATTTTTGGAATCGCATACTACGTTTGCCTGCTATTGGACTTCCCTATCTTAAAATGCATGGCTCGGTAGGTTCTTTTCTTAGTTTTGGGTATATAGGGGTTGATATATTTTTTATTATTAGTGGGTTTATTATGTTTTATACCACTAGAACAAAGCCGGGCGGTATAGCGCAAGCAAGTAAATTTATCATTAACAGAATTACTCGTATTTTTCCTTTATTTTATATTGTCGTATTTTCTTTTATTTTGTTGTTCCCCATTATTCTTTATCTAGGGCATCATGAAAATTTCCTCACTTGGACAATGATCGCGAAAGTGTTAAGTTTACAGTGGGGTAATACTGTAGGAAAAACTTTCTTAGGCATTCGCTGGACCTTAACGTTTGAGCTATATTTTTATTTTGTTTTTACATTTGCTATGCTCTTTTCTTATAAAAAACGTATTTATATAATATTAGCTTGGATCGTGAGTTTAACTATTCTTCTTCCCTTATTTCTAGGTATTCCTTTTAATTTCGGTAATTTTAAGCTTTTATCAGCTAATACCTCTTTAAGCAATTTCACTTCTTTAATTATTTGGGAATTTTTTATTGGCGGCATGATGGCTATATACTATGAAAAAATAGTCCAGATTCCTCAAAAAATAGCTGCTTTTCTTTTTTATAGCTGGCTAGTTTGCTTTTTGATTGTAGCAACAAACTATCATTTGCTTACAAGTTTGTATTTTCAGCATCATTCTTTACCTGTAACTGTATTTGCAACTTGGTTTGTTCTAGCTTTCTTAAGCTACCAAGAAAAACTACTCGTACTCTTGCCAAACAAATTAATTTACATAGGTAATATTTCCTATTCTTTATATTTAGTCCATCATTGGGTACAAGAAATAACAGATCCGATTAAGATGTTTTATATGCCTCTAGGTCTAGTTTGTTCATTTATTTTAGCACATTATAGTCATAAGTATATAGAAACAAGACTAAGCGTATTCTTACGAAGCAAGCTAATAAATCAATGGGAAATAGTTTTGCAATATTTTGCGAATAGAAAAAAGAATAAAAGCAAAAATTATACATAAACATAATAAATAAATTTTTATCTTCTTAAGCCTCATAAAAGTGGGGCTTTTCTTTTTAAGGTAACAATTACTTGCAACAGTTGACAAAACGTAAATAATAACGTACTTCATAAATAGAGCTTATTTATAAAGTTTTAATAAACTAAAAAAGGAAGATATGGAAGTAACATTCACATTGCAAAATATCTTTTATATTGTGGTTATTGCCGGGTCTATAGGAGGGCTTTTTTGTAAGCTATCTAACCTAGAACATGGTGTTAAAAGAATATCTGAGCAAGTAAAAGAAAATAATCTTAAAATTGACAAAATTGAAGATAAAATTGACAAAGTAGAAGACAAAGTTGACGCCTTAACTATGCGACTAACACTCTTAGAAAACGAGGTCGGCAATATAAAAAATTATGTAGAGAATTCGCTAGACACAAATAGGATTGGCTTTTCTTTACAAGCTAAATTGCCGCCTAAGCAAAATACTATAAATTCAGCTAAAGAGATACAAGCACCTGAAGTTGACAATAAATAACTCATTTGCAACAATTCTTTAAACCTAAGCCCTGCTTTTGCGGGGTTTTTCTTTTAGAGAAAAAGTAAAACCTTAGTATTTAAGAGATTTTTTAACGATGTATACCTTTTATATTGTAAATACATAAATAGATATACATCATCAAAATTAGCTACACTAGCGAACTACTCGTCAAAGCCGTATGATTTCATGGCATTTTCTGTGTATCTTTGCCCTTTTACTTTGAATTTTTTACTGATTTGATTTAATTGATTATATTCATCTTCCGATAAATTGACGTTACTAGCATCTGCATTTTCTATAATATATTTCAAACGCTTAGTACCCGGAATAGGCACCACGTTTTCTTGATACATTAGCCATGCTAACGCCAGTTGCGGAACTGAACATTTTTTATCTTGGGCAATAGTATGAATTTCCTGAGTTAACTTATAGTTATATTCTAAATTTTCTTGTTGGAAACGTGGTAAGGTCTTTCTAAAGTCGTTATTTTCTAGACCGTCCATATTAAAATCAGTTGTTAAAAGCCCACGACTAATAGGACTATAAGCAACAAAAGTAATTCCCAATTCTCGGCATGCGTCTAATACGCCGTTGTCTTGCGCCGAACGGGTGAACAAGGAATATTCTGTTTGCAATGCGGATATACCTTGCTTGCCACCTGTGAACTCAAGCAAACATGCATGGGCATATCGTAAAGCTTTCTCTGTTACTTCTGATAAACCTACTGATCTAATTTTCCCTTGCTCTAACAATTCCGCCATGGCTTGCATCGCCTTTTTTATACTATCATTTTCTTCTTTTACTCGGTGAATATAGTATAAATCTATGTGAGTATCTAAGTTTTTCAAACTTCTTTCACATGCTTCTTTAATATAACTAGGCGTATTGTCAATACCTCGAACTGTGGGATCATTTTTATCACGTAAAATACCGCACTTAGTGGCAATGACCAGATCCTTTCTTTTAGGGTGCGATTTTAAAACACTACCTACTAACTTTTCATTTTCACCAAAATTGTAAACGTCTGCCGTATCAAAAAAGCTAATGCCCTTTTCTACCGCTTTTAGTATAACCTCTTCAGAATTCTTATTATCAGCTTCCCCATAAAATTCAGACATTCCCATACAACCTAAGCCTTGCTTTGATATTTGTATGTTTGTTTTTCCTAATATAATGTTATTCATTATAACTTCCTTTTTTTCAAATTTAGTAGATAACCTACTAAATGTTATAGTTAATTAATTATAAATACCTAATTCATTCCACATTAAACACAATAAAATACCCATAGTTAAACACAATGAAATACCCATAACATTAAATAGAAAATAGCCTGCAAAACAGGCATTTCTAAAACGTCTAATAATTGATATATATTTGTTATTGTGTGGAGTGGCAAAATTTGAACTTCATTGCCATAGAATTATGTAATGAAGTGAAATTTTTAATAGGTAACAAAACCTAATACAAGGTAATACTTAGCCTAGTCTTACCCTGTATTGATATTAGCATAACATAATAAATCTAGTTAAGCAAGCAATTAATTTTTTATTTTACAGTACAACATGCAATTGTTGTTGTTAAGTTTGTAAAGTACCGGTTTTTGCTACATGTTAAACACAATGAAATACCCATAACATTAAATAGAAAATAACCTGCAAAACAGGTATTTCTAAAACGTCTAATAATTGATATATATTTGTTATTGTGTGGAATGGCAAAATTTGAACTTCATTGCCATAGAATTATGTAATAGAAAAAAATTTAGTAAAAACAAATATATTTACTTATAAAGATTGTTTAAATATAATGGGTTTAGTATCTTATTTATTAGAGAAACTAGATACGGCAGAAGTTAAACCTAAAACAAATAACTCTTGACAAGCTGATTTAATTTCTCTATCTTAAAACATAAAGACGGTTAAGTAGGGTAGCTGAAAAGGGGAACAGCAGGTTTTTACCTGAGTCGTGGGTTTAAGTCCCATCGCCCTCTTTGCCGTTTTACCTTAACTTTTCCCATTTCTTTTTTAATCTAGAAACTTCTTCTTTTTTTGTTTTTATAGGCAGTGCGCAACGTTTCATATCTTATGCCACTTCCTTATATTTTACTATTTGACAAACTCCCCGCTTTCTTTTATCTTTAAGAAAAGGGTAGCAAAAATAAAGCACCAAAAGGGACTAGGCGAACGTCTTAAGTTGTTTGACGGTGGCGATTCATGGGTAAGCTCTTCATATTTAAACTTACTATGTTACCAAGCCCTTAGACTTTTGTACCGACGACAGAGAGGTTCGATTCCTCTTCTTTGTTATTGCTACCTTAACTTTTCCCATTTCTTCTTTAATCTAGTAATGTCTTCTTTTTTGTTTTTATAGGCAGTGCGCAACGTTTCATATCTTACGCCGCTTCCTTATATTTTACTATTTGACAAACTCCCCGCTTTCTTTTATCTTTAAGAAAAGGGTAGTAAAGTAGGTAGCTGAAAAGGAGAACAGCAGGTTTTTACCTGAGTCGTGGGTTTAAGTCCCATCGCCTGCTTTGCTATTACCTTAACTTTTCTCATTTCTTTTATCTTTAAGAAAAGGGTAGTAAATAAGAGCCAAAAGGAATACGGCGTTTTTTTATTGAATACGAGTTGATAGCGGTTCGACTCCGCTCCTTTTTTACTATCTTATCTTTTCTAATTCATTACCTATAATCGCATCTTTTTTAACCACTTTAAACGCGGTCCTTACGCTTTCGTGAGGCAATTTTGTTGACCCTAGACCTACACTAAAACTAGGCTGTACTATAATTCTTATAACTTGATTTTCTTCCTCTGTATTTTTCATATAAACAAGGTTTTCTTTCACTTTATCCCAATACACTTCTTCAGCATCATTTAAAATATTTGGCAAATCAGCGTATTCTTCTTTTGTTAGATTAATAGCCGATTTTGTTCTTTCTCTTTCCTTTAAGACTTTTTGAGCTATTGTTTCTTCTTTTATAGCAATTACGCCGTTAGGGTTAAGTCCTTTTTTTTCAAGGAATGAAAACTCTTTATTTTGTAAAAAACCAACGGAAAGAAGTTTGCCGCTTTTTTGTTGCCTTACGCCATCTTTAACAATAGGCGTTAACGCATCGTTAACAAACGTTCTTGCATAAGCTTTTGTTGGGGCGCCTTCAAATATGCTTTTTAAGTTCTCGTTTCTTCCTTTAGCTGTTTTGAAAGCCGTTTGCGCTTGGGAATAGGCGTTGCTTGTTAAAGCGGCGCTTCTTCCGTCTCTTCCGCTATTTGTTGCAAATGCCGGATTGACTCCGTTTGGAACTTGCAAGATTTGCCCGGTTCTCTTGTTTACAAACGAATCATAAGTAATTTTTGGCTTGGTCTCTTTGATTGGCTTCTTTTTTCGTGTGCTTCCGCCTTCTTCAATCTCTCTTAAATCAGGTATGCCGTCTTTTCTATAGCGTTCTAGTGTGTTTTGCGTTATCCCTCTTGCAGTGCACTTACAATTCCACCCGTTAATTGGGAAGTGGGTATTCCAAAAGCTATCCGTTTTAGGAAGTACTAAACCGTCCCAACTTAAATGCGTTTCTCTATGTCTTTGACTTGGTCCTATTCTATACAAATAATGAGTAATAATATTACTTCTTTGCGTTCGTTCCCATATACCGGCTTGGTAAGCTTGGTTTAAGTTAGTTTCATATATCACTTTTAACCTTCTAGGGCTTCCTAGATTAGCTTTAATCTTTTTACCGGTTTTTGGGTCTAACGCTTCGCCAACTCCCCACCAGCCTTTTTCTTTTAGTGTTGGCGTTAGGTCCTTTTGAAATTGTTTTAACGTCTTACCTTCTTTGATTGCGTCTTCAACTGCACTTTTTAAGTCTTCAAGACTGACGAAGGTAGCTAAAACGTGGTTTTAGGTTCTTTTTTTTAAGTTTGTTTACATTAATGGGTTACTTATTTAGAAAATTAATATAAAGTAAAGGTTATTAAATTTATTTTTATAATTAATCTTAATATGGTACGCTTTGAGCATTCTTAAAAAAGAAGTTAGAAGATTAATCTAAATTGAAATATTTAAATTCTATAGCAAGTAACAAACATGATTGTTGATTTCACAATTGAAAATTTTCGTTCTATTAAAGACGAACTTTATATTTCTTTTGAACCTTTTGAAGAAAAGGGACCTAATACATTTCTAACGGAATATAAAGACATACCTGAATTATTTCGCGTTATTACTATTTTGGGTACGAATAATTCAGGAAAAAGCAATATTATAAAAGCACTGTCATTTTTTACAAGAATGATTAAACATAGTTTAACATATTCTAAAAGCACGACTTTACCAGCTGAGCCCTTTTTCGCAACAGAAGCAGTGGAAATCAATACAGAAACAAAGTTTACTATACGCGTATTGGCAAATTATAATGAGAAAATTGCTTTATATACCTATAGTATAGCGTTTACAAACGAAAACATAACATTTGAAAAGCTTACGGTTAAACCTAACGACGACAAAGAGGAAGAGGAAGAGTTATTATATCGAGAACAAGAAAGAGATACGATTAAGATTCACGAAGAAATTACGTATAGTAAAGAAAGATTAAACGAGGAGCTTTTTAATAAAATCTTACTACTTACTTTTTTATATGAACGAACAGAAAATACTAATATTGAAAAGGTTTTTAACGAAGTACGCTATAATGTGTTATCAAGTGAAAATAGAACTGATTTTGCAATACAAGCAACTAATAGTTGGATAGAAGAAGAAATCACAAAAGAAGAGATTTTACAATTTCTTAACGATGCTGATTTGCATATTCATGACATGCAATTTAAGCAAGTAAAATTAAAAGTTGAAGATTTCCGGGATAACCCAGAAAAAATTCCCAAATTTAGACAAAAACTAATACAAGAAGATAAAGGCGAAGTTACAATAACTGAAATTTTAATTTCAAAACAAAATTCGGAAGGGAAGGTATTTCAAGGTTATAACTTAAAGAGAACTGAATCAAGCGGAACACAGCTTTATTACGGTTTGGCTGGGATTATGATAAGAGTAATTAGAGATGGAGACTTTCTTGCTATTGACGAGCTTTCTAATTCTTTACATCCTATTTTAGGACGTAATATTTTTAAACGCTTTAATTCAAAAGTTACGAATCCAAAAAATGCACAACTATTATTTACGACTCACTCTACGGAAGTGCTTGATATTCCTAATATTATTAAAGATCAAGTATATCTATTGTCTATTGATCCGGACACTTTAGCAACTAAAATGGAATCTATAGCTGAATATAAGGGACATGAAAAAAAACTTTCTTCACAAGATTATTTACAAGGCTATTTTGGAGCTATTCCTTCTACTATTTTGGCGCCTATCGGTACGCAAAAGGAGGGAAAATAATGGCAGGACGACGTGGGGAAAATAATAGAAAGTCATTACAAACTACTATTTACTTATATTGCGAAGGAGAAACGGAAAAAAAATATTGTGAATTAATACAAGAAGGATATAATAAGTTAAAACAATCTGTTACAAATGTAAAAAAACTAAGGTTTGATATAGATTCATCAGTGGATATAGATAGCGAGAAAGAATGTATAAATCTAGCAAGTGCTAATACAGATTCTTATAAATTCTTTATTTTTGATACAGAAGATAATAATAAACCTTCTCATAAACCACGTAGGGAACTTTGTAAAAAACTACAAAATAATACATATAAGAAATGCTACGCTATTGAAACTAAGCCTTGTATTGAATTATGGTTTTTACATCATAAATCTCCATATTCCCCACCTACATATGAAGCGATAAAAGAAAAGATAAATAAAGAATTTTTCAAAGATAAAAGTAAAAGTAAGTACGATAAAAATAAAACTTTCAAGCATAACAACGATTCACAATCCGCAGCATTCTGCAAATCCTTGAAAGATGTAATCAAGCAAGAATTAGAGGAAGCAAACAGCAGTATTGCAAGCAAAACCAATCAAAAGAAACTAGTAAATCATTCAAAATGCAAAAAGTGTAAGCCGGAAAAAGGTTGTAAGTTATCAACTCATTCAAACATGCCTCTCTTATTTCAAACATTACATTCTATAATACACAAGCAAGAAACTAAGTAGTAAGTGTAATTACGTATTTTACAACTTTTTCTTCTGCCTTCCTTTCGCCGCTTGATAAGATGATCCACCTAGCTTTGCTTCCTATTGCTTCCTATTGCTTCTTTTTGTAAGCAGTCTTGCACTATTTCAAGTGTAGTTGTGAAGGTTTTACCTGTTTGTCTTGCGAACATGCCTATTTTATAGCGTGATTTGTCTTCTAACCATGCTTTTTGATATGGATACAAGTTAATTGGCGGATTCATTTTGTTTGACCAAGCTCACAATTAACGCGATTTTGCGCTTTTGTTAAAATAGTATTATCTATTTCAAAGCCTATAAAGTTACGCTTTTCTTTTACACAGGCTACCGCAGTTGTTCCACTGCCAAGAAAGCAATCAAAAACCGTATCGCCTTCGTCTGTTGCATCTTTAATTAACGATTGGCATAATGTAACCGGTTTTTGCGCCGAATGTAATTTTTGCGAAGGATTAACGCGTGGCGATGTAATTACGTCTTTTTTATTGCCGCCAAATCGTCGCTTACTTTTCCCGTTTGTGTAAAATAAAATAAGTTCAAACGTAGGACGATACCAGGTTCCCGGTCCTATTGAAATCTTATCCCAAACCAAACAATTATGTTGATCTAAATATTGTCTTGATATTGGTTGTATAAAACCGATTGTTCGCCAATCTGTAAATATATAAGCATAACCGCCGGGTTTTAGAACTCGCCTAAATTGCGTAAATAATTCTTTCCAAAACGGAGCTATTAAAACAAAGTCCATTGGCGCTTGTTTCTTCCCTGTGCTAGTTATCCCAACGTTATACGGCGGGTCTGTTACAATGGCGTCTATACTTCCTTCTTTTATTTTAGAAAGCCCGTTTAGTGCTTCGTCGTGATGTAATTGTATATTCTGTTTCAATTTTGTCCTATTTAGTTTATAGTAAGCTGATTATATATAGAATTTGTAAAATGAATATTATAATTCTTGCAATTATATAATAAATTAGATATGATGCAAATAATTATTTATATTTAACACTATTTTTTTGCTATTGTAGTAAGGTATTTTTATGAAAAGATTTTGGATTTTACTTTTATTTCCTCTTATCCTAACAGGTTTAGCAAGAGCTATTCTTTATTTTGTCTATCCTGTAAGTTTTGCTTCTCTCTCGGCTACCCAAGCATTGCTTGCTTATTTTTCCGGTTTTCGTTTTGGTATATCTGTAGTCTTTACTCTTTTTGCTGTTCCCAGTCTTTTTCTTTCTATTATTCCTGTAAAATATAGTTGGCATAAGATTTGGGAACGCTTTTGGTTTATTATATATATTATCTTATTATATATTACTTCTTTTGCTTTAATTACAGACCTGGTTTTCTTTAACTTTGGTGAAAAACATATTACAAACGAATTTGAGGATTTGCTTTCTAATGTTGATTTAGGAGAAATAACTAGCTTGTTAAAAGGCTACTTTGTTTATATTATCCTTCTTGCCGTTGTGTTTGCCGTTAGTTTATATTTTTCTAAGTACGTCTTAGCAAAATTGCCACAAAAAAAGTTGAAATGGTTTTATATTCCCGTTTTATTTGTTATCGTATTTTTTGGGGCGCGCGGTTCGTTTGACACAAAGCCAATTAATATTGTGACAGCATACCAACATTCTTTTGCAGAAGGTGCCTTAAAATTAAACGGTTTGTTTACCATGTATCGTTCTAGCGCGCTTGTTGGTCACGGCTATTTAGCAGTAAAACACGATCATTTCCCTTTCAAACAAGCTTTAGCCATTGCTACGGGGAAAAAATACGATGCTGCGAATCCCTATCCTTTAATTCAAGACATACCGCATGATCCAACAAAGCATATTAAACCTAATTTATTTATTATTGTTGTTGAGAGTTTAAGTTATAAGTACGTTAACGGTCTTGGCATGAAGAAGGTCGTTGTCACGCCGTATCTAGAGAAGTTACTAAAAAAATCCGCCGTCTTTACTCATTTCTTTGCAAACGGACCAAGAAGCGTTGTTGGTCTACAAGCGGTCTTAACCGGATTACCGCCTGTTGTGGGGCAAGAATTGATTGCTAGCGGGTTAACTAGTCGCGTTAAAGGACTTGGTAACATTGCCGTTGACAATGGATATAATACTATTTTTCTACAAGCTTCTAAACGCAATTCTTATCGCCTTGATCTGGTTGCTGCTGAAGCCGGTTATAAAGAACAATACGGCAGTGAAACAACGCCTTTATTGTTAGATTATAAAGATAAGCCGCCTTTTGGTTGGGATTATGATCTATTAATGCGTAGTTTAAAAATGGCGAATAAACAAACTAAACCGTTTATTATTGCTGAATTTACAGGGACGACACATTATCCATACGTTCATATACCTAAGAGTATTCCTATTCATCAATTCCCTTACTCACGTACGAGTATTAACGGGTTATATAATACGCTTTTATACACTGATTGGAGTATTCACGAATTTCTTGAAGAAGCAAAAAAACAACCTTGGTTTAAAAATACGATTTTTCTTATTACAGCAGATCACACAAATCAAGGCTTTAATAGAGGCGGTTTCCCTGAAGAATTCCATACGCCGCTTATTATTTACTCGCCTGCTTTAGTTAAACCGCAAGTGATTACTGATATTGGTTCGCAAATTGACATTATGCCAACTATGGCAAAATTGCTTAATCTTAAAGGGCAATTGCCGTATATTGGACGGGATTTGTTTTCGCCGCCAACAAAATATAGCGGGGCTTTAACCACGATTGGCGTAACCACAGGTTGGATTACTAATAAAGAATATATGTTACACACGTTGAGTAACGTTATTCAAAAAGGTACGTTTGATCCTAGTTTGAAATATACGGACGAACAATGGAAAACGGTGGAAAACAGATTGCTAGCTAATCATCAAGTAGTATATGATTTAGTGCGTAATAATAAGTGGACTAAATAAGTTTACTATTGGTAGTTAACCTTTTGTTAGCTACCTTTTTTATTGTAATGATTTTGTTGTATGTAAGAAAATTTTATGCTTTTCAAATCTTATAAATTACAACGTGTGTTTGTTAGTTGTTTACTCTTTTTCACCATTTGCCTTATTGCCTTTAGCTTGTTTTGGATTCATTCTTATCTAAAAAGCTATAGCAATAGGCAAGCTGAGAATAAAACTAAAGTTATTTTACATACGATTTATGATACAATGAAACTGAATTATACGTTACAAAAGGAGTCGCCTTCTCGTTTTAAAGAACGTATTTTTTTATTGCAAAAAAACTACCTTTCTCATTTTAATAAAGACGCCTCTCGTCTTATTCCCTATTTAAAGCAAAAATTCGCGCAACAAATTTTTATTACTAATATGCGCGTTCTTTCTGCGAACGATTCGTTTTCACCTTGCTATAAAAACATTGTCTTACCTTTTACGGAAGGTAAGCGGTTATTATATTGTTTTAATAAAAAAGCTTATATTGATTCGATCCTAGCATTAGCTATCCAAGAAACTAAAATGCATATACGCGGCTTACATTCTAGTTTAAGCTTTGAAATTATTTCAAAAGATAATAATCCGTTTACTATGTTAGCTAATTTCTATCCTTTACAAGCATTGCGCTTCCCGGCGTATAGAAAAGCATTAAAAACAAATACCCCGTTGTTATATGAATTAGGAAATAAAATACAAGTCTTACAAGCGTTAACTATCGCGCCGAATGCGACAGTTGTTGTTTATTTAATGATCCCAAAACAAGGCAAGCAAATGAGTCTGGTTCATGTGGCAACCGGCTTTATGATTATCTACTCTATTTGCCTTGCTGTTCTTTTCTTTTTGATTTTGTATGCCTATACGTATATTATGCAAAACGATACGCAACGTCGTCTTGTTAATTTAGAAGCGGAAAAAACAAAAGCTTTATCCAATATGGCAGCCGGGATTGCTCATGAAATACGTAACCCTATTAACATTATTAGCATTATTGTACAACGGTTAAAATGGGAGCATGTCCCGCAAGAAGAAACGAACAAGCAAGAGTTTGTTGAATTAATCAATACGACTTCTAATGAAATACAACGTATTAGCACGTTAATATCTGATTTCTTAGATTTGCTTCGTCCTTTTAAGTTAAATAAAACTGCTTTTTCTATACCTGAATTTCTTACAACGCAAATCACACGGTTCAAAACCCTGTTTATTGGAACGAATATTAACTTCTCTACTAATACGCACGGTGTTAAAAAACAAGAGTTTTTCGGTGATCCACAAAGACTTGGGCAAGTTTTATTGAATATCATACAAAACGCAATCGCCGCTTCTTCCAATAAGCAAACTATTAATTTACAATCGTATACAAGAAATAATACGTGGCATATTAAAATTGCAGATGAAGGGGCTGGCATTAAAAATGCAGATTTAAATCATATTTTCGATATGTATTTTACAACAAAAAAAGAAGGCACCGGTTTAGGTCTTTATATATGTCGTAAAATTATACAATCACATAATGGAAATATTATCTTTACACATAATAACCCACAAGGTATAATTGTAGAAATTACTCTTCCTTTTCTTAAGGAACCCGTTGTATAAAAATATTATGAGCAAAGCAAGCATTCTTATTATTGACGATAATCAAGCTTATTTAGACGTTATTTCTTCTTTTTTGAAAAAACAAGATTTTAATGTTGCTTCTTGCAATAATCCTTTTGACGGCTTAGCTTTGATTAAGGAGCAATATTTTGATATCTTATTAACAGATTACAACATGCCGGGCATGGACGGCTTAACGTTAATTAAAGAAATTCGTAAACAAAACCCGGAAATTGCGATGATTGCCATTTCTGGACACGGCACGATTAACACGGCAGTAAACATTATCCAAGCAGGCGCACTTGAGTTTATTGAAAAGCCGGTTGACTTAGAAGCACTTTTAAAGTTAATTGATAAAATCCTTAAAAACAAACTAGTTGCCGTTGAAAATCAAGAGTTAGAAGAAAAATTACAAGAAGTTAGCTCGTTTAAATATATTGCTACTTCTAGCGCTATGGTGGAAGTTTCTAATTTAGTAACACGTATTGCACCTTCGAATGCGACTGTGTTAATTGAAGGGGAATCGGGAACAGGCAAGGAAGTCATTGCAAAAGCTTTACATTTTGCTAGCTTACGAAAGAATAAACCTTTTATTGCCGTTAACTGTGCGGCGTTAGTGGAGAACCTGCTTGAATCTGAATTGTTCGGACATGTGAAAGGCGCTTTTACCGGTGCCTATGAAAATCGCAAAGGTAAATTTGAAGAGGCAAACGGCGGAACGTTGATGTTAGATGAAATCGGTGAAATGAGTTTGATTACACAAAGCAAGTTACTTCGTATTTTACAAGAAAAGACCTTTACCCCTGTAGGTGGAAACAAAGATACTAAAGTAAACGTACGTGTTATTGCCGCGACAAATCGTAAACTCCAAGACGCAGTTAAAGATAAGCTTTTTCGTGAAGACTTATATTACAGGCTAAACGTTTTGCCTATTGTTATCCCGCCTTTGCGCGAGCATAAAGAGGATATTATTCCTTTAATAGATCATTTTGTTAGTAAGTATACGACTGAATATGCTAAACCTGTGGAAGGGGTTACAGCAGAAGCAAAAAAACTTTTATTACACTATGATTACCCCGGCAATATTCGTGAGCTAGAGAATATTATTGCACGGGCTATTGTGATGACACGAACCAAGTTTATTGATGCCGAAGATTTGCCGAATAATCTTATAAGCTTTCAAAATAAAGGAAACTTTGCTAAAGATGATGTGGAACTTCCTTTGCTCACTTTGGAAGAAGCGGAAGTTAAATTGATTGAACAGACGTTAAAGCGCAACAATGGTAGCAAAATAAAAACGGCAAAAGAATTAGGCATTTCAGAGCGCGTATTGCGTTATAAGTTAAAAATGAAAAATATTCTTTTTTCTAAAGATTAATTATTTTTTGTTCTCGTTTATATGAAACAAACAGTTTTACAAGTTCTTAGACAACAAATAGACATACTAGATAAAAATATACTTCGCTGTATAGAGTATTATTCTTTTTTGCAACAAATATGGAAACAAGAATATATAGACGAATTTACGTCTCAACGTTCGTTTCCACATAGTATATATATTGACTTGCTTAAAATATGCGAAGATAGCCTTGTGAAGGCAATTGAGCTGCCTGGTGATGATAGGGATCTAATCGCAGATAAAACAGGCTTACAAGATCAGCTAGAAAGGTGTGTGACGCTTTTTGTAACGGCTTTGGAAGAACGGTTTGTTTTAGTGAGGACTATAGGGGAATATAAAAAGCGCTATGACCTTCCGGCGTTTATTCCGGAACGTTGGCAAGAAGTGTTACAACAAGTTAAACTTGCAGCGCAAGAAAGGCATTTAGACGTGAATAAAATTGAAGCTTGTTATACAATTATTCATAAGCATGCTATTGTTTTAGAAGAAAATTAATTTTTATATTTGTTGATTGGTTCTGTAAGGTGACTTGCTTAGCATGAGCTAAGGAGGTTGCCTTTTTTTGTCATGGCTGGGAAGAGCTATAGAAGCTTGCTATAAATCTATGCTAGCCTTAGAAGTTAAGCTTTATGCTGGTTATGTAAGGTGACTTGCTTAGCATGAGCTAAAGGGAGTTGCCTTTTTTTTGTCATGGCTGGGAGATCTATAGAAGCTTGCTATCAATCTATGGTTGCTTTAGAAGTTAAGCTTTATGCTGGTTATGTAAGGTGATTTGCTTAGCATGAACTAAAGGGAGTTGCCGTTTTTTTGTCATGGCTGGGAGATCTATAGAAGCTTGCTATAAATCTATGCTAGCCTTGGAAGTTAAGCTTTATGTTACTTGCTATATGCAAGGATAGCCTAAGGGCGTTGCAAGGGGGATTTTTTGTCATGGCTGGGAAGAGCTATAGAAGCTTGCTATAAATCTATGCTAGCCTTAGAAGTTAATCTTTATATTGGTTATGTAAGGTGACTTGCTTAGCATGAGCTAAAGGGAGTTGCCGTTTTTTTGTCATGGCTGGAAGAGCTATAGAAGCTTGCTATAAATCTATGTTAGCTTTAGAAGTTAAGCTTTATGCTGGTTATGTAAGGTGACTTGCTTAGCATGAGCTAAGGGGAGTTGCCGTTTTTTTGTCATGGCTGGGAGATCTATAGAAGCTTGCTATAAATCTATGGTTGCTTTAGAAGTTAAGCTTTATGTTGGTTATGTAA
>PUHO01000018.1:81749-83523 GCA_002995645.1 SAR324 cluster bacterium | reverse complement strand
TTGTCATGGCTGGGAAGAGCTATAGAAGCTTGCTATAAATCTATGCTAGCCTTAGAAGTTAAGCTTTATGCTGGTTATGTAAGGTGACTTGCTTAGCATGAGCTAAAGGGAGTTGCCTTTTTTTTTGTCATGGCTGGGAGATCTATAGAAGCTTGCTATAAATCTATGCTAGCTTTAGAAGTTAATCTTTATATTGGTTATGTAAGGTGACTTGCTTAGCATGTGCTAAGGGGAGTTGCCTTTTTTTTGTCATGGCTGGAAGATCTATAGAAGCTTGCTATAAATCTATGCTAGCCTTAGAAGCTAATCTTTATATTGGTTATATATGGCAATATGCTGTTCTGCCGCCGTATTCCATGAGAATTTGGCTCTTTGCTTCCTGGCTTTTGCAACGTACTCTTGTGTGTTCTCGATTGTAAGCAGTGCATTAACCCAAGATTCTATGTCTTCTGGAGGCAAGATATAAGCCGCATCGCCGACCACTTCCGGTATAGATGCCCTGTTAGAACAGATAATCGGCGTTTCACAGCTCATCGCTTCTAGTAAAGGTAAGCCAAAGCCTTCGTATAACGACGGAAACAGTAGCGCCTTTGCTTCAGTATATAAATAAGGTAGGTCATTATAACTTACGTTAGAAATGAAATGAACTTTATCTTGCATGCGGTTCCTTGTAATATAAGCAAATAGAGATTGCATATATACGCCCTTGGCATTACCTTGCCCAACAAAAGCTAGATCGGGAAGCTCTCTGTTTTGTTGCATTGCCTTTTTATATATCCGCAGTAAACCGTCTAAGTTCTTGTGTTCCTTGTAGTTTCCTACTGTAATAAAATAATCTTTTGCTAAACCGTATTTTGCTCTTACTATTTTGCTTGATTCCGGATCACGTGGAAAGAAAAATTCATCTCGCCCTAGTGGAATCGTGGTAATCTTCTCTTCTTTGATTTTAGGGAAGTAGCGTAGAATTTCATTTTTAGAAAACTGAGATACTGTAATAATATGATTTGCCTTTTTCAAGATCAACGGTAGAAACGAAGAGCTATACGCCCGTTGCAATGGCGAAGAAAAAAATTCTTTTAAAGCAATGTGGCATAGGTCGTGTAGCGTAACGATTAACTTTCCTTGAAACAACAAAGGCGCGTTATAGTGCGGGACATGTAGCAAGTCGGAAGATTTGGTTATAGATAAAAAACGAAATTGTTCTTTAACAGAATAAATAGAAGGGTTGAAAGTTTGTATTTGAAAAGGGAAGTTAGCTTGTAAACTTTTGGTATATTGTTTTTTAGCTAATACACAAGTAGGCAATGGCATAGCTAGATTAGCATAGGTCGTAAGCAAATTATTCGTATAAGTTCCAATCCCACTAATATAAAGATGTCTCCCGTCAATGACAAGTCGTTTACTTTTCATAGCTCTCCCATAATTTTGCGTCTAGTTGTTCGTAATTCTCCGGAATAAAAGATAAGCTATCTCGCCATAGCGCTTGCTTTTCCATACATAAATACACAGTTGCTTTTTTATCTTGTTTATATATAAACTCGGCTATTGTTCGTATTAATTCTTTTCGTATCGGTTTGATATATCTTACTTTCCCGTCTTTTGTTGTAATTTGTTCCCTTCCGTATATGCTTGTAGAAGGAAAGCGCTCTGTTGCTATTTGTTTTAATATCGGTAAATAGCGAAGTGTCCCCAGACTAATCCATGCAATTTTTTCTTTTGGCACTGTGGCAAAAAGTTGCCGTATTACTTCTTCATAGGCTTCTTGCCAATTTGG
>PUHO01000018.1:0-81694 GCA_002995645.1 SAR324 cluster bacterium | reverse complement strand
TCTTGTAAAGAAGCTGTTTTTTGTTCTTCTTTAGAAATAATACGTTCTGCATTCAAAGACCAAGCAAGCGTTGTTTTGCCGTTATGTTCTAGTGTAAGCAAACTAGTAATATTATCGGTCTTTGTTTTTAATTCTAACATAGCATTAGGGTAGTTTGCAAACTTAGTAATTAAATGGGAAGCAATAGGGAAGAAGGGCTCTAGCGCAAGCGAGTCCGAATGTTCGCCTGTACCAATACGAAATTGCCGGTCTTTATTTTCATGTAAGAAAGTTTCTAGTTTATGTACTATTTCTTCTACGTTAACATGTAGCGTAAGCAAGTTATGATTCAAAAAAGCTTGTAAAATACAATAGCTACACTCTAAAGGGCAATTTTCTGCAAAGTTTAATACGTAGTAATTACAACAAAGCATAGACGAAGAAAAGCCAGGACAACGTTCCGGCGCTTGTCCTTGATTTGTGGTTAAATATAAAAAGCGTTTCCCTTGCGTTAAAGAATAGGCATTATTTTTTAAAAAAGAAGGTTTATCTTGTAAGGAAACAATTTCCTTTGCAAGGTGCGGTAAGTTGCTAAGTATGATTTTAGTAAAACGAAGGGACTGCGCTTCTTCGTCAATATATATTTTACTAAGTGGGGCTAGGAAAGACATAGGTATAAAGTAAAACTATCTTGTTTTTTCAATATAAATAATTTTGCTACAATTACCTTGTATGTTTTTTCTAGTGCGACCTATATTATATTTAGGAGGGTAACGCGTATCTAGCGTACGTTGCCTTTGTGTTTTAACGCACCAATAAACCATACTGCCACCTTGCCTTAGCACACAGCGGTATTTTTGAGCCATACAAATTTCAGGGCGAACGTAATTAAAAACCTTATCATTATCGTTTTTAATTACAGCACTAAAGCCGAGCAGTGGGAAGCAAAGTAGTATGAAAAAAAAGTAAAGAATGATTTTATACATAATATTTACTAAACAATAGAATTAATATGGAGAAAGATAATGTTTATAGAATTAGCATATTTATAAAATAATGTACAACGTATTTTATATATTTTATAATTTGCTTAGCTTGTATTGTGTGGAGCAACCGTATTTATTATAATATACAATGTAAAATATTCTTAGAGTTGTTTTTTACTTTATGACTATGTTATATATAATATAATAATGATACAAATAAAAGAAACCACTTATTCAGTAAGCTTACGTAATCTATACGAAAAAACAACATGCCTAAAGCTAATTACATGCCTGACAATACGATTTCAACAAAAACGCAACCGACTATTAAGGTACTTTTATACCTTGTCGTTATATTAATTATTTTTAGCGTTGCTTTTATTTTTGTTCTAGAACGTATTGAATTTTTATCTGTAGAAAAACGTATGCATTTGTTAGAACAAGAAAAAAAAGCGTTGTTATCGCAAATTGTACCTTTACAGCTAGAATATCAGCACTTAACAAACTATGAAACTCTTTACAAAAAAGGCAAACAATATGGCTTGGTATATCCGTCTAGTCCGAATCGTGTTCCCGTTTACATCAAAAAAGAAGAAACAAAATAACAGGATTGGTAGCTTTGACTATCAACCGCAACAAGGGACTAGTAAAAAACAGAAGTCTTACTCTTTTCAACAAAGGATTCGCTTTATTGTTGTTAATCTTTTTTTATGTTCTTTTTTACTCTGTATTTTAGTACGTAGCGCCTATTTGCAAATTAGCCAACCGGCGCGCATTTTGGAACAAGCAAAAAAACAAAGTAAGAAAGTATTTGATAACGTTTATCGCGGTAGTATATACGATAATAATCATAACGTACTAGCCGGCGTTTTGCCTGTGTATAGTTTATATCTTCGTAAAAATTACGTACATAATATTGAAAAGACGGCAAATAAACTTACTCCCTTCTTTGCTAATTATAAAGCAAATGATTTAATTGATTTATATAATCAATCAGGTCAAAAAAAAATCCTTTTATCAAAGTATATTTCTAGTTCTGTCTACAATCAACTACACGAGCTTAACGCCCCTGAATTTTTGTTAACTTCTAGTTACGTTCGTATTTATCCTTGGGGTAGATTCCTTGCTAATACGCTAGGCTTTACAGGTGGAAACCTAGTGGGAAGAGAAGGGATTGAATATTATTACAACTATTTGTTGTTAAATGATAATACGGTGCAAGTTAATGGGAATCCGTTTAATTCTACGTTTTTCGGTAGTAACGTACATTTAACTATAGATAGTCGTATGCAATACGCGGCTATGCATGTGATTGAAAAAGCAAATCAAGCAATGCACGCAAAAGGCATTCTTGCTGCCGTTATGGAATCCAAGACGGGAAAGATTCTTGTTAACGCCTATACGCCGACTTTTAATCCTAATAAATACCAAGATTCTAAGGTTGCTTTATATGCTAATCCGTTAATACATACCGTATATGAACCGGGATCTACGTTTAAGGTCATTACTTTAGCGTCTGCTTTGGAAACGCATAGTATTGAGCCGGAACAACAATTTTTTTGTGAAAACGGTATTTATTACATATATAACACGCCTATACATGACACAAGTGCGCACGGTTGGTTAAGTGTGTCTCAAGTATTGCAAAAGTCTTCTAATATATGCGCGTCTAAGATAGCGTTTGCTATGGGGAAATCTGCCTTTTATCATAACATACAAAAATTTGGCTTTGGTACGCTCTCCGGTATTAACCTGCCCGGTGAAAGTGTGGGGATTGTGAATAAAAACCTACAATCATGGAAAAAGTTTGATTTAGCTGCGCTTTCGTTTGGACATTTTATTGCCGTTACGCCAATACAACTTTTAAAAGCTGTGAATACTATTGCTTCCGGTGGTTATTTAGTTACGCCGTCCATTGTAAGCGCTATTACTGATAAAAACAATAAACCAATCCCTTTAAAGCCTAATACAAAAAAGCTTATTCTTTCTAGAGAAACAGTAAAATGGCTTACAAAGTACATGATATCAGTAACGCAAAAAGGCGGCACCGGTTTCGGTGTTAAACCGCATGGATTAGCTATTGCCGGCAAAACGGGAACAGCTCGTAAATTTGATATTAAGACACATAGCTATTCTAAAGACGATCACGTTTTTTCTTTTATTGGTTTCTTTCCTGCTGATCATCCTGTGCTTACTATGTTAGTCATTGTTGACGATCCCAAGGCTAAGTATAAACATGCGACTAGTGCCGTGCCTATTTTTAGAGAGATTACAGAAAAAATTATTAATTACTATCCTTTAACAAGCGCGCCTATGGCAAATCAAGCTAGGATTCCTAAAGCGCCTATTGCACCGCCTGTTGCCCCGTTAACCGCTAAGTTAGTACGTAAAACGTTATATAAAAAAACACTGCGCGAATCCCTTCTTTGGGCTAGTCGCGAACGTATTACTTTACGCTTCAAAGGCTCAGGGCGAATTTACCGCGTTGTTGCTGACTCAAACAAGAATCAATATACTGCCTATCTAAAATAGTTTGTTTATGAATGAAATTGCCAAAACTACGACTTTGCCTTATCGTATAGCTCCGTTTTTCTCTCGGTATTTAGCTTTTATTATTGATTATTTCACAATTAGCTTTTTTGCCGTTAGTTTATATCCTTTATTTTTACCTGATTCTTGGGATAGCTTGTCTTGGAAGCAACTTAACTTGTATTTTATTCCTTTGTATATTCTCTATATTCTTTTGTTTCTTTGTAAGGATATATATAAAGGGCAAAGTTGGGGCAAATACTTTACGAATTTACAAGTACGCAGTATGTTAGAATCGTTTCCCCCAACTAAGATTAGGCAAACAATTATTCGTAATCTATGGCTTTTACTGCTACCTTTTGAACTGTTCTTTTTGTTAAAAGATACCTATTTTCGGCGTAAAGGAGATTACTTTGCTCATACTGTTGTTCTTGAATATACTAAAAAAATTACAATACGATTATTGACTTTACGCGTATTAAGTGTTATTTTTCTAATTAGTTTTTTTTGGTTGTTAACTAACATTACTATGCCGTTAGCCTTGAAAAAACGAAGTGATTATCAATTTGCCGTTAAAAGCCTTGTTTCTTCTCGTGATTGGCAAGCTATTGCCACGCAAAACGAAGAAGCTAGCTATGCTTATTGGTTCACAAGAACAGAAACAAAAACGAACGTAACCTATATTTTACCGTTACGTTTAGCAAATCAAACCTATCTTGCCACTATTGTGTTACTGCCACAAAACAAGCAAAATGCGCAAGGCGCGCGTTGGAGCGTTAAAAAGATAAGTATAACCAAGCAAAACGCTTCGTAAAGGAAGTGTTTTTAATTTCATGTAGGTTTTATTATGCCAGCTATTCCATGGCCTCTTAACGAGGCTAAACGACTTTTAAAAGCATATCCTTCGCAAACGACGCTTCGTTTAGAAACCGGTTTTGGTCCTTCCGGCTTGCCTCATATTGGAACTTTTGCCGAAGTAGCAAGAACTTTGTGTATTTGTATTGCAGCAAAGCAATATCGCCCGGACATACAACTTGAATTAATTGTTTTTTCTGATGATAAAGACGGGCTTCGCAGTATTCCGGAAAACGTGCCTAATGCCGCTATGTTAAAAGAGCATCTTGGTAAACCGCTTTCTTCTATACCTGATCCTTTTGGTGAAACGCAAAGCTATTCGGGGTATATGAATAAACAGCTTTGTTTATTTTTAGATAGCTACGGTTTTGATTATACTTTTTGTTCTTCTAGTAAATTATACGGCGAAGGTAAATTTGACGCTGGTTTGCAACGTATTACGGAAGAATACGATACAATTAAACAACTTTTCACAGCTACGATTTCGCAAGAAAAAAGGGACAGTTGGAGTCCGTTTTTTCCTATATGTGAGCAATGTGGCAAAATTTATACGACAAAAGTAACGGACATTAACAAGGCAAATTACGAGTTAAGTTATAGTTGTGAAACTTCAACAGATAGCTACGTAGCTTGCGGGCATAAAGGCACTATTCCTATTACCGGAACACATGTAAAAGTAGGTTGGAAAGTGGATTGGGCGCTTCGTTGGTATATACTTAATATTAATTATGAAATGTACGGCAAGGATTTAATGGAATCAGCAACGTTAAGTGCTAAAATTTGTCGTGTTCTTGGAGGTAAAGCCCCGGTTCCTTATAAATATGAAATGTTTCTTGATGCAAACGGCGCTAAGATTTCTAAGAAGATCGGGAACGGTATTTCAATGGAACAATGGATTAACTACGCGCCTCTTGGTGCTTTATTACATTTCTTGCTTGGCAATCCTAATAAAGCAAAAAAAATGGGTATGTCTATTTTGCCTCGTTTAATTGACGACTATGTAAACGCTTTACGTACTGATACGGAGCAAGAAGAGTATTCCGCTCTTTTTTACCTTTCTAAACTACAAAACCAAACTATTCCCGTTGTAAAAAGCCAGCTTTCTTTTGCTTTGCTTTTGAACGTAGCACAAAGTATTGCTATTAACGATGCGTCTTTATTATATAATTATGCTCTTAACTATGATGCGTCAGTACAAGAAAACGAAGAGTTTTATAAACAGCTATGCGGCTATGCTATTAAATTAGCTCAGTATAATCAACAATACCAAGAAACAGTTACTGTTAAAAATCCGCAGTGGCTTCCTTTATTAAAGCAAGCAAGTCAAACTATTTTAGCACTTCCGGAAAGTGAGTTTGACGGTAATACCATTCAAACATTGCTTTTTACTGTGGCAAAGGAAAACGACCTTCCTATTGCCGATTGGTTTGCTT
Organism: SAR324 cluster bacterium; assembly: GCA_002995645.1. GTDB lineage: Bacteria > SAR324 > SAR324 > XYD2-FULL-50-16 > HCM1 > HCM1. The sequence continues at coordinate 75,912 of PUHO01000018.1, read as the reverse complement.
TCTTATATCAATCGTTGTTACAACAAGAGCAAGGACCTAAACTAGGTTATTTCTTTGCCATATTAGGAAAAGAGCAGACAGCCGCTTTACTAGAACAAAAAAACGCTTGTTAGTAAAATCAAACTATTTTAGCACTTCCAGAAAGTGAATTTAACATAGCAAAAACGCGATATAACCCTAGTGAGTATATCGCGTTTTTTATTTTAACAAAAGCTACAGTATAATTTTGCTAAACCTATTTATTGATTTTTAATTCTTTGCTAGTATATAATTGCTTTGATGAGAATTCACCTTGTAAATACTTTTGCCGATTGGTTTGCTTTTTATATCAATATTAGGAAAAGAGCAAACAGCCGCTTTACTAGAGCAGAAAAACGTTTGTTAGAAAAATGAGTTTAACATAGCAAAAACGCGATATAGCCTTAGTTAGTATATCGCGTTTTTTATTTTAACAAAAGCTACTGTGTAATTTTGCTAAACCTATTTCTTGATTTTTAATTCTTTGCTAGTATACAATTGCTTTGATGAGAATTCACCTTGTAAATGGGATTTTGTAATTAAATGCAATGCTTTTGTACGAGTTAACCCGCCGGCAAATACTTTATATATTCTAGTATTACCTTTATGTTTCACTACGTCAAACTTAATTTTTGTTAGTACGTAAGTTCTTAATAATATTAAATATAGTTGCTCTGCACTATCCTTTTTATCAAACATACCAAAAGAAACTACATATTTTTCTTTTGCTACTTGGCGAATGAAAGGTTTTGTATTTACAAATAAATTCCTGTTCAAAATATCAATAGCAGTTTTACTTTTTTTATAACTTAACCTTTGCGAGCTTACTACTTCATAGTAGTTTGTTTTATAAAAATGAGAAGTAATATACGATTGTTCTCGTATAGCTTGGATATTTCTTTTTTCCTTTCTTACACAAGATAAAGATAAACAAACTTGCATTAAAACATAATAATCGCCTTGTTGTTTAACTTGAGCTGCCTTTGTTTGCGATTTGCTTTGCTTTTGATCGAATAATTGAAATTTTGTTGTGTCTGTACTAGGAATGAACGTTTCTTGCGATTTTTCCGTTTTACTGCTATTAAGCGCATTAGTAAAGGTTTGTACTAAAGGAATAGTATTTCTTTGATATATATAGTATAAACTTCCCGCGCCGATAAGTATAAGAATAAAAATAAACCATTTAAGTTTACTTGGCTTTTTTTGCTTAGGTTTAGGTTTTTGTTTTGGCATTGGGGCTTGCGTTTCTTTTTTTGCCATAATTCAATATCAATAAAGTTTACTTTAATACGTATAACGAAGTACTTAATAATATATAACGTACCTATTATGTAAGCAAAAATAAAGCCAAATTGAATATATTCACGTTATACGTTAAGTTTTCCTTTCAATTGACCGCTAATATACTAGATATATTAGTTTGAGGAGATTTTTATGAAAAAAAATACGAATAGTAATATTTTGCTGTTTGCTATTATTGGTTGCTTAGTAATAACGTTGCTCATGGCATTTCATTTTTTTCAAAATATGAATAGTAAGCAAATTTTATTAGCTGACGTTTCACACCCTAGATATTATGTTTTATATAATTATAAGCTGTTATTAAATAAAAAAGCCGTTATTTATTGTTTAACTGTTAGTTTTGTTTTATTACAAGGTTTGTTGCTTATTTTAGTTCCTTCTAAAGAGCAATTGAAGAAAAAACAAGAGGTCCCGGCTCCGCATATTCCTGAAGTTAAAAATGCTTTAGAACTGCAAAACGCAATGAAAACAGAGACAAGGGCGCCTGTTATGATAATGAAAACAGAGGCAGATATTGCCGAGGATAAGCGGGAACAACAAACAGAGGAAGAGCAAAAGGCGAGTATGGTTTCTCAGTTACCTTCGGAAAGGGCAAAAAGACCAAAAAGACTTAAAGATATTCCTAATGTGAAAAAGATTGTTAGCACGCCTGTAATACTTGAAGTGCAAGAGGAATTAAGAAGCCTTGCCGCTAATCCAGCGCAGGTTAAAACCATAGATGAACACGACGTTGTTTTTGGAGCAGGTAAGATTACAGATCATAGTATTGTCCACTTTATATATCAATTTCCTAATAGTGTTGTTAAATTTCTTTACCAGCAAGCTATTAACGGAACGCCTATTTCAGCAGACGAAAAACGACTATATGAAGAATGGTATGATCGTGGTTTAATCTATAATAAATTACTTGCTTACCTTCTAACCATTATAGATTGGGATACGTTACCAAACAAAATGCCTTACGAAGTGCTACCGCTTATTAAAGAAGAATTAGTATTGTTGTAATAAGTAAAAAAGAATGCTAGCCGTCGTTGCCAATAGCGTCGGCAGGGCAGCATTCTTGCGCTTCTGTGGCAAGTTCTATTTCTTTCTCACTTGTTGGTTGCTTTTGCACTATATGCACGGCTAAGCTTGGTTTACTAGCGTATACGTCCGGACATATAGACGCGCAAAGCCCGCAATTAATACAATTCTCATCAATATAAAACGAACCTGCTAGGTTGCCTTCTATTTTATTCCATTTATTTGCCATACTCTTGATTAAGGTTTATTGTTAAACTTGCTATTAAAGATACGATACAAAGTTGCTAGCATTTGTTTAGCGTCTTTTATTTTAATAATATGAAAAGCAAACAAGCTAGCAAGGTATAAGAAAAGAAACGCTACCCCGCCAACAGCAAGAAGAAGGAGTATATATAGCTTACCAACTAATATAGATTGATTGGCAATCATTGCTTGTAAAGCGTTGCTATTTAATTTATCTGCAAGCCCCCATTGTATTAGTACTAGGCTAATCGCTAATATAAACAAGATACGAATTAACCTATATATATATAGTTGTTTAATTTTTTTTCGATCTTGTTTTTCTATTATTTTGAAATAGAAAACAGTATATAAAATGATTATAGCGAGCAGTGTTTTAATAGGAATAGAAAATAAGGCAAGCGGCATATTGTTTAGCAACTTAGCTATGATTAACAAACTAAGTCCTATAATGATACGTGAAGAAATAGCGACAAACATATAGGAGATTCTATGCATGACTGTAAAAATATTCACTAAAATAAATTGCACACATTCAAGTAAAATAAATACAATTAAATACTTAAAAATATAACCTGTTCGTATTACGTCGTTAAATACAAAATTACCTTGCGCAAAAATAATATATATAATTTCATATGAGAAAGCGAAACAATATAGAGTACAAAAACCAACTAATAACCAAATGCGTTCGCTATATTTAAAGAACATATGCCCTATTTCTAGGAGATTGTTTTTTTCTACACTTTGTAATATTTTAGGATACATTATGCTATATAAAGGAAGTGCAAAAAGAAGATAAGGAACCATGGCAAGGGTGTATCCATATTGAAAAGAAGAGACTAAGCCGGTTTGTTTGAATGATAGTAAAACCCATTGTTCAAGAAACACAAAAATATTATTGCCAAAATAATATGCCATTAACATAGAATATAAAGATAGAATATACTTATCTAGTTTTGGCTTTGTGAAAAAAGTATATTGTATGTCTGTTTTTCTTAGTGAAAAAATTTGTATGCCACACAAAGAAAGGCTACCGACAATATTAGCTATAATAATGGTATATACGCCAGTTGACTTAGCATAGCTAACAAGAAATAGTATAGAAATAAACGGGATATAGAATTTTTGCAGAACTTGAAAAATTGGTTTTTTATATGCAATTAAAAAGGTTTGCAAGACAAACGTAAAATAATATAAAGATAAAAAAATCGCATAACCAACAATATAGAGTAGTAATCTAGTTATATGCGATTGTATGTCTATTGACGGAAGGAGAAATCGCCAAAAATAAGGGAAAGCAAGAAAAGAAAGCAAAACGCAAGTAAAGACGGCAATCATTAAAGTAATATAAAAATTAATTACTTGTGATAGCGTTTGATTAGCAAGCGTTAGCGATTTGTTTTTTAGCTTAAAATAGTAAGGAGTAAGTGCGTCTTTCATAGGGTAAAACAAAACCCCCACAGCGTTGACAATGGCAACAATCATGTTGTATAGATCTAATTCTTTACTTGTTCCAAAGAAATAGGCAATTAATTGTTGGTTTACAAGGCTAATAGGGTAAGCCAAAATCATGGCTAACGTAACTATGCTAAAGCTACGATAAGAAGACGAAGACACAATAAACTTAAATACTAGGAATTTCGCATTCAATTATACAATGATCAGACGGCTTTTCCATTCCTCGCAAAGTATAATCTATAGTAGACGAACTTAGTTTTTTTGCTAAAGGTGGCGTTAGTAATAGATAGTCCAGTCGTAAACCGCGTTGTGGTGTGTCGTCAAAGCCTTTAGAACGATAGTCAAACCAGCTAAAGCGATTTGACTCATTAGGATATAATAAACGAAAGCTATCTTGTAAACCCCATTGGTTAAGCGCTTTAATCCACTCTCTTTCTTCCGGCAGGAAGCTACATTTTCCGGTAGCAAGCCAGCGTTTTGCGTTTGCTTCGCCAATGCCAATATCTAGATCGCTAAATGCAATATTGAAATCACCTAGCACGACTATATATTGATCTTTAGTATACTTTGTTTGTAAGCTTGTAAGAAGAGCTTCGTAAAAAGCGCGTTTCATTGGAAATTTTTTTTCATGACTCCTATTTTCACCTTGTGGGAAATAGCCGTTAATGATCGTAATAGTTTGCTTGTCTTGCGTTGTAAAATCAACAAATTGAATCCGCTTTTCTGTAAGCTCTGTTTCAATAGGAAAATCGTTTTGTATGTTAATCGCTTCTCTGTTTGCTAGCAAAGCGACGCCGTGGTATTGCTTTTGTCCGTTTGGGTAGCTATAATAGCCTAGTTTCTCAAATTCTTCATGTGGGAATATATGGTTTTCCATTTTAATTTCTTGTAAACCAAGTATATCCGGTTTATTTTCCTGAAGGTATAAAAGGACTTTGTCCAATCTTGTACGTAATGAATTAACATTAAAAGAAGCTATTTTCATAATGATATCCTATTAAAAATAAATTTTTTACTATCATAACATAGTATGCTTTTTTCTGCACAACCTTTTTGTCCTAATCTTAAATTTGTTGGAAAAGAAATTCTTCTTCTTGAAACAATAGACTCAACAAATACGCTTTGTTTGCAAACGCCTTCTTTACTAGAGAAAGAAGGACTTGTTGTTGTTGCGAAACGGCAAACGCAAGGAAGAGGTAAGCAAGATCGCGTTTGGGACGCTGGCAAAGGGGCACATTTATTTTGTTCGTTTGTTATTCGCTTACCTAGCAATATGCCGGTTTATGCTTCTCATTATAGTATTTGGACAGGATTAGCAACAAAACAAGCTTTAACAAGTTTAGGCGTGCAAGACGCTTGTATTAAGTGGCCTAATGATATTTTACTGCATAATAAGAAAGTATGCGGTATTTTGTGTGAACAAACAAGAACGAAGCAAGACTCAGCAGTGATTATTGCCGGGATTGGCGTTAATTTAAGTGGTAACAAAAGGCAATTTGCTGCAGCTTTGCAAAGTACGGCAACGACTATAGAAGAGGAAACTAACTTGCTTATTATGCCGTTACCATTAGCGAAAGCGATTGCCTTTCATTTAGATAGGATTTTACAAGACGTATTCCAAAACAAAACGGAAGAGCTAGCTTGTTTATGGAACGAGTCTTCTTCTAGTATAGGTAAAGCCGTGACATGGCAAGAAGACGGCAAAACAAAGCAAGGGTATATACAAGGTCTGCGAAAAGACGGCTCTTTACTAGTGCGAGACAAGTTAACTAAGCAAGAGCATGTCTTTATTTCCCAAGAGATTAGTTTTATTTAAGGAATATAGTTTTTTGTAACTTTAATCATACCTTTAGACGCAACTAGCTTATCTATGACTTCTTGCGGTGCTTCGTCGTCAATTAAAACAATAACGACTATAGAAGAGGAGACTAACTTGCTTATTATGCCGTTACCATTAGCGAAAGCGATTGCCTTTCATTTAGATAGGATTTTACAAGACGTATTCCAAAACAAAACGGAAGAGCTAGCTCGTTTATGGAACGAGTCTTCTTCTAGTATAGGTAAAGCCGTTACATGGCAAGAAGGCGGCACAACAAAGCAAGGGTATATACAAGGTCTGCGAAAAGACGGCTCTTTACTAGTGCGAGACAAGTTAACTAAGCAAGAGCATGTCTTTATTTCCCAAGAGATTAGTTTTATTTAAGGAATATATAATTTTGTAACTTTAATCATACCTTTAGACGCAACTAGCTTATCTATGACTTCTTGCGGTGCTTCGTCGTCAATTAAAACAATTGACATAGCTTCCCCGCCGAATTCATTTCTAGACAAGTCAAATTGCTTAATATTAATGTTATTTGCGCCAAGTACGTTTCCAATATTTCCAATTACGCCCGGGATATCATGATTCCTACAAAGCAACATATGTCCTTTTGGTTCTATTTCAAATTGGAAGCCGTTAATATAGCTTAATCGCAACATAGAATCGCCTAAAACAGCCCCACCAATACTAAAGGTTGTGTTTTGACCTAACAACTCAATACGAATAGCTGAAGGATAGTAACTAAAACTTATATCTTCGTCTTCTGTTATTTCAATTCCTTTTGTTTGCGCAATTTTGAGTGCATTAACAAAACTAACCGTTTCTACTGTTGTACTTTGTAATAGTGTTTTTAAGAAAGAAAGCTTAATTAATTGCCAATCTTTTTTGTTAATCTTACCACGAAAAAGGAATTTTATTTCTTCTACATAAAAGTTACTTGGCAAGATCTGGGAACTAATATGACCAAGATATTGTACTAACGTGCTATATTGCATGGCAACAGATTGGTCAAACGTTTCAACGTTCGGCAAGTTAATAGCAGAGGTAACAATATCGCCTTGTAAAGCTTTAATGGTTTCTTTAGCAACACTCTCGGCAATACGGTATTGCGCTTCTTTTGTAGACGCTCCAATATGAGGCGTACACACAACGTTAGGCAAGTTTTTTAAGGCTAATTGTTGTACCGGTTCTGTTTCCCACGTATCAATCCCGGCTGCGGCAATATGCCCGGTTGTTAGCGCTTGGTATAAAGCTTCTTCATTAACAACCCCGCCTCTAGCGGTGTTAATAACAATACTACCTTTTTTCATTTTTGCTAATTCACTTGCGCCAAGCATGTTAACTGTTTCTTTGTTTTTAGGAACATGTAAGGTGACAACGTCCGATTGCGTTAGTAATTCGTCTAAACTAACCGGTTTTGCTTTATATTGTGCGCAATAGGTTTCTGATACGTACGGATCATAGCAAAGTAATTTACAATTAAAACTAGCAAGGAAAAGCGCAACGCGATGCCCTACGTTACCAAGACCAATAATGCCTACTGTTTTATCACGTAATTCTATGCCGGTAAATTCATGTCTGTTCCATTTGTCTTCTTGCATATGCGTATGGGCAAACGGAATCTTACGTATAGCCGCAAGTAATAATCCAACTGCTAGCTCGGCTGCTGAGTTTGTGTTTTCTTTTGGCGTATTAAATACTAAAATCCCTTTTTCTGTGGCGTAGTTTGTATCAATATTACCAACGCCAACGGCGGCTCTTGCTAAAACGGATAGCTTTTTCCCTTTTTCAATTAATTGTTTGTCTACGTCCGTTTCGGATCGTGTAATTAAACAATCATATTGATCTATAATTTCCAAAATTTGATCATATGGCAAATCCGGTTTGTAATCAGTTTGTAAGTCTTTTTCTTGGGTTAAAGTCTGTAAAGCAATCGGATCTAAGTGTCCGGTAATAAGAATACGTTTCATAGGCTTTCTCAAATAAGTAAAGAAGAGTGAAGAAATAGTAAAGTAATGGAAAAATAGGTTATTAATCCAATATTATCAATTGTTGTAGAAACAAAAGGTCCTGTTGCAATTGCCGGATCAACATGAATTTTATAAAATAAAATAGGCATTAACGAGCCAACAATCGCGGCAAGAACAGTAGAACAAAGCATTGCCAAGCCAACGGCAACGCCTGCTTGCGCAATATGAGTTAAATTAAAATGCGTAAAAATACCGAGTATGGTACCAAAAAAGCTACCAATTAAAACGGCAGTACAAGCTTCCCTTAACAGGAGTTTAGAAAGCTGGCTAATTAAAAACTTGCCTGTTGCAATCCCGCGTATAACAATAACAGACGATTGGGAAGCAATATTTCCGCCCATACCAATGATAATGGTTACAAAAGCAAACATTTCAACAGGAATATGGGAGCTGAAAAAAAGATTAGATTGTATAGTTAACAAACCGCCGCAAAAAGAAACGACTAACCACGGAATACGTAAGAAAAAAGAATGAAAAGGCGAACGTAAGGAAATATCTTCATTAGAAGTCCCGGCTAGTTTCATAATATCTTCCGTTGCTTCTGATCGCAAGATATCAATAACGTCGTCCACCGGAACAATCCCGACAATTTGCAATGAATCATTAACAATGGGCAAAGCTGTTAAATTATACCTTTCCACTAAATAGGCGACTTGTTCCCTGTCTGTGTTAACGTTAGTATGAATGACTTCAGTACGCATTATATCTTTCATAATAGCGTGATTAGGTTGTCTTATTAAATCATGTAAAGAGACAACGCCAAGTACGTAGTTATTTGAATCAGCTATATAGATATAATTATAGCTCGTTTCTTGATTTTCCGAGCTTTCTTTCAGTTGTAAAAACGTATCTAATACGGTATCTTCCGGTTTTGCAAGAAAAAAGGCGGTTGACATAATCCGACCTGCCGAATCTTCCGGGTATTGCAATTTAGCTTGCGCTTCTATTTGGTGGGTTTTCCCTAGCGCTGCCCAAACGCGTTCTTTTAAAACTTGCGGAAGTGAATCGACTACATGTGCGATTTCAGAGGAGTCAAGCGAAGGTAAGGCTTTTTCTAGGCTGGAATCAGATAAAAATTCTATTAATTCACTCAGTGCTAACTTATCTATTTCACGAATGATCTTTGATAAGTTAGTGTGTTCTTCTATGCTCTTAAAAATAAGAACACGTTGTTCTTTTTGGATATGATTTAATAAAAAGGCAATATCTTCAGGCAATAGCGAATCAATTAATACATGGATTTCCGTATATTTTCCGTGTTGTATTAACTCGTGAATCTTTTCAAGGATAGTATTATAATTCGTTCGCATTTCTTTTTGAATATATAAGAGTCTAGTATCTGTTCCTTTTATGCAAATTATCTTTGATTTTAATAAAAAAGTCAAAGGGAATTATAATAAAGAGATTGTATATATAATTATGCTATCCATTGTTTTACAAATTTACCCTGTTTTTACCGTTTATTATAAAGTAATATTGCTAGTATGAAAAAGATAAAATTTTAGAGTTGCACTTTATTTTGTTTTCTTTTATCATGAAGACATATTATATAGTTAACCTTATATATAGGAGAAACATAACATGGCTAATATAATAGATGATTTAAAGTGGCGCTATACCACTAAAGCATATGATACCACTAAAAAAATATCTGATGCTGATTTTAATATTTTATTAGAATCGTTAATTTTAGCACCAACTTCCATTAATTCCCAACCTTCGCATTATTTTTATACTTCGTCAGAAGAAGGTAAAAAGAAGATTGCACACGCTGCAGAAGAGCAGTATTCTTTTAATGCGTCTAAAATTCTTGATGCGTCGCATGTTATTGTATTTGCAAGTAAAACGGCATATACAACAGAAGACCTTTTAAAATTAGTAGACAATGAAAAGAAAATTGGAAGACTTCCGCAAGAAGTAGCAAGAGAAGATGCAGTTGCAATGTATCGTCGTTTTGTTAATCTACATGAATATGATTTTAAAGACTTGCCTCATTGGTTGTCTAAGCAAACTTACCTTACGTCTGGTGTATTATATGCTGCTGCGGCGAACTTAAGGATTGATTCAACGCCAATTGAAGGGATTGATTTAGTACAGTTAAATAAAGATTTTGACTTGCCAAGCAAAGGTTTGACAGCTGATTTTGTTATATCTTTAGGCTATAGATCGCAAGACGACGGCAATGCGCAAGTTGATAAAATGCGTTATGATAGGAAAGACCGCGTTACGCAATTCTAAGTAGGCTTGTTAGTTTTAACTTAGTTGTTATATTAAAGTAGATATGATTTGTATAAAATGGTATCTACTTTTTTTATGCTTAAAATATAGCGGTTGCTCTTGGGATAAAGAAGATAAGAGCTTAGAGTTGCACTTTATTTTGTTTTCTTTTATTATGAAGGCATATTATATAGTTAACCTTATATATAGGAGAAACATAACATGGCTAATATAATAGATGATTTAAAGTGGCGCTATACCACTAAAGCATATGACCCAAGTAAAAAAATATCTGATGCTGATTTTAATATTTTATTAGAATCGCTAATTTTAGCACCAACTTCCATTAACTCCCAACCTTCGCATTATTTTTATACTTCGTCAGAAGAAGGTAAAAAGAAGATAGCTAAAGCAACAGAAGGCGTTTACCCTATGAATACCCCTAAAATTCTTGATGCATCACATGTAATTGTATTTACAACAAAGAATAGTTATTCTCGAGAAGACGTTGTTAAATTAGTTACGACAGAACAAAAAAGCGGCAGAATACCGGCAGACCAGCAAGAAGAGTTTGTTTCAGGAAAAGAAAGCTTTATTAATATGCATAAATATGATTGGAAAGATTTACCTCATTGGCTATCTAAACAAACTTATATTACGTCCGGTGTATTATATACAGTAGCGGCTATTTTGAAAATTGATACGACGCCCATAGAAGGAATTGATATAGCAAGATTGAATAAAGAGTTTGACTTGCCTAGTAAAGGCTTGTCTGCTGATTTTGTTGTTTCTCTAGGCTACCGCGATCAAAGTGATGAGAATGCAAAGTTTGGTAAGACTCGTTATAATCTTGCGGAAAAAACTACAAAATTCTAAATACTATTATTTAGCTTATACATAAAAGAATAGATATTGTTACATATAAGGTAATGGTATCTATTTTTTTATGCAAAATAAGAACGCTTCTTATAAACAGTAAATTAATATGTAATAACGCCCTATTTTCAATAAGTAAAACCAGTATTTTACGGTTGTAAAAATTTACAAAATTTTTCTGTTATAATACCCTTTTTATAAAAAAGCTAGTAAAAAAAGTAAAAATTTTTTTTAATAAAAACATGCAAAATTTCTATTAAATAGGTATAGTTTTTGAATTAAGAGAAGCGATAATTTAATCAATAAATTTAGAAATATAAACATTATATTATAAGGACATAATATGAAAAAATATGTAATACCGCTGCTCTTATTTGCTACGCTGACTTTTTTAATGACGCCGTCTCTTTTTGCAGTTGACAATACTAAAAAAGGGTATGTTGAAGGAGGCGTAGGCTTAAGTAATGGGAAAACGATTACTGCGCAGCATATGAATCAAAATTTTATTAGTAATTTAAATGCTAGATATGCTGATTCAAATCACCCAAATACACACCAAACTAGTTATGAACTAAAAAACGATCCTATGGATCTGAATCTAGAAGCCGGTTATTACCTTAATAGCTATCTTTCTTTAGGTTTTACTCTTGGTTATCTTAATTTAGAATTAAAAGAATTAAGAGATTATGCTCTAGATAGCAGCACTGGCGCATTTGCCAAAACTAGCGACCCTTCTATAGTTTTAAATGTCACTAAACTTCGTGCTCTTATTAATGTAGCGTATCACTATAATATTATGGAGGAGCTCAATTTGTTTGTAAGCCCTGCTATTGGTTTTGATAGTAATTTTGTTAATTATAATTCAGATCATGCAGAAGATGCTTTTACAGAACTAGCTAAAGGTATTAATTTTACCGCGAAAGGCGCTGTTGGTGGTATATATTACATATCAGATACTATATACACTAAAGGTTCTATTAGTTATAATCTTTCTTCTCCTATGTTTCATGGGGTATCAACAAAGCATCTCTTATCATATAAAGGGAAAGTTCATACATGGGAGCAATTTGATATAGCTGTAGGTACACGATTTTAAATAGTATTTGTAAAATCCAACGACTAGCTTATATAAATAGATATCATGGCATATAAAGCATGGTATCTATTTTTTTATACAAAATAAGAACGCTCTTTATAAACAATAAATTAATATGAAATAACGCCTTGTTTTTCAATCAGTAAAACCAGTATTTTACGGTTATAAAAATTACAAATTTTTCTATTATAATACCCTTTTTATAAAAAAGCTAGTAAAAAAAATAAAAAATTTTTTTTACTGAAAATATGCCAAATTCCTAGTAAATAGGTATAGTTTTTGTATTAAGAAAAGCGACAATTTAATCAATAAATTTAGAAATATAAACATTATATTATAAGGATGTAATATGAAAAAATATGTAATACCACTACTCTTATTCTCTACATTGGTTTTTTTCATGACGCCGTCTCTTTTTGCATTTGATAGTAATGCAAAAGGGTATGTTGAAGGTGGTATGGAAGTAAATGTGGGGAGATCGTTTCTTACTGTCCTTCCGGACGAGCCTACTACGCAAGCGGAAGATCCGGAAGTTAATTACCAACTAAACCATAATTGGGACGGCTTTAGCTTAGCATCTGGTTATTATCTTAATAACTACCTTTCTTTAGGTATTAGTTTTAACTTTTCTAGTATATTTTTACAAAAAATAGAAAGTAATGAGGAGAGGTCGACAGATCAAAAACAAGCTGATTTGCCGCCTTCCGGTGACTATATGCTAAATATTAATAAAGTTCGTACTCTTATTAATATAGCGTATCACTATAATATTATGGATAATCTTAATTTGTTCGTAACTCCTGCCATAGGTTTTGATTCTAATTTTATAGACTATGGCTCACGTCATACGGCTGATGCTTTTACAGGGGTTTCTAAACTATTTAATATAGCCTTGAAACTCAGTGCTGGCGGTATATATTACTTATCAGATACGGTATACACTAAAGGTACGATTAGCTATAATTATGCTGGCCCAATGTTTAACGGTAAATCTCTAGATTACATCTATAGAGGAAAAGCTCATACTCCATGGATACAATTCGGTATGGGTATAGGTACGCGATTTAAATAGTATTTGTAAAATCAAATGATTAGTTTATATAAATAGATATCATAGCATATAAAGCATGGTATCTATTTTTTTTATCGTTAAATAAAGTTATTATGATACAATTTAACTTGTTGCAAAAATAAAGTATAAAATGATACATTGAAGCGAGCTGTTTTTTCTTTAATAGATAAGACATAGTTTTGATTATTTCATATTTTATTTACAGGAGATAAAATGAAAAAACACATATTATTCTTTACATTAGCTTTGTTTTTAATCATGCCGTCTACTCTTTTTGCGTTTGATAGTAATGCAAAAGGCTATATTGAAGGGAATATTGGTCTAAGCATAGGCGATACTACTTCCAATGTAAAGCCACTCAAAGAAGGACAAGATCAGATAAACGCAATAATTAGGAGAAAATATCCTTCCCTGCCACAAGCTTTAGGATATTATATAACAGATGAGAAAAGTAAAATGAAGACTAATCCTCTGAATTTAAATACAGAGATAGGTTATTATATTAATAAAAACTTTTCTTTTGGAGTTAGTTTTGATTATAATAGCTTTGAGATAAAAGACACAAGTGGGAGTATTATAGAACAAGACTATTCGTCCTTATCTCTTTTAGGCTCGCCGACGGAAACAGTTATTACAAAAGAGCAAAGCTCTGTAACGGTTAAGATTAAAAAATTTCGCTCACTTATTAATATGGCGTATCATTATAATATAAGTGATAAATTCAATTTATTTGCAAGTCCGGCTGTTGGTTTTGACGTTAATTTTATAAATTATACAGATGATAATGAAGATGATTATGGAGATATAGCTAGTCAGTTTAGCTTAGGTGCTAAATTAAGTTTAGGTGCTATATATAATATAAAGGATAATATATATTGTAAAAGTAATGTGAGTTATAATTATTCTAGTGCTGTTTTTGACGGCACTGTAAAGGAAAGTGGTATTAATACTTTTGAGTATGAAGGAAAATCTCATATGTGGACGCAATTTAACGTAGGCGTTGGTACGCGATTTTAAATAGTATTTGTAAAATCAAATAATTAGTTTATATAAATAGATATCATAGCATATAAAGCATGGTATCTATTTTTTTTATCGTTAATAAAGTTATTATGATACAATTTAACTTGTTGCAAAAATAAAGTATAAAATGATACATTGAAGCGAGCTATTTTTTATTTAACAGATAGGAGATAGTTTTTATGATTTCATATTTTATTTACAGGAGATAAAATGAAAAAACATATATTATTCTTTACATTAGCTTTGTTGTTAATCATGCCGTCTACTCTTTTTGCAGTTGATGCCAATGCAAAAGGCAAGAGTAGTGCGCAAAGCGAAGACAAGGCAAAAACAGACAAGCGATTAAACGCTTTCTTGCAAGGCAAGAGTAGCGCGCAAAGCGAAGACAAAGTGAAAGACAAAGACAAGGCAAAAATTGATAATAAAGCGAAAGACAAAGACAAGACAAAAGCTGATGATAAATCGCAGACATGGCAAAAGCTGATAATAAAGCAAAAAGTGAAAATCGAAGACAAAGCAAAAGCTAAGAATAAAGCGAAATTTTATATTGAGTTCAATGTGGGAGTAGGCATCGGAACGCCCAACCGTACATACAATATGGGTATAGGCAGAGAGTCGTCAATACTGGGTGCAGACAGAGGGACGTCAATACGCAAAAGAAAACGCCCAAACAGGAAAAAGCGAAGTATAGATAAAGATATAAGGGAAAAGCGAGGTATAGACAAAGGGACGTCAAGTATTATGGATATGCTGCACGAATATCCGGATTCTCATATTGTCAAACCTATTTTAGGAGCACCGACGGATTTTCCTACTTATCCTATTACTCTTTTTACTCCAGGTGGTACTGATATACCGGATCATATTGATAATAAGTTGAGAACTATAATTAATAATTATAATTTGGAAAATTCAATCCATCTCCTCCTAGCTTTGAATTTGGCAATGGGTTATTATATTAATGACAGTTTTTCTTTCGGAGGTAGTTTAGGTTATAGAGGTGATAGAGGGTATAGTGCAGAAGATTATTTAGCGTTACTTGTTAATATGGCGTATCATTATAATGTAAACGATAAGCTCAATGTATTTATAAGTCCGGCTATCGGTTTTGATATTAATACCAAAAAAAGCACTATTGAGCATCCGTTTAGTTTTGATACTAAATTAAGTTTCGGTGCTATATTTAAGATAAAAAACAATTGGTATATTAAAACTACTCTTAGTGGTAATATTGCTAATCCTGTGCGTAGTAATGATTCCAAATCACATTTATGGGCTCAATTTGACGAAGGTTTTGGTAGATTCTTCTAGTTACAACATAAAACGATGAGTTTATATAAATAGATATCATAGCATATAAAGCATGGTATCTATTTTTTTATCATTAATAAAGTTATTATAATACAATTTAATCTATTGCAAAATAAACTATAAAGTGCTATCTTTAATACATTAATCTACTAAAAGAGGCAAAATGAAAAAACATATATTATTCTTTACGTTAGCTTTATTGTTAATCATGCCGTCTACTCTTTTTGCAGTTGATGCCAATACAAAAGGCTATATTGAAGGGAGTGCCGGTTTTGGTATAGGAGAAAGCTCTTCTACTGCTACTAGCAAGACGAATCGACTCAAATTTAAAATAAAAACAAAACCTGTTAACGGGTCTACTGAAGTTGGATTTTATATAAATGAAAATGTTTCTTTAGGGATTAGCCTTGCTTATACTACTTTTACTTTAAGGCAATCCGGAACAGGAGAAGCGCAAAACAGCGGAAGTGACACCGGAACTGATATTGCAACAATTAGGAAGTTTAGCCCGTTTATTAACGTAGCGTATCATTATAATATTAACGATAAACTCGGTTTTTTTGCTAGTCCGGCTATAGGTTTTGGCGGTAATTCTATTGCTTATAAAGCAGATAAAGACGAAGATGACTTTACAGACGTAGCGAAAATTTTTACTTTTGGGACTAGCTTAACGCTAGGCGGTATATACAATCTAAAGAATAACTTATATTTAAAAGCTGACGTTAATTATAATTATTCTACTGCTATGTTTGACGGTCCGCTTGCTGCTGACTATGATTATAACGGCAACGGGCATATGTGGGCACAACTGGATGTTGGTTTTGGTAAGCGTTTCTAACTATTCCTTATTTATATAAATTAAACAACTAGTTTATACAAAATAGATATCATGGCATATAAAGCATGGTATCTATTTTTTTATTGCACAATAAAGTATTAAACTGTTATCTTTAATTAAGTTAATTTATGAAAAGAGGCAAAATGAAAAAATACATATTATTCTTTACGTTAGCTTTATTGTTACTTATGCCGGCTACTCTTTTTGCTTTTGATAATAATGCAAATTTAAATATAATGATGCTCAAAGCAGAACAAGCTTAAATTAACGCAATTATTGAGAAAAAATATCCTCAAATATAGGAAGGTTTTGAATATTATGCAATAGGTCAGTCAGGTAAAATGAAGACGAATCCCCTGAATTTAAACACAGAAGTAGGTTTTTATATTAATAAAAGTTTTTCTTTAGGGATTAGTTTTGATTATAATAGCTTTGAGATAAAAGAAACAGGTGGCAGTGTGATAGAATAAAACAATTCGTCTATAGTCCTTTTAGGATCGCCGACAGAAACGGTTATTATAGAGAAGCTAAGCACTGTAATAGTTAAGATTAAAAAGCTTCGTTCACTTATTAATATGGGGTATCATTATAATATAAATAATGCATTCAATTTATTTGTCAGTCCGGCTGTTGGTTTTGACGTTAATTTTATAAATTACACAGGTAATAATGAAGATGCTTATAGAGATATAGCTAGTCAAGTTAGCTTAGGTGCTATATATAATATAAAAGATAATGTGTATTGTAAAAGTAATATAAGTAAGGGAAAATAGTATTAATACTTTTGAGTATGAAGGAAAATCCCCTATGTGGGCACAACTGGACGTTGGTTTTGGTAAGCGTTTCTAACTATTCCTTATTTATATAAATTAAACAACTAGTTTATACAAAATAGATATCATAGCATATAAAGCATGGTATCTATTTTTTTATTGCACAATAAAGTATTAAACTGCTATCTTTAATTAAGTTAATTTATGAAAAGAGGCAAAATGAAAAAATATATATTATTCTTTACGTTAGCTTTAGCGTTACTTATGCCGGCTACTCTTTTTGCATTTGATAACAGTGCAAAAGGCTATATAGAAGGCAATATTGGGCTAAGTGTAGGAAAGACTACTACTACTACTACTACTAGCTTACGTTCCACAGCTGACAATATTGGGCTAAGTGAAAGTATAAAAGATGAAATGAAGCCGAATCCACTGAATTTAAATGCAGAAATAGGTTATTATATTAATAAAAGTTTTTCTTTAGGCTTTAGCTTTGGTTATAATAGTTTTAAGTTGACAGAAACAATGATAGGTAGCTTATCAATGACAGATGACAACCCGCTTACATCTCTTTTGGGAAAGGCAAATTTAGATATCTCAGGCAATCCGACTGTTAATATTAGCAAGTTTCGATCACTTTTTAATATAGCGTTTCATTATAATATAAATAATGCATTCAATGCGTTTGTAAGTCCGGCTATCGGTTTTGATGTTAATACGCAAAAAGACAATACTTTTAACTATATACCCGATCCGTTTAGTTTTGATGCTAAATTAAGTTTAGGCATTATATATAATATAAAGGATTCTTTATATTGTAAAACTAATGTGAGTTATAATTATTCTAGGGGTATTTTTGATACTCTTCTTGATGGTGTTACGGAAGACGACGATGGCACCTTTAAATATGAAGGAAAATCTCATATGTGGACGCAATTTAACGTAGGTGTTGGTACGCGATTTTAAATAGTATTTGTAAAAAACGATCAATTTATATAATGTAACCTATTGCAAAATAAAGTATAAAGTGTTATTTTAACCAAGTTATTTTACTAAAAGGGAGAAAATGAAAAAATATATATTATTCTTTACGTTAGCTTTAGCGTTACTTATGCCGGCTACTCTTTTTGCCTTTAATAGCAGGACAAAAGGCTATATAGAAGGCAATATTGGGCTAAGTGTAGGAAAGACTACTACTAACTCTACAGGGGTGATTACATCAAGTGTAAAAGATGAAATGAAGACGAACCCCCTGAATTTAAATGCAGAAATAGGTTATTACATTAATAAAAGTTTTTCTTTCGGCTTTAGCTTTGGTTATAATAGTTTTGAGTTAACAGAAACAACGATAGGTACTGAAACAACGGCAGATGA
Source organism: SAR324 cluster bacterium (assembly GCA_002995645.1). Taxonomy (GTDB): domain Bacteria; phylum SAR324; class SAR324; order XYD2-FULL-50-16; family HCM1; genus HCM1. The sequence continues at coordinate 57,436 of PUHO01000018.1, read as the reverse complement.
CACCTCGCTTACCTCTCTTTTGGGAACGGCAAATAAAGCAGGTGTTTTAGATAGCCCAGGCACTCTGACTGTTAATATTAATAAGTTTCGATCACTGTTTAATATAGCGTATCATTATAATATAAATCGTAAATTCAATGTGTTTCTAAGTCCGGCTATCGGTTTTGATGTTAATACGCAAAAAGGCAATAACAATGCTTTTGACTATATACCCGATCCGATTAGTTTTGATGCTAAATTAAGTTTAGGTATCATATATAATATAAAGGGGTCTTTGTATTATAAAACTAATGTGAGTTATAATTATTCTAGAGGTATTCTTGATACTGTTTTTGATGCTGTTACAAAAGACAGCGATGACAGTCCCTTTAAATATGAAGGTGGATCTCATACATGGAATCAATTTAACATAGGTATTGGCGCGTTCTTCTAAACAGCGTTAGTTAATAATTCCACCACCGGTTAACTGGGTATTTTCATAAAAAACGGCAGCTTGTCCCGAAATGGGAGCAAAGAATCCTTCTTCTGCAAATAAAGTAGCGTGGTTGCCGTATTTATAATGTGGCGTAGGGGCTTTTGAGAGAAGACCGTTAGTTAATAATCCCACCACCGGTTAACTGAGTATTTTCATAAAAAACGGTGGTTTGTCCCGAAGTGGGGGCGAAGAAGCCTTACAGCGTTAGTTAATAATCCCACCGCCGGTTAACTGGGTATCTTCATAAAAAACGGCAGCTTGTCCCGAAGTGGGGGCAAAGAAGCCTTCTTCTGCAAATAAAGTAGCGTTGTTGCCGTCTTGTGTTAGTTGTAATGTGGCTGGCGTTTCCTTGCCTGTATACCTCGTCTTTACGAGTACTTTATACACTTCATTTGGCTTATACTGCTTATGTAGGTTCAATTGAGAAATAGTAAAGCTAGTTTGCTTCATTTCTTTTGCGGTTGCTAGTACAATAGTATTTGTTTCTCTGTCTAGTTTTTGGACGTATAACGGTTCGCTCGCACTAATGCCTAGCCCTTTCCTTTGTCCTATTGTGTAATTAGGCAAGCCGGTATGTTCGCCTAATACTTTCCCGCTTGTGTCTTCTATTTTGCCATGTATGAAAATTTCAGGACGCCTTTTTTTTAGTACAGTTCTGTAGTCTTGGTCCCCAAGAAAGCATAAATCCATACTATCCGACTTCTTATAGGTAATTAATCCTTTTTCTTTTGCATACGCCCTTACTTTTGTTTTTTCCCAACTACCAAGCGGAAACAATAAAGATCGTAGTTCTTCTTGCTGTAATTGATATAAAACGTAGCTTTGATCTTTTGTCTTATCTTTACCTTTATGTAAAGAAAAAATGCCGTTATGATCTTGTTTAATCGTAGCGTAATGCCCGCTTGCTAAATAGGTTGCTCCTAATTGGATTGCTTCTTTTCGAAGTTGTCCAAAGCGTACTTGTTTATTACACATTAAACAAGGATTCGGCGTTTGTCCCTGTCCGTAGCTATCTAAAAAATAGTTTACTACGCTATTATAAAAATAATCTTGGTAATCAAGTACATAGAAAGGAATAGACAAGGCAAAAGCGATTTTTTTTGCATCAGCAACCGCTTCCGGTGTGCAACAACGATTAGTGCAAGCATCGCCGTCAGTCCAAAGGCGAAGCATAATCCCGATAACCTCATAGCCTTGTTCTACTAGCAAAGAGGCGACAACCGAACTATCTACGCCGCCACTCATGGCAACGACTACCGTTTCTTTTTTCTTCATAATTCTTTATAAAGCGTCTTCGCTATTATCAAGGTCGTCTGTATTCGCGTCAAAGCTCGCGCAATCAGTTGGCTCTGTTCCTTCTTTGAAATATTCTAGTACTGTTTTTTTACCTGTATCACAAGGTAATAATCCCGTTTTTTTATCTACACGAACTACTTTAATGTTGCTTGGTTGTGTAAATGCAAGTATAGGCATTGTTTTTATTGCTGATTGCATGAAATTAACCCATATTGGCAATGCGGCAACCGAACCTTCTTCGTTTCTTCCTAGCGTGTGGATTTGGCTATCAAAGCCAACGTATACGCCGGCAACAAGGTTAGGAGTGTAACCAATAAACCAGGCGTCTGTAAAATTATTTGTTGTTCCTGTTTTTCCGGCACTAGGGCGATATAAGTTCCTTGCTCTTCTTCCTGTTCCGTGTTGCACTGCGTCTTCTAGCGTTCTTGTAATTAGAAAACTAGTAGACGGATCAATTATCTGCTTACTTGCAAGCTCCGGTGCTTTCCAAAGTACTTTACCTTGTGAATCGGTAATTTTCAAGATATAACGTAAAGGATATTGTGCTCCGGCATTATCAAAAACACTATAAGCATGCACCATTTCAGCAAGGGAAATAGAAGCGCTTCCTAAGCTTAACGTTAAGTCATGTGGAAAATGGCTTGTAACGCCGAATTGATGCACATACGATATGAGATTATTAATTTTAAGTCGCATTGCTAGGTGAATAGTAGGCAAGTTTTTACTATATGCTAACGCGTCTTTTAAGAACATAGGACCACTAAATTTTTTCCCGTAGTTTTGCGGGCGCCAATTGGTTTCATGAAAGACTATAGGCGTATTGTCTAGCAAAGTCATACGAGTATAGTTATTATCAAACGCATAGGCATACACAAACGGCTTGAACGCCGAACCGGTTTGACGGTAGCTTTGTATTGCTCTGTTAAACTCACTATCTTTGAATTCATAACCGCCTACAATGGCTAATACGTCGCCAGTATGCGGATTCATTACAAACATAGAACCGTTTACTTTTGGTTTCTGTTCTAGTATGGCAAGGAAAGTCCCTGTTTCATTATCAAAGTCAATTAATTGGGCTTTCACAACGTCGCCTCTTTGAAAAGTCGTGTGAAAATCTCTTAATCGTTGGTATGATTCCGCTTTAGACGCCCATTTAGAAGTATGTAAATAAATCTTAGCTTTATATTCGCCAAGTGCAAGGGTTAGTTCGTTTTTCTTTATGTTTTCTATAATACCGGTTACCACGTTTTGCAAGAGAAATTGATTTGGTTGCAATATTTTGTTCTCTATAGTAACGTAAGTTTTTTGTATTTTTGCCTTGTCTTCTTCTGATAAACTATTCCACTTCTTTTTATATTGCGCCGTATTACTAGAGTAAAAAGGAATCCCTGTTTGCTCTGCCGTTTGTCGCCATATATTTTGATCTAACTTGCGGTAGCCGTGTCTTCTGTCATAGGTCACTAAACCGCTTGTTAAAGCGCGACTTGCTTCAATTTGTTTTGGCAAATCCATAGTTGTATAAATACGTAAACCGCCTTTATACAAGGTGTCCATGCCGTATCGTTTAATAAGTTTACGACGTACGTATTCAATAAAGTAGGCAGTTTCTTTTTTTGACGTACTTGTATGAGCTAATATAATCGGTGTAGCACGTGCTTTTTCATACTGTTCTTCTGTGATTTTATCATTATTATACATTGTTTTTAACACTGTATTTCTTCTTCTTTTTGCGTTCTCCATACTGTTTGTTGGAGCCCACCGAGAAGGAGCTTGCGGTAAGCCGGCTAATAACGCGGCTTCAGGCAAGGTAATATCTTTTGCATGTTTATGAAAATAGGTTTGCGCCGCCGCTTCTATGCCGTATGCATTATTACCAAAATAGGTTTTGTTTAAATAGAGTTCTAGTATTTGTTTTTTTGTAAGTTCGTTTTCCATTTTAAGGGCAAGTAGCACTTCTTTCATTTTACGAACTATCTTTTTTTCAGATGAAAGAAAAAACATTTTTGCCGTTTGTTGTGTTAACGTGCTGGCACCTTGCACGAAAGACATATGAATTAAGTCTACTATTACGGCTTTGAAAATACGAATCGGATCAATGCCAAAGTGATCAAAAAAGCGCGAGTCTTCAATAGACAACAGGGCGTCAATCATCACCGGAGGAACGTCGTTATATTTAACAAGTACTCTTTTTTTAACAGAAAATTGTTCTACAAAAGTACCGTGTATATCGTATACGTTAGACGGGAGTTCGTATTTTGGTTGGGCTACTGTGCTAAGAAGGGGAAGCGAGCGGCTTAAATAGTAAAAATAGGCAGTTAAAATAGTTACGCTTAGCAAGCCTATATAGCTACCGCATAGAAAAACTTTTTTCCAATTAACAAACTTGTCTATTTGTTTCCAAATAGGTTTTGCTAGTTTAATGAAAATTGTATATGTATGATATAAAATATTTTTTAGTGATTGCACGGTAGTTTATATGAATTGCGTTTATAACAAGTATAAATGGTTAACATGGACTACAATAATACCTTGTTTTGCCTTATTGTGGATAAAGTCGTTTAATTCGGCTCTTGCATAGTTTGCCAGTGCTGTTGCGATTTTAATTTTATCTTCTGTTTGTATTAAAATCACGTCTTTTTTCTCAAAATTACCTTGCATTTTAAGAATACCAACTAATAAAAGGCTATTATTAGTTTGTAATGCCTTTACAGCGCCTTTGTCAATAGTAATTGTCCCTTTTATAATCGGCGGCATATGCATCCATTTTACTTTATAATCTGTTTTATTTTTTTGCACAGCTTTGAAATAGGTTCCTTTTGCTTTGTTTTGCACTGCTTGGATTAAAATATTTTCTTCTTTTCCTTTTGTTAAAACGACTTCTACCCCGTTACTCATTGCCATTTCTGCGGCTTTGAGTTTGCTAAACATGCCACCGGTGCCACCAGATGAAAGCGAGTCTTCACACATAGAACGAAGTTCAGCCGTGATTTTTTCAACTAAAGGAATATGCTTTGCGTCTTTGTTATGTAAGGGATCGGCAGTAAAGAACCCGCTTATAGTAGAGAGTAAAATAAGTTTTTCTGCTTGCACCATAATTGCGGTAAAAGCGGCTAGTTGATCATTATCACCGAACGAAGTTCCACTTAAGCTTAACGCGTCGTTTTCGTTAATAATAGGGATAATTTGATTTTCAATAATACCTTCTAGCGTGTTAAGAGTATTGTAAAAAGTTTCTTTTCTTCCAAAATCGTCTTTTGTAAGTAAAAGTTGGGCTACCCGCTTGCCTTGTTGTTCAAAAAAACGAGCGTATATATCCATTAACCTTGATTGTCCAATACTAGCAAAAACTTGCTTTTCTACAATGGGATCTTGAATGCCTTGTAGTTTTCCTGTTTCCTTACCTGCGCTAACTGCTCCGGATGAGACAAGTATAACGCTATATTGTTTTGAAAGCGCTACGATTTGTGAAACAATATCAAAGATTGTGTTATAGTCTAAAACGCCTTTTTCTTGCAATAAAACGTTAGTACCTACTTTAACAATAATACGCGGTTTTTGTTGTGTTTTCTGTGTGTCCATATAGTAAATTAATATACTTCTTTCGTTAATTTAAAGAACTTGCTTCTTGTTCTGTTGTTTGGCTTGTCTCTTCCACCATAGCAAGCTCACTTTTCCATTCTTGTATATTAGGCAAGTCGGCTATGGTTTTAAAATGAAATAAATTAAGGAACTGTTGCGTTGTTTTATATAATAAAGGGCGACCCATTACCTCCGCTTTGCCGGCAATGGCAACCAGTTTACGATCTAAAAGCAAACGAATAGAGTAACTACTTTCTACGCCTCTTATTTCGTCAATCTGCGATCTTGTTACCGGTTGTTGGTACGCTATAATAGACAAGGTTTCCATGGTAGCATTGGAAAGCGCTCTTTTTTTAACGCTTGGTGCTTGTTGTAAGAGTTCTTTTATATCCGTTTTTGTTTCTAGTTGGTACGTTTGCCCTAACTTAACCAGTTGAAAAGCCCTGTTTGTTTTATTGTAAAACTCGCTTAATTCTTGGATTGCTTCTTTTATATTTTGCTTATTTTCTTTCGTGAGAATCGCTTGTAATTCGTCTAGTTTTAAAGGACGATGGGAAGCAAATAAAATAGCTTCTATTTTATAGGATAAGTTAGGATCTACCATATTGCTATTTTTAAAAATATAAATCTTTCTTGTTTACAATGATTATACGTGTTATCATACCGTATTACTAATTTTATTTCAAAGTTTATTTTATTATCTTTTAAAATTTATATATTCCTTGCTTAATGGAATTGGTTTTCCGTTAAACGGTGTAAATTGTCTTGTTATGATTATTAAATTTTTCTTACGTATTTTGTTTATCCTCGCTTTTTGCCTTGCTGTTTTTGGCGGTATTTTCTATTTGTTTTTTAAGCCGGCTTCTGGCGTAACAGTAGAATCAAAATATAATAATGCTTTGCATTTACAAGCTAAAAAAGCGCATATACAACAATTTAGCGGCAAAAGGCAAGTGCTAGACGGGTTTGCTGAAACTTTTTATATACGGCAAAATAGCCCGGATATTACTTTTAAAAACGTATATGGTAAGTATATAACAAAACAAAACAAACGTTATTTTTTTCATGCAAATCGTGCTTTATATATGTCTAAAAAAAGAACCTTACATTTATATGATCACGTCCGTTTAAATTTGCCGAATCAATTCCATATAGCGACAAAATCCCTTTTTGTTAACATACGTTTACAAAAGATGTTTAATTTTGCGTTAACTCAATTTTATTCACCACAATTTAGCGGCACTTCCACAACTTTATACTATTCTTTTGCAACAAAAAAACTACTTTTACACTTCCCTAAAGCGACGATATATGAACCGTAATTTTACTAGCTTCTTTTGCTTGTTTGTTTGTTCTTTTTTCATTATGCCCAATATGTTTGCTCAAAAGAAAGAAACAAGTAAAAAAAAGTTTTTTCACGTTACAAGTAGGCAAATGAGTTGGCTACAAAAGAAGAAGCAATATCAACTGCTTGGCAATGTGGTTATTAATGATAGTCAAAAACGATTTATTTTAAAAACCGATCAAGCAACTGCCTATTATTTGAAAAAATCTTCTAGTATATATTTAATAGAAACGCAAAAAGATTTCTTATTTACTATTTTACAAGAAAACCTTGCTATTACCTGCGATACTTTCCAAGTGTGGAAAGAAGAAAAGAAATTAGCTTGCCTTCACAACGTACAAGGCAAATCGCCTTTATATGCTTTTGCCGGGGATTCCTTATATTACTTTCCTACAGATAAAAAAATAATCTTACAAAGAGCCGACACAAAACCGGTTGTTATAGAATATAATAACGAACCGTTAACACCAAAAATAGATTTTCGCGTGTTAGCTGATCGTGTTGTTTTTTTGCAAGCTGAAAACAAGTTGCACCTAGAAGGTAAGGTGGAAGTAGTTAACTTGCTTAATTCTGATTATTTTTCTGCCGGCGTTGTTGACCTGTTTTTTAACGAAAAAAATAGCGTTAAGTCGATTCATGCGCAAGATCATTTTACTTTTCACCAAGACGATCAAATTGCAACCGCAGACATGGCAACCTATATATTAGATCAAAAAAAGCTTGTTTTAAGTGGGAACGTATATGCTAAAAAAGGAGACGCCTTTCAATTCTCATCTCAATCGGCTATCATTTTCATTGACGGGGCTTCTTGGCATGTGCAAACCAATCATAGTGGCACTTTAAAATTTGATATTAACGATTTAGACGTAAATTAATTGTATGTTGCTACAAAAAACAAGCGATATTAAAGAGCTATTATTATTATATAAAAACTGTTTGCTTACGGAAGAAATGATGACGCAAAACCTGGCGCCCGTTGTTAACGAAGTAGCTAAAATGGAAGGCAGGTCGTATTTCAAACTTCCTTTAACAGATATAGAGCCGTCTCTTGCTAAGTTTCTTTTTAAAACCCAAACAACTTGCAACTTGCCAATTACCAAAGAAGAGCAGTTTTTTATTGATTATATTATTAAAAAGCAAGAAAGAAAAAAGAAATATCACCAAAACCAAGAAATAAGCTACCTTGCCGGTTTTCCTGTTATCTATTACCAAGATAAAAAGAAAAACGCAAATATAACGCCTTTGTTTCGTTTTGACTTACATACCGTTACCTTTCCTTTAGTAACCAAACAAAACGCGCCTTCCTCAAATGAACAAGGTCAATTTTCTTTAACAGAAAATAATATTACACTATCTCAACATAACGAAGAAGAAAGTTTAGCTCTAAGTTATTGGCTAAACGATATTTTTTGTATGGAAACCTTAGGCTTCCAAGAAGAAGACGTACGTAATTTTAGAAATGCGTTAACTATAAGCGATCGATCTTGTTTTAACTTTTTATCTCTTTTTTGTCAGCATATTATAAAAGAACCGTTTGAAGATGCAAATCCAAATCGTATTTTTTCTTTTGTAGCAAATCAACTTACGAGTTTCTTTGATTCGCAAAATATAGAAACAAGAAAAAATATTAAAATTTACCCGTATGCGCTTGTTTTTGAAAAAAGTAACGTTAACCCTACAAGGCAACTTTTAAACGATATTGAAGCTATTATAGACGATAATATTTACCCTACTTTATCACAAGATCACCCTTTCAAATCGCTTTTATTAGAAGCGAAACAAGAAGAACCGACAAAGCAAGAAAAAGAAACGGAAGAACCGCTGCCTATTGTGGTGCCTTATAATGAGAAACCTTTAACTCATTCGCAACTTAAAGTTATCCAATCACTAGAAAAAGAAAGGTTAGTTACTGTGGAAGGTCCGCCGGGCACAGGTAAAACCCATTTAATTAGGAACGTAGCAACAAATCGCTTTGTTGAATGGGTAAATCAAATAGATAGTATAGGTTACATGCCGGACAATACAGAGCATTTTACTTTAATTACTAGTACGAATAATCGCGCCGTTGATAATGCTATAGAAGTCTTTTTTAAAGATAACAATATGCCGATTAGCCTTAGAGTAGGAAGTCGCCTTGTGATAGCTAAAGTTACGTTACGTTTATTTTATAGCTATATAGAACAACTAGAGCAGGTTAAAGTTGTCCAAAAAACAGAAGAGTTTTATCAAGAAAAAAAGCACTTTCAAGAAGCTTATGCCCAGCTATACACAGACGCAAAGCAAGAGCTAGATCACTCGTTATATGAACAAGCAAGGAAAGTCCATTCTTTATGGGTATATTGTAATAAACGTAAAGTGATGAAATTGCTTTCTTCTCTTATTGAAGATATAGAAAAAGAACGGGGCTTAAGTCGCCTTTTTTGGGGTAATCAAATGCCTTTCTTTTCTGCGATTTTTCCCATTATAGGGACAACCTTGCTTTCTTTACGTAATACGTTTGCGTTAAATTGTGATAAACTTGGTCTAGTGATTATTGATGAAGCCGGGCAATGCTCGCCTTCGTATGTTTTGCCGGCGTTTTACCGGAGTAAGCAAGCTTTAATTGTAGGTGATACAAAACAACTGGAACCAATAGGTAACTTGTATAAAGAAGAAATATTGAACTTGTGTTCTAAACAAAAATTACAACTGACACAAGAGCAAATTCAATTCTTTTTGTTGTACGTAGAAAATAACCGCTCTATACAATCTATTGCCGAAGCTTTACGTAAACCAAATAGGTTAACCGATCATTTTCGTAGTCGTAAAGAGATTATGGAGTTGTCTAACCAACTAGGTAGCTACAACATGGTAAACCATAAAAAAGAAAAGGAATATTCTTTTCCGGCTTTCCAGTATGTTAACCATAGTTTTAATGAAACGCCGTACGGTAATTCATGGAAGAACGAACAAGAAGTGCAACTTGTCATACAGGTGGTGCAACAACTACGTAAAGACGGCTATAGCTTATCAGATATAACCTTGCTAACACCGTATAAAGGGCAATGGCAGGCTTTAAATCAAGCGTTGTATCGCTTACGTATTCCCGTTGTTTCTGAAGATATACAAGACTCAAAGCAAGCTTTGTTAACCGGGACAGTGCACCAAATGCAAGGCGGCGAAAAACCGATTATTATCTTTTCTAATGTGTTACGTAATCGCCCGCCTTTGTTTCTTAATGAAAAGGTGAATTTACTAAACGTAGCTATTTCAAGAGCAAAAGATAGCTTTATTTTTATTGGTTCTTTGTCTAATCTAACACAAGGAGAGTATACTTCTGTGTTACATGCTACTTTATTAGATAAAGGCACTCTTGTTACCTTGTGATAAAGTCCCTTAACCAGGTGATAAAATCATAATTTGTATATTATACTTGACGTTGTTGTTAATTTTTGGTTTTGTTATAATGAAAGAAACGTTTTATATATTTATATTAAAGTATTTGGAGTTGAAAATGAGTAACGTAAATATATGGCCAGAAACAGCATTAGTAGTTATTACTTTAATAGGAGTAGGAATTACATTATATAATACTATTAAAAAATCGGCTAAAGATACTAAAACAGAAATGTTGCAAAATACGGAAAAGTATTTTGATGTGCGTTTTGATGCTGCTACGAAATCTATTGACGATTTAACACAAGCTGTAAAAGATGAAAGTAATCAAACAAAAAATAGTATGAAAGACTTTAAATCTGAAATAAAAGAAGAGGTTAATAAAATAGCTGAGAATGTAAAATCTAATACTGAAAGAATTATAAAATTAGAAGCAAAGATAAATAATAATCCTAGTATGGTTGGCTTTATTCAACAGAGTAACGGGATTGCACCAAATCTTAAAACACAACAGGTAGAACAAGCACCTAAAGCATAATATATATAAACTATTTTGTTAAAAGGCAATGGAATTTTTGTTTCATTGCCTTTTTTATTTTAAACGCATTTGCTTGCGGGGCTTACAATGAAAGGCAACAAAGGCAATATAAACTATAGTAAATTAATATAAAATACTTGTTATTCTTTGAAGCTTTTAGTATCCTTTTAGGATAAGACAGAGATAACGCTATCTAAATTAAAATCTATTGTTTTACTAACTTACTAAAAGAAAAACATATGAAACGAATTTTATTATTATGTATTGCATTTATTCCCTTAACGGCAAGTTCGGCTACAGTTAAAGACCGTGCTACGGCAAAGTGCATAGCTATTAAAACAGAGCAGCAACAATTTACTTGTATGCAAAAACTAGCAGAACAAGGCAAAGTCCAAGCGCAAGGTTTGCTAGGCAGCATGTATGAACAAGGGCAAGGTATAATCAAGAATTATAAGAAAGCCTTGTATTGGTATGAACAAGCGGCAAAGCAAGGCGACGTTGATTCGCAACTTAAATTAGGGGGTATGTATGAAAAAGGGCAAGGCATTGCGAAAGACGATAAACAAGCGTTGTATTGGTATGAACAAGCGGCAAAGAAAGGCAATGCGCAAGCTCAATTCAGTATTGGCGGCATGTATGAACAAGGGCAAGGCGTTGCGAAAGATGATAAACAAGCTTTGTATTGGTATACGAAAGCGGCAAAGCAAGGCAATGTTGGTGCACAAGTGATTCTTGGTGGCATGTATGATCAAGGGCAAGGCATTGCGAAAGATGATAAACAAGCTTTGTATTGGTATACGAAAGCGGCAAAGCAAGGTGACGTTATGGTGCAAAACCTATTAGGGTATATGTACGAACAAGGTAAAGGGATTGCTCAAAACGACAAACAGGCATTGTATTGGTATACGAAAGCGGCAATGCAAGATAACCTAGAGGCACAACGTAAGTTAGGGTTTATGTACCTTGACGGGCAAGGCGTTACTAAAAACGATAGGAAAGCGTTTTATTGGCTTCAAAAGGCGGCAGAACAAGGCGACGTTAAAGCGCAAGGTTTATTAGGGCATATGTATGAAAAAGGGCAAGGTGTTGTTAAGAATTATAAAAAGGCTCTATCTTGGGTACAAAAAGCAGCGAAACAAGGCAACGTAGATGCGCAACGGACTTTAGGGCTAATGTATTTATACGGGCAAGGGATTGCAAAGAATGATAAACAGGCTTTGTATTGGTATACGAAAGCGGCAAAACAAGGCGACATGGACGCGCAACTTAAATTAGGGGTAATGTATCTTTTTGGCGAAGGCGTTACAAAAGACGGCAAGCAAGCTTTGTATTGGTATGAACAAGCGGCAACAAAAGGCAACGTTCATGCGCAACTTGAATTAGGCTATATGTATGAAAAGGGGCAAGGTGTTAAGCAAGATAATATCACGGCGTACGCTTGGTTTTTAATTGCAAGCTCTAACGGTAATAAAACCGCGGAAAATGAGTCGCAAGATTTAGAAGATAAAATGAATAGAGAACAAATAGATCAAGGGCAAGCAATGGCGGAAAAGCTAGCGGCAACAATCCAACATAAACAAGCGCAATAAGCGGCTAGCCTAGTTGCCTGTTAAAGAAGAACATGAAAAGAATACTATTACTAGCGATTTTGCTTACATCGTTAACAGCGCAAGGGGCAACGCAAACGAAGCTAACAAAACGGCAAATTAAAGCAAAGTGTATTACTAACAAAACAAAGAAGCAAACTTTTATTTGCATACAAGACTTGGCAAAACAAGGTAATACAATGACGCAGTTCACTTTAGGGCGTTTGTATTATACCGGGCAAGGTACTATACAAAGTTATACAGACGCGGTGTATTGGTTTACACAATCGGCAAAACAAGGCTATGCTTATGCGCAAAGCGTATTAGGCGAGATGTATTATACTGGGCAAGGTGTGAAACAAAACTATAAAGAAGCCTTGTATTGGTATAGTCAAGCGGCGAAGCAAGGTCTTGCAGAGGTGCAATTTCGTGTTGCGAACATGTACGAACAAGGGCAAGGCACGGCAGAGAACAAAATTAAGGCGTACGCTTGGTATAGTCTGTCTGTTTCTTATGGAGACAAAGACTCGCAAACAGCTTCTTACAAGTTAAAAAAAACAATGACAGACGAAGAAATCAAACAAGCGCAAGCACTGGCAACGCAGCTAGGCAAAGAATCGCAAGACAACCTAGCCACACAAAAAGAAAAATAATTTCCCGACAACTCCCCTTCCCAAACTATAAACAGGACGGCAACACGTCTTGTTTTTAATTCCCATTGCAAGTATAAACTAGCTTTTCTATTCTCAACTTGCCGTTGCAAGATAGCTTGCAAAGCCTTGTTATTCTCTGTTCTCCCAAGTTAATAAAAGGTGACGGCATTCCTTTTGCTTATTTAATAGATAAAACAACCTAGCAACGTATTGTTATTTTTTATTTTATTCACTGTATTAAAAGACATATGAAAAGAATTTTATTACTCTCTATTATACTCCTTTCGCTAACAGCACAGGCAGCAACAAAAAACCATTTAACATTCAAGCAAATTGATGCAAAGTGTGTTACACACAAAACAAAGAAGCAAGCCTTTATTTGCGTGCAAAAGCTGGCAAAACAAGGCGATGCAGTAGCGCAATTTGCATTAGGCTATATGTATGCATACGGGAAAGATGTTATTAAAAAAAATAAAGAACTCTTGTCTTTGTTGACAAAAGCAGCAAAACAAGGCGATGCCTATGCACAATTTGCATTAGGCTATATATATGCAGACGGTCAAGGAATTAAACAAGACTATAAAGAAGCCCTGTCTTGGTATACAAAAGCAGCAAAGCAAGGTTATGTAAAAGCACAACTTCTGTTAGGAGCGATGTATAAATGGGGACAGGGAACTAAAGAGAATGATATTAAAGCATATGCTTGGTATTTAATTGCTAGATCTGATGGTGATGGATTCGTGCAAACACTTTCCCAAGATTTAGAAAGCAAAATGACAAGCGAAGAAATCAAGCAAGCGCAAGCACTTGCCGCCAAGTTAAGCAAAGAAATACAAGCTAACTTAGCAACGCATACAAAGAAATAGCAACTTATTTTATTCACTTAAACAAAAAATATTATGAAAAGAATTTTATTACTCTCTATTGTACTCCTTTCGCTAACAGCACAGGCAGCAACAAAAAACAATTTAACACCAAAGCAAATTGTAGCAAAGTGTTTTACAGATAAAACAAAGAAGCAAGCCTTTATTTGTGTGCAAAAGCTGGCAAAGCAAGGCGATGCAGGGGCACAATTGATGTTAGGCGAGATGTATGAAGACGGGCTAGACGTCACAAAAAACTATAAAGAATCCGTAGTTTGGCTTACAAAAGCAGCAAAGCAAGGAAATGCAGAGGCGCAATTTAATTTAGGGGGAATGTATGCAAATGGACAAGGTGTTAAAAGAGATTATAAACAGGCATTATATTATTATACGAAAGCAGCAAAGCAAGGCGATGTAAAGGCGCAATTTAATTTAGGGGTAATGTATGCAAACGGTCGAGGCGTTAAAAAAGATGATAAAGAAGCCGTGTATTGGTATAGGCAAGCGGCAAAGCAAGGCGATGCAATGGCGCAATTTAATTTAGGGGTAATGTATGCAAACGGTCAAGGCGTTAAAAAAGATGATAAAGAAGCCGTGTATTGGTGTAGGCAAGCGGCAAAGCAAGGTTATGCATATGCGCAATCTAATTTAGGCAAGATGTATTATAATGGGCAAGTAGCTATAAAAAACGATAAACAGGCATTATATTGGCTTACAAAAGCGGCACAGCAAGGCGATGTAGAGGCGCAATTTGTTTTAGGGGGAATGTATAAATTTGGAAAGGGAACTACAAAAGACTATAAAAAAGCCTTGTATTGGCTTACAAAAGCAGCAAAGCAAGGCAATGTAAATGCGCAACTTGCATTAGGCAACATGTATTATAATGGTCGAGGAGTTAAACAAGACTATAAAGAATCCATGTCTTGGTATACAAAAGCAGCAAAGCAAGGTTATGTAGTGGCGCAACTTGCATTAGGCAACATGTATTGTTATGGTCAAGGTGTTAAAAAAGATGATAAAAAAGCCGCGTCTTGGTATACAAAAGCGGCAAAGCAAGGTAATGTAGATGCGCAAGGTTTATTAGGGAGAATGTATTATAAAGGTCAAGGAGTTATAAAAAACTATAAAGAAGCCTTGTATTGGTATACAAAAGCGGCAAAACAAGGTGATGCAGTAGCGCAAATTCTATTAGGCGATATGTATGCAAACGGTCAAGGAGTTATAAAAAACTATAAAGAAGCCTTGTATTGGTATACAAAAGCGGCAAAGCAAGGTGATGTATATGCGCAAACTATATTAGGCGATATGTATGGATTGGGACAGGGAACTACAAAAGATGATATTAAATCGTATGCTTGGTATTTAATTGCTAGCTCTAATGGTGATAAATATTCGCAAAAAGATTCCCAAAAGTTAGAAAGCATAATGACAAGTGAAGAAATCAATCAAGGGCAAGCACTTGCCGTCAAGTTAAGCAAAGAAATAGAAGCCAACTTAGCGACGCATACAAAGAAATAGCAACTTATTTTCACTCACTTAAACAAAAAATATTATGAAAAGAATTTTATTACTCTCTATTGTACTCCTTTCGCTAACAGCACAGGCAGCAACAAAAAACAATTTAACAGACAAGCAAAGTGTGATGACAAAGTGTATTACATGCAAAACAAAGAAGCAAGCCTTTATTTGCATGCAAAAACTAGCAAAGCAAGGGAACGTGGAGGCGCAAACTGTGTTAGGGGCAATGTATGCAAAAGGGCAAGGAGTTATAAAAAACTATAAAGAATCAGTAGTTTGGCTTACAAAAGCAGCAAAGCAAGGAAATGCAGAGGCGCAATTTGCTTTAGGATCTATATATGAGAAAGGGCTAGGCGTTAAAATAGATTATAAACAGGCATTATATTATTATACGAAAGCAGCAAAGCAAGGCAATGCAAGAGCGCAATTTAATTTAGGGAGAATGTATCATGAGGGGCAAAACTATAAAGAAGCTTTGTATTGGAGTACAAAAGCAGCAAAGCAAGGCGATGCAGTGGCGCAAGCTATGTTAGGCTTAATGTATGAAAAAGGGCAAGGCGTTGAAAAAGATGATAAAGAAGCGCTGTCTTGGTATACAAAAGCAGCAAAGCAAGGCAATGTTGGTGCGCAAAATAATTTAGGGGGAATGTATCATGAGGGGCAAAACTATAAAGAAGCTTTGTATTGGAGTACAAAAGCAGCAAATCAAGGCGATGCAGTGGCGCAATTTAATTTAGGAGGAATGTATAAAAATGGTCAAGGAGTTAAAAGAGATTATAAACAGGCATTTTATTGGTATACAAAAGCGGCAAAGCAAGGCGATGCCAAGGCACAAACTAGGTTAGGGTTAATGTATCAAGAAGGGACAGGTGTTGAAAAAGATTATAAAGAAGCCTTTTATTGGTATGCAGAAGCAGCAAAGCAAGGCGATGCAATGGGACAAATTGCTTTAGGGTTAATGTATCAAGAAGGGCAAGGCGTTAAACAAGACTATAAAGAAGCCTTGTATTGGTATAGCCAAGCGGCAAAGCAAGGCGATGCAGTGGCGCAAGTTATGTTAGGCAATATATATCAAGAAGGGCAAGGCGTTGAACAAGACAATAAAGAAGCCTTGTATTGGTATACAGAAGCAGCGAAGCAAGGCAAGGCAATGGCACAAAAAGCAGCTCAAAACTTGAAAAACAAAATGACAAGTAAAGAAATGAATCAAGGGCAAGCACTTGCCGACAAGTTAAGCGAAAAAACAGATAATCAACAATTTATTGATACGGAAAAACTCGCAAAGCAAGGCGATGCAGAGGCGCAATTTGTTTTAGGCTTTATGTATAAAGCCGGGCAAGGTGTTGAAACAGATTGTAAAGAAGCCTTGTATTGGTATAGTCAAGCAGCAGAGCAAGGCAACGCCCAGGCGCAAGCTATGTTAGGCAATATACATTATGCAGGGCAAAACTATAAAGAAGCCTTGTATTGGTATACAAAAGCAGCAAAGCAAGGAAATGCAGAGGCGCAAGCTATGTTAGGCAATATATATCATGCAGGGCAAGACTATAAAGAAGCCTTGTATTGGTACACAGAAGCAGCAAAGCAAGAAAATGCAAAGGCTCAGTATAATTTAGGCGTGATGTATGCAAATGGGCTAGGCGTTGAAAAAGATTATAAAGAAGCCTTGTATTGGTATAGCCAAGCGGCAAAGCAAGGTCATGTAATGGCGCAATTTGAGTTCGGCTTAATGTATTATATAGGACAAGGCATTAAACAAGACTATAAAGAAGCCGTGTATTGGTATAGCCAAGCGGCAAAGCAAGGCAATGCAAAGGCGCAATTTGTTTTAGGCTTTATGTATAAAGCCGGGCAAGGTGTTGAAACAGATTGTAAAGAAGCCTTGTATTGGTATAGTCAAGCAGCAGAGCAAGGCAACGCCCAGGCGCAATTTGAGTTAGGCGTGATGTATTGTAATGGGCAAGGCGTTGAAACAAATGATAAAGAAGCCTTGTATTGGTATACAGAAGCAGCAAAGCAAGGCGATGCAGGAGCACAGAATAATTTAGGGTTAATGTATTATATAGGGCAAGGTGTTATAAAAGATACTATTAAAGCGTATGCTTGGGCTTTAATTGCTAGCTCTAATGGTGATCAAAAACTTTTCCAAGAATTAGAAAGCAAAATGACAAGCGAAGAAATGAATCAAGGGCAAGCACTTGCAACAGAGTTAAGCAAAGAAATAAAAGCAAACCTAGCAACGCATACAAAGAATTAACAACTTTGCAAATACGTAGCCCGGTAAGTGAAAGCAAGAAGGCACGCCGTTACCTATAGGCAACCTGGCAAATGAAAATAGGAGGTGCAAAACGTCTTGTTTTATAAAATTGCAATTTAGAGAGCGAATTTAGCTTTTTTCTATTCTCAATCGCTCGTTGTAAGGTCGCTTGCAAAGCCTTGTGTTTACTTGCTTTAAGGCTTGCTGCAACTTGATGAAATGCCCGGCTTTTGCTTGCTTTTTATGACAAAATCAAGGACGTTTTTTGTCTTGTTTTTTGATTACCCAAAAAGATGACAAAAAATCTTCTTTTCTTGTCTGTATGAAATTGAATGTAACTATTTGATTTAACTAGCTATTATAAAGCCGGTTTTTGAAAGAACCCTTTTCCCTATATGACAAAAAACAAGACAAAATAATAAGCCCCTAATGACTATTTTTGAAAGAGCTCTTTTCCCTATATGACAAAAAAACAAGACAAAATAAGCCCCTAATGACTATTTTTGAAAGAGCTCTTTTCCCTATATGACAAAAAAACAAGACAAAATAAGCCCCTAATGACTATTTGCCTATTTCTTCTTTTTGCTTACGTTGCGGCTGTTCCTTTCCCAAAAAACTTGCCCGTCATATCCTTGAATTTGCTTGTCTTTACTAGCAATCGCAAGCCTTTTTTGTGTTAGCGCCGCATATTCTTGATCAATTTCAATCCCAACGTAACGGCGATTTAATTTCTTCGCCACAACACACGTAGAACCGCTGCCAACAAAGGGATCTAAGACGATTTGCCCTTCTTTGCTACTCGCTAAAATCAGCTTAGCTAGCAGCTTTTCCGGCTTTTGTGTTGGGTGATTGGTGTTTTCCGCCATAGACCAGTAGGGAATCGTTATATTATCCCAGAAGTTGGAGGCAAACGTATCTCTGAATTTTTCCTTCCCCTCTGTAAACCAATCTTTTGCCTTACCCTGCTGCTTATATGGTGCAAGTACCTTCCTTCTAATCTTGATCTTATCTGATTGGAATGTATAGCTTTTTCCTTGCGTGCAAAACCATATATCTTCGTGGGCATTCTTCCAATTTGTTTTAGATCCCCGCCCTTTTTCCCTTTGCCAAGTAATCCTATTTCGTACGGCAAAATATTTGCTCGCTACCTCATATATAGAAATGGAAGATCGCCAATCTCCGCATATATAAACGGTTGCGTCCGGTTTTAACAACCGCACAATCTGCGAAAGGAAGCTGTCTAGATATTGGCTATATTCTTGCACGCTTTGTTGTTTGAAACTTACTGCCCCAAAATTTTTGTCTAGGTTATATGGTGGATCAATTATCAGCAAATCCACGAACTGCGCGGGAAGTAGCGGTATTGCACTAAACAAATCTTGACACAAAATGCTATTTTCCACTTCGGAAAGATTAGCTTGCTTTGTTAGCTGCTTATTATATTGGCAATAGTGGTCTATTTCTTCGGGAGTAAGGCGAATCGTTTTATTTCTTGAACTAAGCATACGCAATGCTCCCTGTGGCTTGATTTACGAGGTGAGAAACTGAATATCTCTTTTTGGTGGATTTTGTTTTTCTGTTTGACGTAGCTTTTCTTCTATGTTTTTTGAGTTGTCTATAATACCGCTCTTTACTTGTTCTACTACTTCCGGATTGCTTGCAACTGCGCTACTTTCCGCTTGTACTGTTGGTTTCGTCTCTTTCTTGCTCGGCGTAGTATCATAAGAAATGCTATGTTTTTCTAGTTCGTTAATAAACGATGAAAATTGTACAATATGATCTTGCACTTTATCTTGGTTTAGCGTAAAAGTTCCTTTCTGTGGGAAGTTGGCTAATACCTTCGCAAACTGCTTAACATAGGTGGTAATCTTAGCTTTCGTTATCGTTGATTCCGCTTCTTTCACTATCATTTCTAATAGCTGTTTAATTAACAATTCCGGCTTAATATTATCTAACGATATATACTTGAAAAAATAGCCGTATGCCCTTGCTATATCCTTTGGTATGACCGTACTACAAGCTAGGTAATGATTAGCCTGTAATTGGCTGATAACAAGCTCTCCTATGTTTTTATCTGGCGATGCAACTTGCAAGAAAGAGTGGAACTTTTCTATAAGCTCAATAATCGCCTGTATTTCGGTAACAGAAAACGAATCTTTCGTTTGATTACTGTTTAGAAGATAGTAAAAACTAAAATGAACTTGATTTACTTCAAGGTATTTTGCTTGGTTAATAAGTAAAATCTTTTTTAACGCGCTATAACTATCGTTATAACTAGTCCATAAACCTTGAATCTCGTCTATTTGCGCAAGAAAAGTGGCTAGCTCTTTCTTTTCTACTTTCGTGTTTTTATATTGCAAATAAAGTTGCGTATGATTTTGCAATAGATCATAGGTTAGATCGGCGACTTGCTTAAGCTTCGGCAATTGGTTTACCTTCTCGTAAGATAGCTTAGTTGTTGCCATGAATTGTTCTAAACCGGTTAATTCTGTGAGTAATAACTTTTGTTGATTCTTAATATTATCACAATGCCCATCTTGAAACAAAGCGGGCGCCAGTGTTTGGGTAAAGTATTCTTCTATGCTATCTTGCGCAATCAGTTGCGGCATTTGCTTGTAAAAGCCTTTACTTAAGCCAGCATAAAAAGAAAATATATTGTCCATAACTTGGGAAAAGCTATAGCTAATAGGAATGGTTTCATTAAAAATATTTTGTAAGTCTTGTAGCATACAGATTCTAAAAATGAAGTTGTTCTAGTTTAGAAAAGAAAAAATTGATTTCTCGTGCGGCACTTTGTGGCGAATCCGATCCGTGTACTAAATTTTCTGTTTTAGACATAGCAAGATCGCCGCGGATAGTGCCTGTATCCGCTTCTAAAGGGTTTGTGTTTCCCATTAAAGCTCTATATCTTGCAATAGCGTTTTCGCCTTCAAGGAGTATAGCTATAATAGATCCACTTGTCATAAAGGTTAACAATCTTTGAAAGAATTCTTTGCCTTCATGTTCTTTATAAAATAACCTAGCATTTTGCTCAGTAAACTGCAACATTTTTAATGCTCGTATAGAAAAATGCTGTTCTATACGCTCTATAATATGCCCTATATTTTTTGTTCGTATACTATCGGGCTTAATAATACAAAGCGTTTGTTCTAGCGCCATTTTAACCTCTTTTATAAGTAACTATACTTAGCTTAATATTTCCATAAACCAAGTTTTTTTTGTTTTGCATAGGTTTGCGTTTGTTTGTATAATTTATCATTTACGTTCTGCTTATGTTGATCAATAAAATAATAGCTATATCCTTGGTAAATCATCCATAAATTAAGTTCTTGCGTTACAGGGGAAACACTCTTCCCTGCTGGTAAAAAGACAATTCCTTTTAACCGCCCTGCTTTCGTTAAATACCAAGCGCGTATCATTAGATCTTTTTTATATAATACCTTTTGTAAAATACCACTGACATATAAAGTCCATCGCTTTTTCATTCGTGCTTTAGCAAGCATTGATAAATTAGGCGATACGTAGGCAAGGTGTAGTTTAATCAGCTTATTTTTATCATCTCTTTGCGTTATAGAAAGGCGTGACGCAATACGCATATACAACCTTCTATTGGCAATATATAACCAAAGGGAATCCGCTTCTTTACTCACTTTATAGCCAACTGCACTAAAACCAATATCTTGATTGCTATACGATGTTAAACCAATATCTTTTGCCGCCTTTTTACTAGGGCGAACGTATACGTAAGATTTTGTTTTTTCATTATAATAGCCGCCGTCTTTATCTAGCTTTTGGCAAGAAAATAATAAACAGCATACTATCAATATAGCGCTTATATGCCAGTGCTTTGATATATATAGTTTATGTAACATAAGCTTACGTTATGAATTTACTTTACCACGTTTGTTGTATATCCAGTAATAATTTCATGTTGTATAGCAGCAATAATTTCAGCGTTTTTTGCTTCTATATCTCTTATAGCATGTACAAGATTCCATATGCTGATAATGCAGCTAATCAATAAAAAATATAGCGTTATCCCACAAAAAAGCTTAAAAAAGCCCAATTTGTATTTACCTAGGTAAAACTGATCTATTCCCAGCCACCCAACACATATCCAAATTATAGCAAAAGTAGTATATTTCTTTCTTTGTACAAGATATAGCGGTAAAAATCGGTTTTGCTGTTGCTCATCTAGTGTTTCCATTAGTTTATACACTTCTTGATTAGAAGCGCAATTTTCCCCAGCTAATTTTTGTTGCGGTATCCCGTTAGCTTTATCAACAGTATCTACAAGTCGTACTAAATCCAAGCAATTCAAAATAGCGGTAATAGGCATTAATATAAAAGTAAGCGTACATACTAGTTTTATGATACCTCTTTTTGTATTGCCTAGATAAAATTGATCGCCTCCTAGGGATCCCAAGAAAACCAAGAGCAAAGCGGCAGTTTTAAAAGATTTTACTTTACGTCTTATCATTTGTGAGGACAACGCCTCTTGTTCTATATTGTTCATTATAAATTACTCGCAAAAAGAAGGAAAGCTAGACGCAAATTCTTTTACTTTGCTAGCTAGTTGATTTATAGTAGCTTTATCAGCTCTATTTTTGATTATATCGTCAATAAAAACGGCGATTTGTTCCATTTCTTGTTCTTTCATACCTCTAGTAGTTAAAGCCGGCGTTCCTAGTCGTACGCCGCTAGTAATGAAAGGTTTTTGCGTGTCATAGGGAATGCTGTTGCGATTTGCCGTAATATTAGCAAGATCAAGCACTTCTTGTACTTCTTTACCGGTTACGCCTTGATTGGTTAAATTAAGCAATACAATATGATTATCCGTACCGTGTGATACTAAATCATAACCTTTATTTTGCATCGCATTTGCCAATGCTTTAGCATTACTAATAATTTGCTTTGCATATTTCTTAAAGCTTTCTTGTTTCGCTTCTTGAAAAGCAACTGCTTTTGCGGCAATAACATGGCATAAAGGACCGCCTTGTATTCCTGGGAAAATAGTAGAATTTAGCTTTTTTGCGCGCTCTTCTTTACATAAAATTAAACCGCCTCTTGGACCTCTTAGTGTTTTATGTGTTGTAGAAGTTACGTAATCAGCATAAGGAACGGGATTCATATGTTCGCCAGCAGCAACTAAACCGGCAATATGCGCCATATCAACAACAAGCAAAGCGCCTACTTTATCAGCAATATCTTTGAATGCTTGGAAGTCTAGTTTACGAGCATACGCACTAGCACCGGCAACAATGATTTTTGGTTTATGTTCTATTGCTAGTCTTTCCACTTCTTGGTAATCAATTAAATGAGCATCTTTTGTTACGCCATAAAACACAACGTTATATAATTTACCGGAAAAATTAACAGGCGAGCCATGCGTTAAATGTCCACCGTGACTTAAGTTCATACCTAAAATAGTATCGCCCGGTTTAAGCTCTGTCATATATACTGCCATATTGGCTTGCGATCCAGAATGAGGTTGCACGTTGGCATGCTCTGCTTGGAAGATTTCCTTTGCTCTATCAATAGCAAGGTTTTCGGTAATATCCACCTCTTCGCAACCGCCGTAGTATCGTTTTGCCGGATAGCCTTCAGCGTATTTATTGGTTAAAACAGAGCCGGTCATAGCTAATACACGTGGTGATACTATATTTTCCGAAGCAATTAACTCTAGTTTTTCAATTTGTCGTTTATTTTCAGCTTGTACAGCTGCGTATAATTCAGGATCAAATAATTGAATATCTTGCATAATAAAATAAAGAAATAGGTTAGTTAAGATAGAAGATTAAACTTCTTGTAACATATGAACACGGCGCGCGTGTCTGCCCCCTTCAAAAGGAGTTGTAAGCCATAATTTGGTTATATCGCTTGCTTGTGTAACGTCAAGTTGCTTTCTTGCAAGAACTAAGACGTTAGCATTGTTATGTTGTCTTGATAAAATAGCCGTATCACGATCGCCGCACAATGCCGCTCTGATATAAGAAAATCGATTTGCCATTATAGACATACCAATACCAGTAGAACAAATTAAAATACCGCCGCTATTTTCTTCTGTAGCTATCATTTTAGCTACCTTTTTTGCATATGTTGGGTAGTCTGTGCTTTCTTCACTAAAACAGCCTAGATCTTCTATAATAAGATTTTGCTCTTTTAAGGCGGTAAATAGTTCTGTTTTTAACGGATAACCCGCATGATCAGATGCAATAAATAATTTTGAAAATATGCTTTGCATTTTAATCCTGTAATTGATATATTATAAAGAGTTTTGTTTATACTATACTCTTGTTTATGTTAAATGTAAATTCATATTAAATGTAAATTCATAATTTTTTTTACTTATATGATTCAAATTGACGCTACTAATAATCCGGACTCTAAGTTAAAGTCTTGCCGTTTCTGCAATAATCAACGTATTGAAGTTTATCCGGATACTTTTTTTATTCGTGCAAAGCTTTGTTCTCATTGCTTAACGCCTTGCCCTCTTTGCAACGGTGACGGCTACGTTCGTGAAGAAGATGAAAATTTTTACTTATACCAAACTCCTTGCGAATGTAAACAGGCAACCCACCTTGTGCAGTTATGGGAACAAGCGCGCATTCCTAGCCGTTTCTTTAACGCTTCGTTTACTACTTTTAATCAACAAGTTAGTAAGTCTATTAAACACGCTTTTACTACGGCGATGACTTTTGTTAGCGATAATCATTTTGATATTGATTCACCTATGCAAAAAGGATTGCTTTTTCTTGGCGACGTAGGAACAGGGAAAACCTTCCTTGCTTGTTGTATTCTTAAAGAATTAATATCAAAATATCATATCCCTTCTTTATTTCAAGAATTTAGCTCTTTAATACGAAGAATTAAAGCGGAATATGATAAAGGTTTATATGAAACGGATATAATTAATCAATTAACGTCTGTTCCCGTATTAGTTATAGATGAATTAGGAAAAGGCAGACTTAACGAATGGGAATTGCAAATACTGGATACGCTTATTTCTGAAAGGTATAATGCGAATAAACTTACTATTGCAACAACGAATTACCAAGAACTAGAACAGGTACAAAAAGCAACGACTAATCTTGAAATGAATACGGAAAATAGTAACGATTATTATTTTCGTTCTTTAGGAGATCGCATTACTAGCCGCGTTTATTCACGTCTTAAGGAAATGTGCGACTTTGTTTATATGCAAGGTGAAGATTTTAGAAAAAGAGAAGGTTAGCGTTTTTTCTTTTTTTTCTGTTTTTTACTTTCTTTTAATATTTGATGGACTTTCCCTCTGACCAACTCTAATAACTGAGAGAGCTCAATTTTACTCATTAATATCTTGCTTTTACTTGGTAATAAAAAAATAATAAAGTTAACGTAATCAGGCAGCAATTCTAGCATTATCTCGTCTTCTAATGCATATTTTTGTATTTGCTTTTGCATAAATGAAGCTGCTTGGGAATAGGAAAACTTCATTAAAAAATGCAAAAACTCGCTTGCTGTATCTTCTAGTGTTTCCGTGTTATCTATAGGATAGAAACGGGAAAAAAAACGCAAAGAGGTGACGTACTTAATACTTGGAATTAATATAATACAAGCAACGACAGATTGTATTAAAGGAATAGGAAGCCAATGATTCAAACTAACTAAAACAAAGGCGATACTTGCCAATATACCGGCAATATGCATTGTTCCTCTTAGCTTTTCCAATGAAATATATTTGAAATTATACTTTTTTTGCATCCAAAATAAAAACAAACCTTCTGTAAAAGATTCTTCTGATTGTAAAATTTCTTCTGCCGTTGCCTCTTGTGATTGTAGATTTCTTGCAAATTCCCTTTTTTGTTTTAATGAATGTTGATTAATGGTATCTTGTATAACATAGCGCCTTGTTGTCCTCATTCGATCTATAAGGTTTTCTATGTATTCATTAGGGTTTTTTTGATCTAAAGTTTCTGTTCTAAAAATAGAACGTTGCCCAATATAATCGGTAATTTCATCATATAACTTTTTATAGGTAGATACGATTTTATTTTCCTTCTCTTTATTTTTTTTTAGCTTAGATTGCATCGAGTTTTGCTTATCATACGCTTTAAAATCTTCATTCATTTCAGTGATGATGATATACTTGTAAACTTCTACTAAAATATCATAAAAATCAAAGCTTAAGCGAACCATATTAATCATGATTTCACCTATTAAATAAGCATATATAGAACAGGAAAATTGCGTATGTGGCAAGACGTATCTATCTCTATCACCAACACGATGCCCCTTTATACAATAGGAAATAAATTTAAACAAAAATTCTTTATATTTTTGCTTTGTTTCTCCATACCATAAACAACTAATCCAAGCAGTCGTAATATTAGTTATAACATCTAGGTCTTTTTGCAACATAATAATTGTCATGTCAGCAAAATAATGATACCTTGAAGGGTGATTCAAATGATTATCTATCATTTGTAATACTTTTACATTAGCCTCGTCTTCGTCTGCTTCTCTTTCATATATTGTATGTATGCGAATAGCGCAACGATACGCAAAATCACTGGGGATTTCCTGTGAGCTTAAGAGTTTTTCTCGTTCTTGCTCCTTTAAGAGTTCTTCTTGTTCCAGATCCGATATATAGGGATTATCGGCAACATTAGCAATAAAATTAGGCAAACTATCACTTTGCGTTGAAGGTATTTTATTTTCTGCCATATGCTTTTATTAAAGAAAGGTTTAGAAACTATGTATTCGCAAAGGGCATTTTTATGAAAAAGCCATAAAAAGCAGAGGGACAACAACGGCAACAAAAAAACCGTTTAATGCGAAAGCAGTTGCGGCAAAACCTGCCATTTTTTTAGATTCAGCAAGGGCGCTCATTGTTCCAAAAGCATGCGAACAGGTGCCCAGCGCAAGCCCGCTGCCTACTTTTGTATGTAGTCTTAGCATTCTTAACATCGGCAGCCCCAAAACAGCGCCTATAAAACCGCAAAAAACAGTGTAAACAATGATTAAATCCATGCTAATTCCAAGTTGTACCCCTATGGAAAGGGCGATTGGCGTTGTGGCAGCTTTAACGAACATAGCTTTTATATATGCGTTAAGTCCAAAAAGATAGCAAAGACCAATGCCGGTTGCCGCTGTTGTAACTGATCCTGCAACAATAGAGGTTATGACAATGAAAAGATTTCTTTTTAAAAACAACCTGTTTTCATATATAGGCAAAGCTAAAGCCACAATGACAGGCGGCAATAAAAGAACAAGTATATTTGTTGCTTTTACGTACGTTGCAATGGGAACGTGCGCGACTTGCAAAAAAGCATAGAGAAGAACACTAGAAACAAGAACGGGATGAAATATAGGGGTAAAGTTGAACTTACGATATAGAAACAAACCAAAAGAATAGGTAGCAAACGTAATAAAAAGTAAGAACAGCGATTCATTGACAAGATGAACAAGAAAATGTAGCATTAGCGTATTTTTTTATGTTTAAGTTTAGTTAAAATAATAAACATTCCCGCCGTTGCAATAATACCGGCTAAGGTGGCAATAGTAAGAATAAGCAAAAGCAAGACTAAATCCGCTTTATAAGCTCCCAGAGAATAAGTCATTTTTAACACTAAAGGAATAAATAACAGCCCTAGAAACGAAAGAAAGACTTTCATAACTAATATAGCGTGTTCAGACAAAGGATTTTCAAATATGACTAAAAACAGAAAAAGCAAAAAGCCGCCAAACACGGGGGCAGAAAAGGGGATTGAACAAGCTGAGATAACAAGCTCGCCTAGAAAAGAGAGGGTGCAGAGTAATAAAAAAGCATTCATATAAGAGATAGATAAAAAAGTAATATAAATACTGTACATAACCTATTTTATGTACTATATCACTAAATTATATGATTGTATAGTATATATTACAATTTTTCGTGTAGTTGACAATAATTAACATGCGGTTACTATAGTTGTTATTTGTATTAAATGATAACTATAGTTATATACAGTTAAAACAAAGCAGACGTTGTTTTTTAATACAGACTAATACTAACATATAGGTTAAGGTTGTTGTTTGCAAATAACGGCTTATATTGATTAAATATAGAATTTGGCTAAAATGGACGAAAACAAGCTATATTTTGAATGGTAGAAAACTTATAAAATCCAATTTGCGACTAAAGCAGGATAAAAAACATACTCTCATATTGGTATAAAAGTATAGTGGTGATAATTAATATTATCGCCACTTTTTATTATATAGGCAAATTAACTATAAAAAACAAGAATAACAACATAGTAAACAAGATTATATATTGTAATGAGTTTAGTTATTTATGTGAAAAAATATGCCTAATATAAGCTCTTATTTTGTACCTATAGAGTTACATTTTAAGAAATAATAAATAAATTATGGCTATACATAGTATTACATTCATTTGTTTGACAAGTATAACATAATGATGCTACTCTTATAGCAAGATAAATAATAAACATGAAATTTATAAAATAATGAGTGATATATTTTTACAACTAGAAAAGATCTTCAATAAAGGATTTTCTTGTCAAAAGAAGGGTGATCATCAAAAAGCTGAGGATTATTATCAAAAATTTATTGATCTTTATGAAACATCACCAGAAGCGCAAAAAGCACTAAACTGGAAAAGCGTTTATTTAACTTTTCTATATGCTCAAGGGCTTAACTTTTATCAGCAAGGTGAATATGAAAAATCTAATAACTCTTATAAAGAGTGTGTTAATGAATATAGCCAGTTAGAAGAAAAAGATTTAGCAATCAAAATATTTTATTTATATACTCTATATAGGCAAGGAGTTAACTTTTATCAGCAAGGTGAATATGAAAAATCTAATAACTCTTATAAAGAGTTTGTTAATGAATATAGCCAGTTAGAAGAAAAAGATTTAGCAATCAAAAGAAAGTATTTATTTGCTCTATATAATCAATACCTTAACTTTGCTCAGCAAGGTAAATATGAAGCAACTAATGACTCTTATGAAAAGTTTTTTAATGAATATAGTCAGTTAGAAGAAAAAGATTTAGAGATCAAAGGAAAGTATTTATTTTCTCTATATAGTCAAGGACTTAACTTTTATAAGCAAGGTAAATATAAAATAGCTCAGAATTCTTATGAAAAGTTTTTTAATGAATATAGCCAGTTAGAAGAAAAAGATTTAGAAATCAAAAGAGTTTATTTATTTGCTCTATATGCTCAAGGGGGTAACTTCCATAAGCAAGGTAACTATGAAGCAGCTAACGATAATTTTGAACTGTGTTTTAATGAATATATTAGATTAAATAAAGAAGAATATTTAAACGTCGAAAAAGTTTATTTATTTGCTTTGGAGATATTAGCTAAAAATTACATTGCAGAAGGTTTTAAAAATAAGCAAAAATGGAAAACATTAGAAAACAACTTAAAAGACATAATAAGCAATAAAATCAATAAACAATTAAGCGAAAATATAACAGCAATTGAAGAGATTACAGAAAAAAAAGCTCTTCTCTTTGAAAAAGAAAAGCTTTTTAAAATTAGCAGGATAATAGAAAATTATATTGATGATATTAAAGCAATTTCAAAATTACCAAAAAAGAACCTACACTATATTACTAAACTAAAGGATATTGTTAATATAGTAAACAAATTCTCTAATAAGAAAGTTGTTTTTCGCGGTATGAATCGGGCACAATGGGAACTCAATCCTAGCTATTATCGTTCTTATGCTAAAGAAGATGAATTAAAACGACTCATAACGCATTTTCAAAGAGAGGCTATGAGTCTGTCTGATCTAAACTTTGATCATTATGAAAAGATTGATTGGCTTAGTTTAATGCAACATCACGGCTGCCTTTCTCCATTCCTAGACTGGAGTCAAGCTTGTAATATTGCTCTGTTTTTTGCTATATACAACACAAATAAATATAATCTAGACAATGACGGCATTCCTTGTTTAGTTGCGTTTAATTATGATGAAATATTTTCTTATGATAAAATTAAAGAGGAAATGCTGGAAAAAGACAAAAAAGATTATTACTTATTTGCACCGAAACTATCCCATAAAAGAGCTAGTTTACAACGAAGTTTATTTACTTATCATACTAAAAAAGATGCTATTCGTTCTAAAAAAGATGCTATTCGTTTGTCCGATAAGTTTCATTATTTTATTATTAGCCCTAGCTTAAAAAAAGAGCTACTCCGTTACCTAGAAGTTAACGGCTTGACTCCTACTACTATCTATGCTGATTTAGATCATTTTAGCGACCAATTAAAAGATCCGAGTTACCAAGATTTAAGTTATGCTACACTTTCATCTCAAGAAACAGAACAACTTGATATTATAAAAGGCAAAAACTTCAAGAAATTTTGAGTAAACTACCTAACTAGGATTTAATATATTAAACGTTTTTGTAATGTTATCAGCTAGATCACCGCGATCATAGCTAGCTACTTGCGAAACCGTTGCATGACCGGTTACTTTCATAATATCCGTATCTTGAACTTGTTGCTCTTTTAACCTTGTTACTAACGTTACGCGCAAAACGTGCGGCGACACGGGAAAGGCAATATGCGCGCGTTTGCCGGCTCTAAGAAAATTGCGATCAATTTGATAAGGATATACCTTCTTCCCTTTGCCTGTAATAAATACTAAATCGTCGGGCTTGTTTTTCCTTTTTGCTATATACTTCTTTAACTCTTTTATCACGTTTGCCGGATAGTGTATAATCGTGTAGCGCTCTACTCCTTTGGTCTTAGATTGGCGGTATTGTATTTCTTGTTTACGAAAATTAACTTGCCCTATTTGCAAAGTCAATACTTCGTTCTTACGCTTCCCGCCTTGTAACATTAACTTAGCTATTAACGCATCTCGTTTATTCAACTTTTCCAACGCCTGCAAGAAGTCGGTTGTTTCTTGTAATGTTAACGATCTTGTCTTGACCTTATCGCGAATCTTATAAAACGTTTTGTGTACCCCTTCTTTATTTGGTACTGCTTTATGAATTAATCCACGTGAACGGCGTTGTAAGTAGCCTGTAAAGGATATGTACGCCGCTGCCCTTGCTTGCCTTGTTGCTTCGCTCCAATGGGCTACAAGTTTAATTTTATCTATTACCGCTTCATGATTGGATAAGCTGAATTCTTGTAAAGTCCAATTAAAATGTAATAAACCTAGCTTCTCAAACTGTTCAAATGCTATTCTATAACTTCGTTTTGTATGCGTTCCTAAAGTCCCTAACCATGCATATAGCACCATTTCAACAGTATATTCTTTTAACTGATCCCATAATTCGGCTTGTAATTGTGCTTGTACTCCTTGGTAGTTTGCTTTTACTAACATATTTTTATTACACTCTCTTTATTGACTTATTATTTTATATATTATAATATAAACTCTTTTACTATTAAAATCAATATTACTTATTCTTTTGGTAAAACTATATGCTTTATTACGAAAAAATACAACCGATTCTTGAACAATATACTACTTTTTTATTAGATCAATGGGGCGTTTTACATGACGGCGTGCAAGCCTACCCTAATGTTGTGAAAACACTCACCTTTTTGCAAGAACAAAATAAAGAAGTAATTATTGTCTCCAATTCAGGCAAACGATCTGAATTTAATACAAAAGTATTAGAAAAATGCGGTATTGCTCGCAATTTATATCAAGACGTAGTTTCGTCTGGTGAGGTTTTTTGGCATGAATGCCATAAACAAACTTTATTTCCTACGGCTATGCAAACTTGTTACATGATTAATAAAGGAAGTGACGGCGTGTTAGACGGTTTGCCGATTACGAAAGTTGAAAATATTACTGATGCGGACTTTATTATTTTAGCTAGTATTGAACAAGGCTCGCATCAAGAATGGATAGATTTACTGCTTAGCGTGATAGATAAAAACATTCCTCTTGTTTGCTTAAATGCCGACGTATGGAGTATACAAAACGGTAAAACTACGTTGAACACAGGTCATATTGCCAATGTGTACGAACAAAACGGGGGAACTGTTATGGCTAAGCTAGGAAAACCTTTTCCTTTAATGTATCAATATGCGTTTAATCGCATTAAAACAAAAGATCCTAAAATTATTGTTATTGGTGATTCAATGGAGCATGATATTGCTATGGCAAACGAGCAAAACGTAGATAGCTTATTAATTATACAAGGTATTTTAAGCTCTAAAATAAAGGAAGATATGCCGATTGATATACAAACAGAGAAGCTTATAGGCTATACTAAAGAATATAACGCTATACCGACCTATTTTGCACCTTGGTTCGCTGTATAAACGCTATGTATAAGAAGGTTAGGTTTCAAACGTACCTTTAATGCGCGCCTTGCCTTCTTCTACCATAATAGCACCTTGGGCAATACAGTAGTCAATAGCAAGTGTAGAACGATCTAATAACAATAGGTCTGCATCATAACCAATGTTAACTTGCCCTTTTTTTGTGGCTAAGCCAAGTTGCTTTGCGGCATTCACTGTAAGCGGTTGCAACATATCTTCTAAGGTTAAAGCATAGTTCTCTATACCTCTTTGTAGCTCTAATAACAACGTATTTGGCGATCCTACGCCCATACCGATCATTTTCGTTCTGTCTTCATTCCACACCGGAAGTGATCCGCCGGCATCACTGCTAAACGTAAATTGATTTAAAAGGTTTTCTTCTTTTGCCAGCTTAGTTGCTTCTGCGCAAGATAGCCTTGTTCCTTGTTCAAACCGTTCTTTACTAACTGCCGTCCCGTCAATAATAGCACCTAAACGAGCTAAGTTTAATGCTTCTTCAAAAATATCTTCTCTGTTAATATGCGTAGGGACAAACGTACGCGGCGAATAATCTGTTTTTTCAATTACTTTGCGTATTTGCTTAAGCTGATTTTTGCCAATACCGGTATGTAACGTAATAATACCGGCTTTCCCGGCAACTAATGAGGCAACACGTACTTTTGACGTTAAGAAAGCAATATCGTCTATTGTAGTATAAGGTCCTCTATGATCTGAAATAGCTAATTTAACCCCTATAACCGGCTCTAAAAAAACAATATCTCTTTCAACGTCGTTTGTAAGTGTTGGTGAGGGGTAAGCATACGATCCAGTTAGCATATAAGAAGAAATACCTTCTTCTCTAAACGCCATTGTCTTAGCGTATAGGTTTTCTATGCTCCTTGTTTGGGAATCCGTGCCAAGCAATCCTAGCGCCGTTGTAACGCCGTTCAAAGTTTGATCTGTTAACAATAGCTCCGGAACACGCGTTTTGAAACTCCCTTCGCCGCCACCGCCTGTAAAATGCTGATGTGTGTCTATAAACCCCGGAACTGCTAACCGTCCTTTTGCGTCAATTACTTCATATGCCCCGTATAATCGCTTTTCATCTATACTGTTTTCTATAGCTAAAACTTTCGTTGCTGAAAGTAAAATATCTTTCTTGCCTAATCGCTTTGGTGCGTATAGATCTGCATTTTTAATAAGAACTTGCATGCTTTCTTTTTTAACTAGTAGTTATGCTTTAGGATCTAAAGCGGAACGTAGCCCGTCTCCTAATACGTTACATGCTAACACAGTAACGGAAATACAAATTCCCGGAAAGATAGTCAAATGATTAGCAACGCCTATATAATCTCTTCCAAGTGCAAGCATAGCGCCCCACTCTGGCGAAGGCGGTTGTACGCCTAATCCAAGAAAGCTTAAACCTGCCGCCGTAAGAATAGCCGTTCCTACACGCATACTAAGGTATACGATTACATGACTTAACGTACTAGGTAAAATATGAATAAACATAATACGCCATTTACTAGCTCCCATTGTTCTTGCTGCTGTAATATATTGTAAATGCAACACATTTAAAGTACTACTTCTTGCGATTCTTGCAAACGTAGGCGTACAAAAAGTGGCAATAGCAATAACTAAATTAATAACGCCCGGTCCAAGAACAGCAACGATTCCAATAGCTAACAAGAAACTAGGGAAAGCAAAAAGAACGTCGGCAATACGCATGACAATACTATCAAAAATACCACCGAAAAAACCGCTCATGACACCAATAATGGTACCAAGTATAGCGCCAATAAAAACAGCGCAAAATCCAATGCTCAAAGAAACGCGCGCGCCATAAAGCAAACGAGAAAATATATCACGACCATATACGTCGGTGCCTGCTAAATGATGCCATGAAGGCGAAAGCAAAGTATGTTTGTAATCTATTGCTGCCGGATCAAACGGGGCAAGCAAAGGTGCTAAGAAAGCTAGTGCTATTATTATAATTAATAAAAAGAAACAAACTACCGCCGGCTTGTGCGTCCTAAATTTAAGTATAAACAGCTTAAAAGGAGAATAGTTTTTTACAGAAGTTTTCTTTGTTATTATATCTTCTATAGAAGTTTTTTGTTGGCTAATCGGTCCCATTACTATTCCTTGTTTTACAAATAATATATAAATTGTTCATTATTTTAATCTAATTTGTGGATTTACTAACATATAAATCATATCTACTATAAAGTTAATAACAACGAATAGTAGAGAGTAATAAAGCAAAAGAACTTGTACTACCGGATAATCTCTTACGTTAACAGAGTCAATTAATAGTCTTCCCAATCCCGGCAAAGCAAATACGTTTTCAATGACAATAGAACCGCCAAGTAAAGAACCTAGCTGTAATGCCGTAATAGTAATAATGGGAAGGGTTGCGTTTTTGCAAGCATGTTTCCAAATAACTTTTGTTTCCATTAAGCCTTTAGCACGTGCTGTTTTAATGTAGTTTTCTGATAAAACGTCTAAAAAAGCGGATCGAGTAAACCTAGCTAAAAACGCAAAACTATTAGCACCAAGAGCAACGCAAGGTAAGACTAAATCTTTCCAAGAACTAAAGCCGGTAGAGTTAAACCAGCCAAGTTGAGAAGCAAACCATTGCATTAATAAAAGACCAAACCAAAATTCCGGTATAGAAAGACCAATAACGGCAATAAACATTCCTAGTGTATCCGGTAATTTTGTTTTATGAATAGCCGCAAACGCACCAAGAAAGATTCCGAAAGGTATATACCAAAAGCTACTAAGCGCTAGCAAAAAGGTAAGTTTATACCTTGCGCTTAGCTCTGAAATAACAGAGCTTCCTGTTTTTAAAGAAGTCCCTAGATTCATATGAATCATATTTAATATGAATTTTTGATATTGTATTAACAAAGAATCATTTAAACCAAGACGTTCTCTTAAATTAATAAGATCTTGTTTTGTTGCATCTGGTCCGGCAAGCATACGAACAGGATCGCCGGGCAACAGATGGATAAACATAAAGATGAAAATAGATACAATAAACATTACAATAAAAATGCCTATAATCCGTTTAATAATATATTTTGACATTGTGCTCGCTCTTATTCGTGATTTATATAAATTATTTATTATTTATATTGTAGGTTATCTATTACAAAAGATTGATCCGGTAAGAGTGTGCATCCGTGTAATTTCTTATCTTGAACAGAAAGCATTGAGGAAACAGTACCGAAGATATAAGGTGCGTCTGCCCAAAGTTTTTGTTGCAAATCTTGATACATTTTAATTTTATCATCTGAATTAATCAGCGTAGTTGCTTGTTGCATTTCTTGTTCTAGTTTCGCATTATAATAGTTTCCAAAATTAAAACTTCCTTCTTTAGAAAGAAGAGGTCGTAAAGCCCAATCTGCTGTTGCAGACGAAGCAGACCAACCTGATTGTACTAAAATATTTTTCTTTGGATCGGTGTCTTTAATATGTATTGCTAAAGAATAGTGACTTGCCACATCACGTGGAATAAGGCTTGCTTTAACGCCAACTTGCGCTAGTTGTTGTTGCAAGAATTCGCCTGACCTTAGTGCGCTACTATTATTTTTTATCCATATGTCAACAGAAAATCCATTAGGATAGCCTGCTTCTTTTAAAAGTTGTTTTGCTTTTTTTATGTTATACGTATATGCCGGTTGTTCTTTAAAGGTTTCTATTGCTTTTGGGAAAATTGATTTTGCTGGAACCGCTAGCCCTTGATCTACAACATTAATCCAAGCATTTTTATCTACTGCATAATTAAGAGCTTGCCGTACTCGTTTATCTTTAAACGTAGGAGCTAGCATGTTCAAAGTATAGAAGATTGCTATAATACTAGGTGTTTTTACTACTTTTAAATCTTTGTTGTTTTCTACTTTAGGTAATAATTCAGGCGAAATGAAGCTCCATTGTGCTTGCCCGGACGTTACCATTGAAACACGGGAACCTGCTTCCGGAATTGATTTATATGTTATACTGGCAACATTAGTTTGAGGTCCGTTATAAAGAGGATTAGGAACAAAAGTAACATGATCACCATGTACCCATTCTTTGAACATAAATTGCCCTGTTCCTACTGGATGTTCGTTTATTTTATCTTTATATTTTGCTAGCGCTGCCGGACTGATTATTACTTCTGACGGGTTACCTAGTGTATTTAAGAAAGAGTTATAAGGCTTTTTAAGTATAATTTTAACAGTATAAGGATCAACTACTTCAACCTTATCTATATTCGCTACAAGAATATGTCGTTTAAGTTTTTTATTCATTTGCCTTTCTAGGTTAATTTTAACAGCATTAGCATTAAAATCAGTACCATCAGCAAATTTAATATTTTTTTTCAACGTAATTGTATATATTTTTGCGTCTTTACTCATAGTTGAACCAGTTGCTAAAGACGGAATAAGGTTCATATTAACGTCAAACTTAAATAAAGATTGATACGTTGTTTTTGCGATAGACATATCAAGCGTTACTGTTGCATCTTGTGGATCTAGTGAAGTTACCGTTCCTCCAAAAGCAATAGTAATATCCTTACCGTGCGAAACTGCCTTGCCGGTTTTACTCTGTCCTATATAAATAGCAATCGCTATTATCAATATAACAAGTAACGAAATTAGATAGGTTGTTTTTTTACTCATATCATTTCCTTTAAAGTTCTTTTATTTTACTGTGTATTCAGGTAACTCGCTATAGTAACGCATAACTAAAATAGAATATTGCCAACTTACTGTTATTATGTATTTTGGCAATATAAGTCTATTCTATTTTTTCAACTTTAACCTAATTACATCAATTAGATTAAGTTAGATAAATTATTTATATTGTAAATTATCTATAGAAAAAGATCGATCCGGTAAGAGTGTATAGCCGTGCAATTTCTTATCATAGACGCCAATCATTGTTTCTGTAACCCCAAAAATATAAGGAGCGTCTGCCCAAATTTTTGCTTGCAAGTCTTGGTATATTTTAACTTTATCATCTGGATTAGTCACAGTCATAGCTTTATGAATTTCATCATTTACTTCTGCATTATAATAGTTCCCAAAATTAGCAGTTCCTTCTTTAGCAAGAATCGGTCGTAAAGCCCAATCGGCGGTTGCTAGAGAAGAAGACCAACCTACTTGCAGTAAAATACTTTTCTTTTTAATACGTTGAGCTAAAGAAGAGTGGCTTGCTGCATCATGTGGGATAATGTTGGCTTTAACGCCAATTTGCGCTAGTTGTTGTTGCAAGAATTCTCCTGATTTTAGTGATATACTAGTGTTCCCTGTCCATATATCAAGAGAAAAACCATTAGGATAACCGGCTTCTTTTAAAAGTTGTTTTGCTTTTGCTATGTTATACGTATACGCCGGTTGTTCTTTAAAGGTTTCTATTGCTTTCGGAAAAACTGATTTTGACGGAACTGCTAGCCCTGCATATACAATATTAACAAAAGCCTCTTTATCTACTGCATAATTAAGTGCTTGCCGTACACGTATATCTTTAAATGTAGGGGATAGCATGTTAAACACATAGTACGAAGCTATAATACTAGGCGTTTTTACTACTTGCAAATCTTTGTTATTTTCTACTTTAGCTGCTAATTCAGGTGAAATGAAAGCCCATTGCGCTTGTCCGGACGTTATCATTGATAATCGCGAACCAACTTCGGGAACTGATTTATAAGTTATACTGGCAACGTTAGTTTGAGGTCCGTTATAAAGAGGATTAGGAACAAATGTAGCATGATCACCATGTACCCATTCTTTGAACATAAATTGCCCTGTTCCTACCGGATGTTCGCTTATTTTATCTTTATACTTTGCAAGTGCTGTTGGGCTGATCATTACTTCTGCCGGATGAGCTAGCGTATTCAAGAAAGAGTTAAAAGGTGTTTTAAGTGTAATCTTAACGGTATAAGGATCAACTACTTCAACCTTATCTATATTAACAACAAGAGAATGCCGCCTAAGTTTATTATTCATTTGCCTTTCTAGGTTAATTTTAACGGCATCGGCGTTAAAATCAGTACCATCGGCAAACTTAATATTTTTTTTCAACGTAACTGTATATTCTTTTGCGTCTTTACTCATTTTTAAGCCTGTTGCTAAAGAGGGAACAGGTTTCATATTAACGTCAAATTTAAATAAAGATTGATACGTTGTTTTAGCAACGGACATATCAAGAGTTGCTATTGCATCTTGTGAATCTAGAGTAGTTATACTTCCGGCAAAAGCAATAGTAATATCCTTACCATGTGCCACTGCCTTACCTGTTTTACTTTGTCCTATATAAATAGCAATCGCTATTATCAATATAACAAGTAGCAAAATTAGATAGGTTGTTTTTTTACTCATATTATTTCCTTTAAAGATGTTTTATTTTACTCTGTATTAAGGTAACTCATTATAGTAACGTATAACTAGAATAGGATAGGATATTGCCAACTTACTGTCCTACGTATGTTGACAATATACTTCTATTCTATTTTTTCAACTTTAACCTAATTACATAAATTATTTATATTGTAGATTATCTATAGAAAAAGATTCATCTGGTAAAAACGTAAAGCCCTGTAATTTCTTATCATGAGCTGTAATCATTGTTTCTGTAATCCCGAAAATATAAGGTACGTCTGCCCAAATTTTTGCTTGCAAGTCTTGGTATATTTTAATTTTATCATCTGGATTAATCACAGTCATAGCTTTATGAATTTTATCATTTACTTCTGTATTATAATAGTTTCCAAAATTAGAAGTCCCTTCTTCAGTAAAAAGCGGTCGTAAAGCCCAATCGGCGGTTGCTAGAGAAGAAGACCAACCTGCTTGCACTAAAATATTTTTCTTTGGTGCCGTCTCTTTAATATCTTTAGCTAAAGCATAGTGACTTGCCACATCACGTGGAATCAAGTTTGCTTTAACGCCAATTTGCGCTAGTTGTTGTTGCAAGAATTGTCCTGATCTTAGCGAAGTACTATTATTTTTTATCCATATATCAACAGAAAATCCATTAGGATAGCCTGCTTCTTTTAAAAGTTGTTTTGCTTTTGCTACGTTATACGTATACGCCGGTTGTTCTTTAAAGGTTTCTATTGCTTTTGGAAAAACTGATTTTGCCGGAACCGCTAGCCCTTGATACACAATATCAACAAAAGCATTTTTATCTACTGCATAATTAAGCGCTTGCCGTACTCGTTTATCTTTAAACGTAGGAGCTAGCATGTTAAAAGTATAATAAACTGCTATAATAGTAGGCGTTTTTACTACTTGTAAGTTTTTTTTATTTTCTATTTTAGGTAATAATTCAGGTGAAATGAAAGTCCATTGTGCTTGCCCGGACGTTATCATTGACACACGAGAACCGGTTTCCGGAACTGATTTATAGGTTATACTTGCAACGTTAGTTTTAGGTCCGTTATAAAGAGGATTTGGAACGAAAGTAACATGATCGCCATGTATCCATTCTTTGAACATAAACTGCCCGGTACCTACTGGATGTTCACTTATTTTATCTTTATACTTTGCAAGTGCTGCCGGACTGATCATTACTTCTGACGGAGATGCTAGCGTATTTAAGAAAGAGTTAAAAGGTTTTTTAAGTGTAATCTTAACGGTATAAGGATCAACTACTTCAACCTTGTCTATGTTAACGACAAGAGAATGTCGTTTAAGGTTATGATTCATTTGCCTTTCTAGGTTAATTTTAACGGCATCAGCGTTAAAATCAGTACCATCGGCAAACTTAATATTTTTTTTCAACGTAACTGTATATATTTTGGCGTCTTTACTCATTTTTAAGCCTGTTGCTAAAGAGGGAACAGGTTTCATATTAACGTCAAATTTATATAAAGATTGATACGTTGTTTTTGCGATAGACATATCAAGAGTTACTGTTGCATCTTGTGGATCTAGAGTAGTTACAGTTCCTTCAAGAGCAATGGTAATATCTTTACCATTTTTTGCGACAGCTTTGCCGGCTTTACTTTGCCCTATATAGATAGCAATCGCTATTATCACTATTACTATCAGCAAAATCAGATAGGTTGTTTTTTTACTCATATTATTTCCTTTAAAGATGTTTTATTTTACTGTATATTACAGTAACTCACTATATTAACGTATTATCATATAAATAGTACGTTAATATAACATAAATATACAATTAGAATGGTATATTGCCAAGTTACGGCTACTCTTTATTTCGCTGTACTATGCATTTTGGCAATACACTTCTATTCTATTTTTTTTATTCCAACTGCATAAATTGGATCCAGTTATATCAATTAGTTATACTGTAGGTTGTCTATAGAAAACGATTGATCTGGTAAAAAGGTGAAACCATGTAATTTCTTATCTTGAACAGTAATAAATACGTCGGTAGCTCCGAAAATATAAGGTGCATCTGCCCAAATTTTTTCTTGGATATCTTGGTATATTTTAACTTTATCATCTGGATTAATTACAGTCATAGCTTTGTAAATTTCATCTTCCACAACTTTATTATAATAGGTTCCAAAGTTAGCGGCGCCGCCTTTAGAAAGGATAGGTCGTAAAGCCCAATCAGCTGTTGCCGATGAAGCAGACCAACCTAGTTGAATTAAAATATTTTTATTAGGCGTCGTGTCGTTAACGTGTGCTGCTAAAGAATAGTGACTTGCCGTATCACGCGGAACAAGATTTACTTGAAGACCAATTTGCGTTAATTGTTGTTGCAAGAATTGTCCTTCTTTTACTGCAGTACTATTGTTTTTTGTCCATATTTCAACTGGAAAACCTTTAGCATAACCTGCTTCTTTTAAAAGTTGTTTTGCTTTTTCTACGTTATACGTATATGCCGGTTGTTCTTTAAAGGTTTCTATTTTTTCCGGTAAAATTGATTTTACTGGAACAGCTAGTCCTTGATATACAACCTTAACATAAGAATCTTTATCTATAGCATAGTTAAGCGCTTGGCGAACTCGTATATCTTTGAAAGCAGAAGATAATGTATTAAAAACAAAGTTCCTTGTCATAATACTAGGCGTTTTTACTACTTGCAAATCTTTATTGTTTTCTACTTTAGGTAATAACTCAGGAGAAATAAAAGCCCATTGAGCTTGTCCGGACGTTACCATTGAAACACGAGAACCCACTTCAGGAACCGGTTTGTAAGTTATGCTAGCAACGTTAGTTTTAGGTCCGTTATAAAGAGGATTAGGAACGAAAGTAACATGATCACCATGTACCCATTCTTTGAACATAAATTGACCTGTTCCCACCGGATGTTCACTTATTTTATCTTTATACTTTGCAAGTGCTGTTGGGCTGATTATTACTTCTGCCGGATGAGCTAGCGTATTCAAGAAAGAGTTAAAAGGTGTTTTAAGTGTAATCTTAACGGTGTAAGGATCAACTACTTCAACCTTATCTATGTTAACTACAAGAGAATGTCGTTTAAGATTATTATTTATTTGCCTTTCTAGGTTAACTTTAACGGCGTCAGCATTAAAATCAGTACCATCGGCAAACTTAATATTTTTTTTCAACGTAACTGTATACTCTTTTGCGTCTTTACTCATTGTAAAACCAGTTGCTAAAGAGGGAACAGGTTTCATATTAACGTCAAATTTAAATAAAGATTGATACGTTGTTTTGGCAATAGACATATCAAGTGTTACGTTTGCATCTTGCGGATCTAGTGTAGTTACAGTTCCTTCAAAAGCAATAGTAATATCTTTACCATTTTGCGCGACTGTTTTGTCGGCTTTACTTTGCCCTATATAGATAGCAATCGCTATTATCACTATTACTATCAGCGAAATCAGATAGGTTGTTTTTTTACTCATATAATCTCCTTTAGAGTTGTTTTTTGTTTTGCTGTAAAATTTGATTACAGTAAACTTACTTTTATGGTAGTACGTTAATATAGTATAGATATACGTTTATAATCGTATATTGCCAACTTACCGCTACTATTTTTCTTTTACCGTACTATGCATCCCACCAATATGCTCCCATTCTACTTCTTTGAGTTTTGTTCCAACTGCATAAATAGGATTGGAAATAGCTTCTGTTGTCACAGAAAACTTACGTTTTGGTTTGTTTGGATTAATTACGGGAATAGCATTCAACAAAGCTTTTGTATAGCTATGCCTTGTATCTTCAAAGATTTCTCTTCTTGTTCCCGTTTCAACAAGTTGTCCTTTTGTCATAACCATAACACGATGGCACATACGTTCTATTACAGACATATCATGAGATATGAAAATATAGGACATCCCCATTTTTTTTTGCAATCGCATCATTAAATTTAATACAACTGCTTGCACA
Organism: SAR324 cluster bacterium; assembly: GCA_002995645.1. GTDB lineage: Bacteria > SAR324 > SAR324 > XYD2-FULL-50-16 > HCM1 > HCM1. Next base: position 15,360 of record PUHO01000018.1, on the reverse strand, counting down.
GAAACGTCTAAAGCCGCGACCGATTCATCGGCTATAATAACTTTAGGTTCTGTTGCTAACGCACGTGCAATATTGACTCTTTGCAACATGCCGCCTGAAAATTCATGTGGATAATGATTTACTAAACTTGGTGAAATCTCCACTTGTTCCAGAAGTTTTTTTACTCTTGCTTGTCTTTCTTTTTTAGACTTGCCTATATTATGAATTAACATAGGTTCTTCTATAGAGGTTCCTATTGTTATTCTTGGGTTTAACGAGGCTAAAGGATCTTGAAAAATAAAAGAAATATCTTTATATATTTCTTCTTTAAGTTCTTTACTTGCATCAAGTATATTTCTTTGTTTATATTGGATCTCGCCCTTTGCCTGCCCTAGTAAACCAAGAATAGCGTTTCCTACGGTTGATTTGCCAGATCCGCTTTCTCCAACAATTCCAAGCGTTTCTCCTTTGTATAAATCAAAAGATATAGGTCTTACTGCTTGGATTTTATGTGTCACTTTACCAAAGAAATTAGTCTTTGCTTTGAATGCGACATGTAAATTTTTTACTTCTAAAACAGGCTTTTGCGTATAATCTACCGTAGTGCCTTTAATCTCTTCTTCTACTGTATCTGTGTCTGATTCTAAACTAAGTACAGGAAAAGAATGCGGTATATCGCGACCGTGCATGCTTCCTAGATCAGGAACCGCCTTTAATAGGGCTTGCGTGTAGCGATGTTGCGGCGTAAGGAAAAGTTCTTTTACTGTTCCGGTTTCAACGATTTCTCCTTTATACATTACGCTAACTCGATCGGCAATCTCAGCAACTACACTCATATCATGTGTAATAAAGATAACGCCCATATTAAGTTGTTTTTGTAAATCTTTAATTAAAGCAAGGATTTGAGCTTGAATTGTAACGTCTAGTGCCGTTGTTGGTTCGTCCGCGATAAGTAATTTAGGACGGCAAGCTAGCGCCATTGCAATCATTATTCTTTGCCGCATTCCACCGGAAAGTTGGTATGGATAGTAGTGAATAATTTTTTGTCCACCTGGAACGCGGACAAGATCTAGCAGACTTTTTGCTTCGTTTATTGCCGCTTGGTAAGTCATGTTTTGGTGAATTACAATAGCTTCTGCAATTTGATTCCCTATTTTAAAAAGCGGATTTAACGAAGTTAACGGATCTTGAAATATCATTGAAATTTCAGAACCTCTAATTTTCTGCGCTTCGTTTCTTGTGAGGCTTAAAATATCCGTGTACTCTTCCGGATTTTCTTTATTATAAAACTTGATTGACCCCGCTTCTTTTGCCGTTGAACCGAGTAAACCCATGATTGTGTTAACTGTTACCGACTTGCCGGAACCACTTTCGCCCACAATAGCTAAAATTTCATTTTGATTTACTTCTAAACTAACGTCTTTAAGAATATGCTTCGTTTGTAGCAACGATCGAAAATAAACGTTAAGGTCTTTTATATCTAGCAGTGTTTTCAATAGAGCCTCTTTTAACCTTAGAAAATAATTTATTATGTTTATTCTCTATATTTTAATAATATAAAGAATAATACAAACATTTATAAAGAATATGACACCTTTATAAAATGCGTATACAAGAAGTAATAATAAAGTGATTAAGATCAGGAATCTGAAAAATAGTATTTTGTTAACTTAGCAAAGTAAGTAATTCAATACGTCTAATGAATGTAATTGCCGCTCCATTCTATTGATTGCAGATTACTAAAAAAATAATTATACGTCAAGTTCTATTTTATGTTTTACAGTATATACATAGCATTTAATTGATTTATAGAAATGAATAATCTCTATTTTTTATGCTTGTTTACACCTTCCACAACTAAAACGAATAAGCTTTTTTTTCTTTCCATTTCTTGTAATCTAGCTTCTATCTTGGCAAGATTACCATGTAACACGGCTTCTTGCTTGCAAGTTAACGCTAAAGCTAGAGTCATATTGCGTTCTATTAGTTTTGTTTTTTTAATATCTTGTAATACTTGTTGCAAGCGATATGGCGTATCATAGATAACCAACGCTTCTTTTCTTTTTGCTAACTCTTGGAGTTCTTGCACTCTTGCCTCGTTTTTTCTTGTTAAAAAACCGGCATAATAAAATTGGGAAATATCTATCCCACTAACAGATAGGCTAGCCGTTAAAGAAGAGGCGCCCGGAATGGGGGAAACCGGAATATTAGCCTGGTGGCAAGCTTGTACTAGTAGCGTTCCAGGATCGGCAAACCCCGGTGTTCCACAATCGGAAATTAAAGCTACTTTTTTACCTTTTATTTTTTCTATTAATGAAGTTGCTTGCGTCGCTTCATTATGTTCATTAAGCTGTAATAACTCTTTTTCAATATCTAAAGACCGCAAAAGAGTATCAGCCGGGCGATATTCTTCACAAATAACGAAATCTACTTTTTTCAAAATAGAGATAGCTCGTAAAGTAATATCTTTAAAATTGCCTATAGGAACAGCAATTACGTACAGCATAGTCATATTATTTTATTAAGTCAAGTTTTTTTTGCAATATTTTTGAATTCAGCAAAATTTATACAGTGCGAAAACAAAGCTATTTTTATTATAAACGATATGCTTTCTTAGGCAAGTTATAAGTTAAATCCACAATAATTTTAGCCGCTTCATCTTGTGTAATACGGTGCTCCGCTACGTATTGAGCTAAAAAATTACAATCTACCCTTCGTGCTACGTCGTGCCTTGCTGGAATAGAAAAGAAAGCCCTTGTATCATCGTTAAAGCCAACAGTATTATAAAATCCTGCCGTTTCTGTTGTCGCTTCTCGAAAACGGCGCATTCCTTCCGGACTATCGTTAAACCACCATGCCGGACCAAGTTTCATTGACGGATAATGTCCTGCTAGTGGTGCTAGCTCTCTTGTATACGAATCTTCGTCTACAGTAAAGACAATAAGTTCAAAATTAGGATTGTTTCCATATTTATTTAATAAAGGTTGTAATGACCTTGTAAATTCGCAAGCTTCCGGTATATCTCCTCCTTTATTTGCTCCAAATTGCTTATATATCACATGATTATGATTGCGAACAACGCCAGGATGTAGTTGCATTACTAAGCCGTCTTCTAGGCTCATTTCTGCCATTTGCATTAACATATGACCTCTAAAAATAGAAGCTTCTAATTCTTGCAATTCACCAAGTAAGGCCTTATTATATAATTCAACTGCCTCTGCTTTTTCTATTTCTAAAGTAATTACATTAGGATGCCCATGATCGGTTGCGGTTGCTCCGCCATGTTCTTTGAAATACGCTCTTCTTTCACGTAAAGCAAGAAGGTATTGATCATAATCTTGTGTGTCTTTGTTTGTAATTTCACCAAGCTTCGCTATATCTTTTGCAAAGTCAGGTAATTCGGGATCAATCACGTTATCCGGTCTAAAAGTAGTAATTACTTTTCTGTTCCAATTTAATTTATTAATTTCTTTATGATACGCTAGATCGGCTAACGGCGTTTCTGTTGTTGCAATAGCTTCTATATTAAACCGTTCAAAAAGAGCTCGTGGTCTAAATTCTTCTGTTGTCAATTTGCTTTGAATCGTATCGTAAAACAAATCGGCATTATCTTTAGTAAGTAACTCAGTTAGTCCAAAAACATTTATAAAAACATGGTTAAGCCACATTCTTGACGGCGTACCGGCAAATAAATAATAATTCTCTGCAAATAGTTTCCAAATCTTACGATTATCCGTTTCTGCCGGCGTACCGTCACAAGAAGGAATGCCTAACTTATTTAAGGAAATACCTTGACTATATAACATACGAAAAATATAATGATCCGCTTTAATAAATAAAGTTGCAGGATCAGAAAAGAAATCATTCTTTGCGTACCAAGACGGATTTGTATGTCCGTGCGGACTAATAATTGGCAAATCTTTGACTATGCTATATAACTCTTTTGCTATTCCTTTCACAGTTGGATCAGCAGAGAATAAACGATCTTCATGTAAAACTTTTTCTTTCATACGACTCCTTTAATTGATAAAAAAGGAAAGAAACGTCAAATTCCTTTCCTTTCATAATATTTAAATATAAATTAAACAGTACTTTTATTTGATATTTTGAATATCTTTAATAATCTTTGCGTAGTTTTTACCTTTTTTAGCATATTGTGCAATCATTGGTTTTAGAGCGGTAACAAAAGGTGCTTTATTAGGATGAACAAACTTCACGCCTTTTTTAGCGGCTTTAGCTTGCAAGTCTTTTGTTTGTTTTGCAAAAAGTGCCGTTTCAAACGCAGTGGCATGTTGTATCGCCGTTTTTAAGATAGCCTTATTTGTATTAGAAAGCTTATTCCAAAGTTTTGTATTAATCAAAATCACGTCCGGTGAAAATTGATGTTCGTCCCATGTGAATACTTTAGCAACTTCATAATGGCGGCTTGTGTAAAAAGCAGGGATATTGTTTTCCGCAGCGTCAACAATGCCTTGTTGTAAGCTTGTATAGATTTCACCCCAAGGAAGCGGCGTTGGGGAAGCATGTAACATTTTCATCATTGTAACCGCCGCATCGGAACCAATAACGCGCACTTTCATACCTTTTAAGTCAGCAGGCGTATTAATTGCTTTCTTAGTATAAAAGTTTCTTGAACCGGCACTAAAATAGCCAAGCCCTGTAAAACCTTTCTTAGCGGCTGTAATTTCGTCTAATACTTCTTGCCCCACTTTATTATTCATAAACTTATTAAATTGCGCTTCATTTTTGAAAATGTAAGGAAGGTCAACAGTTGTTACAACTGGAACAAAGTTTTCCAATGTAAGCGAGCTAAGTTTAACCATACCTACCGCATTATTTTGCAGTAATTCAACAGTTTCTCTTTCACTACCCATTACGCCATTAGGGTATATTTTAATAATAATTTGACCTTTCGTCTTTTCTTTTACTTCTTTTGCCATTTTTAGCATAGCAATATGAACCGGATGTTTTACATCTAAAGAATGCGGCAATTTAATAACGGTTCTTGCAAATGCCGGTGTTATACTTAAAGCTAAGGCAACTATACTTACAGTTACCATTGATTTTAGTTTTGAAAACATAATATCTCCATAAAATTTAGAGTTACGAAAAAAAGTTTGTTACATCATACCGAATAATTTAGGCAGAAACAAAGTAATAGAAGGGACGTAAGTCACTACCATTAACATTGCGAATTGTAAAGCAAACATAGGGAGTAAAGGTCGGATTACTTTTTCAATCTTACGTTCCGCAATAGAACAACCGACAAATAAAGCGGATCCCACAGGTGGAGTACAAATTCCTATACATAAATTAAAAATCAAGATAACGCCAAAATGTACAGGATCTATACCTATTTGCTGCGCTATAGGCAGGAAAATAGGCGTAAAAATTAACACAGCAGGCGACATATCCATAAACATACCAACAATTAACAATAATATGTTAATTAGAAGCATAATTATAATAGGATTTGTAGAAATTCCCATTAAAGCATCGGCTATTAAAGAAGGAATATCTTGACTTGTCATCGCCCAACTCATAGCCGAACTAGTGGCAACTAAAAAAAGAACGATTGAGGAAGTTACTGCTGAAATAAGGAAAATATTTGGTAATTCTTTCAGTTTCAATTCTCTGTAAATAAACCCAAGAATTAAAGAATACATAACGGCAATCGCTGACGCTTCTGTTGCTGAAAAAACACCTTTTGCAATGCCACCAATAACAATAACAATTAGAAACAATGCCGGAAGTGCATTCCACAAAGAAAAAAACACTTCTTTTATAGTTGGTCTTGTTCCTGTTGGGTATTTGTGTTTTTTAGCATAAAAGAAAGACACAATCATTACAGACAACCCCATTAAGATACCCGGTAAATAACCGGCAACGAATAAAGTTGCAATAGAAACGCTTCCGGAAACAAGAGCGTAAAGAATAAAAATATTAGACGGTGGAATTAATAACCCAGTAGGGCAAGATGCAATATTCACAGCAGCGGCAAAATCCATATCATATTTTTCTTCTTCCATCATAGGCGTCATAGTCCCGCCAATCGCAGCGGCAGCCGCAACAGCAGACCCGGATAGCGAACCAAAAAGCATATTTGCAATAACGTTTACATGCGCTAAAGTCCCGGGTAAAGGTCCGCCTATTAACTTAGCAAGGTTAATCAACCGCTGTGCTAATCCGCCTCGGTTCATTAACGTGCCGGCAAGTATGAAAAAAGGAATACATAACAAACTATATTTGTCTATTCCCACGATAGATCGTTGCGCTAGGATTTTAATCACCGTATCAAAAGGCATTGCCGTAACTAATCCGGCAAAAGCTGACGCCAATAGCGTATAAGCTACAGGTACGCCTAGAAACAAAAAACCAAAAAATACAACGATAATACTAATAACAGGTAAATAATCAAGTAAAAAGTCCATTGTTTAGCCCTCCTTTTGTAGTTTTTGTATTTCATCTGCAATAAAAACAACGCTATATATACTCATAATTAACCCTGAAAAAGGGAATATCATATAAACAAGACCCATAGATATATGTAGCGTTGGCGATAATTGCTTAGAAAGATATACCTTCCAAGATAAATTTCCCCCGCCATATATTAGAATTAAAACGGAAATAGCAAGAATTATTAAGTAAATGAGTATTTGTACTTTTGCTATTTGTTTTGCTTTTAATTTATTTGCTAATGCTTCAATAGCAAGGTGCTTTTTTTCACCATAGGTGTAGGCCGAGCCAATAAAGATTAACCAAATTAAACAAAACCGGATTATTTCTTCACTTGCTACGCTAGGATTGTTCAAGACGTATCTTGTAAACACGCTCCAACAAACAAACCCAAGTAACACAACAAAAAAGCCAACTAAAAAGAAGGAAAGAATTTTATTTAAACCAGTGATAATTTTTAACATACGCTACCTTTTATTTTTTAATTATAGCTTCCCAAAGACCGGCTAAATACATAGCCCCTAAAGAGCGATCAAATAAACCGTAGCCCGGAAGACCTGTTTCACCCCAAATTTTACGACCATGATCCGGACGAATAGGTCCTTGGAAATTAATATCAGCATAAGCTTTCATGATTTCATACATATCTAACGAACCGCTACTAGAGACGTGCGCAGCTTCATGAAAATCAAATTCTCCGCTAGGCAAGCGATTTACGTTACGAACATGTCCAAAGTGAATACGACCTTTCTCGCCAAAATAGCGAATCGCTTTCGGCAAATCAACGTTTTTATTCGGTCCTAAAGAACCGCTACATAAGGTAATGCCGTTTGCTTTTGAGTCAACTAATTCAGTAAGTCGTTTTAACGCTTCAAAGCTACGTATAATACGTGGTAACCCAAAAACGGAAACAGGCGGATCGTCCGGATGAATCGCCATTACAACGCCGGCTTCTTCGGCTACCGGTATTACTTTCTTTAAAAAATAGGCTAGATTAGACCAGATTGTTTCTTCACTAATATTTTGATATAAAGCAAGCCATTGCTTTAACTCGTCAAATGAATAAGGTACCCATGCAGGCAAATCCATTTTTGAAAGTTTTTCAATATTTAAAGATTGTAATTCTTTTGCTTGGTAAGACAAGGCATGTGACCCGTCGCTTAATTCTCGATTTAAATCAGATCTTGTCCAATCAAACACAGGCATAAAGTTATAACATAAGATTTTAATGCCTGCTTTCCCCATGTTGCGAATACTCTCGCAGTAGTTTGCAATCCATTTATCTCTTGTTGGCTTTCCTGATTTTATATCTTCATGTACGTTAATGCTTTCTAATACAGAAAAACGCAATCCATGTTCTTCTATTTTTCTTTTTCGATCTATAATTGTTTCATAGGGGATCACGTCTCCAATAGGAATATCAAAAAAAGAAGTAACAATGCCTTTAAGGACTGGAACTTGTTTAATGTTTTCTAATGTAACAGGGTCGTTTTCACCGTACCATCTAAAAGTAATTTCCATGTTATATAACTCACAAATATATGATTACAAAATAAGTTTTATTTAAATTTGAGTTGCCGCTTTTGCAATAACAACTCGCGCGCCTTCTTCGTACAACTTAGTAAGCCAAGACGTAACGGAAGAAACAAATTTTTCATTTTGCGGTAAATCGCTAGAAAATATAGACTCTATATTCAAATAAGCTTGTAACATATCGTTTATATTTTTATTATATTCGTATTTTTCCGCTATAGCGCGTAGCTCATCTGCTAAAGGATCTCTAACGTCAATTTTATTATTGTCTTCGTCAATACCGCTAACATAACGAATCCAAGCGGCAACAGCTAAAGAAAGATAGGTAATAGACTTGTTTTTAGCAAGTTGTTCCCTTATTGGATTTAAAATACGTTGCGGTAGTTTTTCACTTCCGTCCATAGCAATTTGCCACGTTCTATGACAAATAGAAGGATTTTTATAACGTTCGATTAACGAATCTTTATATTTATCTAGGTTAATGCCAGGCGGGCAAGTTAAAGAAGGCGTAATATCCGTATCCATCATAGTTCGTATTAGCTTTTGCAACGAAAGATCTTGCATGCAGGTTGCAATATAAGGATACTTTGCTAAATAGCCAAGATAGGCTTGCGTTGAATGCGTCCCGTTAAGTAGTCGTAGTTTCATTTCTTCAAATACGGCAACGTCTTTAACGAATTGCACTGAATCCAATATATCCCAATCTGGTCGCCCGTTAACGAACTTATCTTCTATTACCCATTGTAAAAAAGGTTCTGTTACCACAGGCGCGGCATCTTGGATTCCTGTTTTTTCTAGTTTTTCAATATCTTCTTGCGTTGTTGCCGGCGTAATACGGTCTACCATAGAACAAGGAAACGGGACGTTTTCTTTTATCCATTGATACAATTCTTGGTTATATTCTTTTGCAAAAGATAATACCATTGCTTTTAAGGTAGCGCCGTTTTGAGGTAAATTATCACAACTAAGCGGAGTAAAAGGCAAAATGCTATTTTTACGCCTTATATCTAGTGCATGAACAAGGTAGCCAATTGCCGTTTTTGGTTCGTTTGGATTTTGTAAATCATGTTGAATCGCTTCGTTATCTATTTGAATACTTTGCTTGTCCTTTCTGTAATAACCTTTCTCGGTAATCGTTAAAGTAACAATACGTATAGACGGATCACACATTTTTGCAAGCAATGCTTGTGAATTATGCACGCCTACGTACATATCTTTAATACAGCCTATAATCGTAATATCATCTTGCTTGGCGCCTTTTGTTACTAACGTATATAAATAATCTTGTTCTTTCAGTTTAGCTGCTAACGTTGCGCTCATTAAATCAGATCCAACGATTCCCCATTTTAAATCGCCTGTTTGTTTAATATATTGCTCGTTAATATAAGCTTGGTGCGCTCTATGAAAGGCGCCGGTTCCCATATGTAATATGCTAGTTTGTAATTTTTCTCTGTCATAACTTGGAACAATAAATTTTTCGCCTAACAAAAATTCATTTCTTTTCATATTTCTTAGTAAAACAAGGTTTGTAAATTATCTAGTTTAACTATAGTACTAGTACGGCATGTAAACAATAACCTTGTTTGCAAAGTATAAGTACTATATTTGCCAGCAAGAATTATATATTTTACAAAAATTGTCCTAGATTTATAGGACAATATGAGCAAAAGAAGACAGTACTCGTTTTTATTTTCATCATATGAAAATGATTTTCAAAAATAAAAAGAAGAGCACAAATTCACTTGTTTTTTTGCGTATTATTTTTATGTATACCTAAGCTAACGTTGCGCTCATTAAATCAGATCCAACGATTCCCCATTTTAAATCGCCTGTTTGTTTAATATATTGCTCGTTAATATAAGCTTGGCGCGCTCTATGAAAGGCACCGGTTCCCATATGTAATATGCTGGTTTGCAACTTTTCTCTGTCATAACTTGGAACAATAAATTTTTTGCCTAACCTAGTTAAATTCGCTTTGTTTATTAACAACATCTAAAACACATTCCATTAAAATTTATGATATATTTATTTATTTTTTAACAATAAATAAACACTGTTTCATTTTGCATCTATTTACGTGTAAGTATATAAAGCCGTTACTTTCTTGTCAAGATATATTTATTTATTTTACACTCTTTAAAATACGATTTTTTGTTTTATTTTATTTTTAATTTTATCAAAAATATAAAAACTTTTTATTCTTAAGTTGTAAATCTTTATTTTTATGATATACAAACACATATCTTTTGTGTTATGAAATAATCTGTATCCTTTTTATTTTATTACTTTAACTTTTATCTAAACCTACACATGAAATTTAATGTTGCTATTGCTGGCGCTACAGGCGCTGTGGGAGCTGCCTTTTTAGACCTCCTTGAAAAAAGAAACTTTCCTATTGCTAACTTAAAATTACTTGCGTCAAAACGATCGCAAGGTAAAAAAATAGTTTTTAATAATCAAGAGTTGACAGTTGAAACTTTAACGAAAGATTCGTTTAAAGACGTTGATATTGCTTTTTTCTCTGCCGGTGCTGAGCGTTCTTTAGAATTCGCGCCTATTGCTGCAAAAAACGGCGCTGTTGTTATTGATAATTCAAGTGCGTTTCGCTTAGACGAAAACGTGCCTTTAGTTGTTCCGGAAGTGAATCCGGAAGCTGCTTTCCAACATCAAGGAATTATTGCTAATCCTAATTGTACGACTATTCAAATGGTAGTTGCTCTTGAACCGTTACATCGCGTTGCGAATTTGAAAAAAGTGATTGTTGCGACTTATCAATCTGTTTCCGGTACCGGTGCGAATGCCATGAAAGAACTAGAAACGCAAGTCCAATCGTTCGTTAAGAACGAGCCAATGAAACACGAAGTATACCCTGTTCCTATTGCTTTTAACGTGTTGCCACATGTTGACGTTTTCCAAGATAACGGCTATACAAAAGAAGAAATGAAGATGGTAAATGAAACGCGTAAAATCATGTCGTTACCTGATTTATTAGTAAGCGCAACTTGCGTTCGTGTCCCTGTTATGCGCGCGCATTCGGAAGTAGTACAAATTGAAACAGAGAAAAAGCTTACTGCTGAAGAAGCAAAGCAAATCCTTAGTAAAGCCGAAGGTGTTGTTGTACAAGACACAAGGGAAAGCGGCGGCTATCCTACGCCGGCTGAAATTGTGGAAACCTTTCCAACTTACGTAGGACGTATTAGAGAAGATCTTGCTTCGCAAAATGGGCTTGCTTTTTGGGTTGTTGCCGATCAACTTTACAAAGGTGCAGCGCTTAATGCAATTCAAATTGCGGAACTACTTATTAAAAATAATAAGCTTAAAGCGTAACTAGCTTACTTGCATAGTAAAGGTAACCGTATCTTGCGTTCTCTTTCTCTCTAAAGGGAACGCTCCCTTCACTAGTTTAATCGCTGCCTTGTCTAAAATAGCGTACTCACTAGATTTTGCTTGTTGTAATTTGTATGTGACTTGCTTGCTATAACCTTAATTAGTTTGCTTGCAAAGCATAGCTTACTTGCATAGTAAAGGTAACCGTATCTTGCGTTCTCTCTAAAGGAAACGCTCCTTTCACTAGTTTAATCGCCGCCTTGTCTAAAATAGCGTATTCACTAGATTTGATTATGCTTGCTTGCTTTAATTTGCCTTCTTTATTTATTTGTATTTGAAGTTGTACCACTCCTTGAATCCCTCTTTGTTTGGCTAAAAAGGGGTAGTGTTTATGTATTTTCAAATATAATTGCATTTTTTGAAATGACTTAGGGTAGGTTGTGGCAAATTGCTTTTCGATCCATACTTTGCTTTTAGGCGTTTGCTTTGTTGTTTCCCCTTTTTCTTTTGTTTCTTTGTTTGCTATTTCTTTTTCTGTAGCTTGTTTCTTTACTATTTTCTTATGACCTATTCCTTTTTTTGCTAGTGAAGACGCCGACACACTAGAAGCCGTTGCTTTCTTTTGCCTTAGTTGACTTACTTTGCTTTCTCTATAATTTATATGAAATACGCTGATCTGCGGGGCAATTTTCTTCGTTAGTTTATATTGTAAGCCTATTTTCTTACTATGTCCGTACCCTAGCAACGCTATACTCCCGTATAGCATGCAAGTAACTAAGAAACTACCTAGCTTTACTCGTTTCCATTCTTTTTGATTCGCTGTAAAAACAGTTGTTTTTTGCTCCATACTATACTTTTGTATTAACAAATCGATTCTTACTTACGTTGTTTCGTTGCCGTTTCAAGTGTGATTCTTGTTAACTTTTGCTTTTCTAGTAAAGCAAGCAAGTCGGCAACGTACTCGTAAGACGCCTTTTTATCGGCGGTAATCAAAATCAATTTAGTTTTAGGAACGGTTACTAAAAAATGAGCTAGTGCTTGCTTTCCTATTTGCTTTTTATTAAGAAAAAAAGAACCGCTTTGTTTGATTTGTATTTGTATATATTTTTCTTTTACAGACGAACCTTGCTCTTTAGGAAGATTAAGCTTTAATCCAAGCGGATTAGACGCTGCCGTTAAGATAAAAAATAATAACAACAAAAAAATAACGTCAATTAAAGCGGTTAAATCTAGATCAAAAGCACGATCTTGTTTTTTTTGAAAGTTAAGCATATTTTTTCTTATAAAGAAAAACAAACTCATTAGCAAGTTTAGTCATTTGTTTTCTTTGTTTATCTATAAAGTATTCTAATGTAAACAAACAAAGAGCGGTTGCTAGTGAAACAATCAAACCGGCAATGGTAGTTAATAAAGCTTTCCAGATACCGCCGGAAATTAAATAAGGCGTTACAGCTTCTTGAATAGAAGCAATTTTATAAAAAGAAAAAGACATACCTAGCACAGTGCCCAGAAGCCCCACTTGCGGAGCAATACGCATAATAAAACGTAATATAGACATAGACGTATCATGTATAGACAAGCTTTCTTCCAGCTGTAAGCCTAGTATTTCTTCAAACGAATCGCTTTTGCCTTCTTGTTGTAAAGCTAAAGCAAAACTTTGCAACCTGCTTTGTCTTTGTATTTCTTCTTTGATTTTCATATAGCAGATTTCCTTTGTGTAAGCTTGGTTTACTATAGTTTGAAATAAGTTTACTTGTACGTTTTGTAAACGTAAACGCCATATGATAAAGCTTTGTTGTAACGTTATCCACGTTGTAATGAAAGATAAGAAGAGTAAGACATATAATAAAGCGCCGCCTTGCTGTAATAAATATATCATATTAACCTTGTTGCGATAAAGAAGATAATACTGTATTCTTTATATATACACTATCTGCCTCTGTCATTAAAGGGAAACTTTGTTGCAATCGATTGCCTTGTATTAGATCTGTCTTTGTTCCTTGCCACATTTCTTTGTTTACTTCGTTTGGCATTAAAAATATCTTGTCTGCATATTGCATCGCTAGCGGGATATCATGTAATGATACAAGAACGGCAATGTTTTTTTCTTTTACAATAGCTTGTAAACTTTCCATAATAAAACGCCTTGCAACCCAATCAAGAAACGCTATTGGCTCGTCTAAGAGTAATAAAGACGGTTCTTGCGCTAATGCTCTTGCAATCATTACTTTTTGTCTTTGTCCGTCACTCAGTTGCGATAGTGGTTTATTTGCAAAGGCTTGTAGACTTAGCGAATCTAAGCAATGGTTAATTATTTCTTCGTCTTTTGCTTGTAAACGCCCCCAAAGGTTGGTATAGGGATAACGTCCTAGTCCTATTAACTCTTTCACACTCATAGAAACGGCTAGGTTATTTGTCGTTACAAAAGCCATTGTTTTAGCTATTTCTTTTCTTGCAAAATGAGATATAGGTTTGTTACATAAAAAAACCTGTCCGTTAAGCGGTTTAACTAGACCTTGCAAGGTACGTAATAAACTTGTTTTTCCCGTGCCGTTTTGCCCAAGTAACACGTTAAGCTTGCCTTGTTCAAGTGATATATGATTAACTTTAAAATGAAAATCTAATTGCTTTTTTTTTGTATACCCACAAACTAAATCTTTTGTATACAAGAGAGGGCTAGAGTTTGACACGGTGATTATTCCATAATAAAAATATCATTAAAGGCGCGCCAAGTAAGGCGGTTACACTACTTACAGGCAAGCTAATACGTAAATAAGGTAAAGAAGCAATCATATCGCTAAGTAACATGACAAAAGCACCAAATAGCATACAAGCCGGAACAAGGAGTTTATGATTCCAAGTTGCTAACAACTTCCTTGCCATATGGGGAACAGCTAAACCAACAAAGCCAATCGGTCCGCAAAAGGCGGTTGTTACACCAGTGAGAAGAAACGTATTAATTAATATTAATATTTGTATTTTTGCAAAAGAAACGCCGGACGAAACAGCGTAATCTTTGCCTAGTAAAAAAAGATTTAATACGTAACTTAACAATAAAGATAAAAGTAATCCTATAGTAATAAAACTAGCAAAATACGGGACTTCATTTAACGTTATCCTTGAGAAACTACCAAAAACCCAAAGTAGGTAGTCATTCCTTTGCATTGGCGGCGCAAGGTAAATTAAAATGCTAGTAACACTTGTTATAGCAAAACCAATCATAACGCCAATGAGAAGTAACGATTCAGGACGTCTTGTTTTATAATCAAATAATAAAATACAGCTTAATACAACTGTCGTAAAAATAGCGGAGCTTATAATATTGCCGTAACTCCCCAAGAGAGCAATAGCTTCAAAGTGAGTGCTTAAAAGAAGAAACACAAGCGTACTAAGCGCGCTTGCCGAGCTAATGCCAAGAATGAAAGGATCGGCTAAGGCATTTTGAAACAGAGCTTGCATTTGTAAACCGCTAACAGACAAAGCCGCCCCGCCAAGCACTGTTGCAATGATAACGGGAAAGCGAAGGTGTACTAAAATAATATACGCCGTTTTATCTAGTTTCGCGCTGCCTGAAAGAATAGCAAACAAATCGCTAAGGGAAAAAGAAACGTTCCCCCAACACAAACGAAGTATAATGAGAGCTATCACAAGCAAGGTTGTAATAATAAAAAAAGATACGGTTCTAATTTTCATGGTTTATTTTAGTTGTATATACCATTTCGGTTTATAGTGCTTCATTTTGTCATCATGTAATATCCATGCGAGATCGCCTAAAAACCATTGCGGTTTAAACGGTTCTAATCTTTACGGTTTATTTTAGTTGTATATACCATTTCGGTTTATAGTGCTTCATTTTGTCATCATGTAATATCCACGCGAGATCGCCTAAAAACCATTGCGGTTTAAACGGTTCTAATCTTTACGGTTTATTTTAATTGTATATACCATTTCGGTTTATAGTGCTTCATTTTGTCATCATGTAATATCCACGCGAGATCGCCTAAAAACCATTGCGGTTTAAACGGTTCTAATCTTTACGGTTTATTTTAATTGTATATACCATTT
>PUHO01000003.1 GCA_002995645.1 SAR324 cluster bacterium | reverse complement strand
AAAAATAAAACACCTGACAATGCTGAACTTAATATTGATGATTTTGATTTTTCTCCTGAAGAAGAAGTATCGCATGATGAAGAACTTAATATTAATACTGACTTTGATTTCTCACATGATGAAGAACAGGAACTTAATGTTGGTGATTTAGCTCTTTCTCCTGAAGAAGAAGCAAATAACGAAGAACTTAATATTAATACTGACTTTGATTTCTCACATGATGAAGAACAGGAACTTAATATTAACGACTTAGATCTTTCTCCTGAAGAAACAACAGCGAAGAACGAAACAGAACTTAATATTAATACTGACTTTGATTTCTCACATGAAGAAGAACCGGAACTTAATATTAACGACTTAGATCTTTCTCCTGAAGAAGAAACGAATAACGAAACAGAACTTAATATTAATACTGACTTTGCGTCTTCTATAACTCCAACTTCTTTAAAAGAACCTCGTGTTCCAAGTATGGAAGAAAGCGATAGGTTACTTAGTCAATTAAATAGTAAAAAATTTGTTTTCACTCCTGAAAGAAAGCAAACAGAAGATATATCATTAGAAAAAACTAAAGAACACATTGCACAAAATCCGAATACAAACATACTTTCACAAGTACTGCACACTGTTCGCATTGAAGTTGGTAAAACAAACATGAAAGGCGCCGATATCCTTAATATTTCTAATGGTTCCGTTTTATTATTAGACAAAAAAGCAGGCGATCCTGTACGCGTTTATATTGGCGAAAAACAAATTGCTAACGGAGAAATTGTTACTGTTAATAATGAACAACTTGGCGTACGTATTCTTAATATGGAAATAGAAGATTAATAATATGAATCAACCTTTAAAAATTATCCCTTTTTCTCTAGCAGAAAATAGAAACGTACAACTTAACGCGCAAACCTATCTTGATATCTTTGCTTATCGTTTTGTTTCTAAGTTAAAAGCCTACTTTATTCATAATTTTAATTTAACTTTTTTGTTTAAAGTTTCTCGTATTAACTTGGTTACTAAACAAAATATAGGCATAAATACAAGTGAATTTATTTGCGCGCCGTTTAACTTTATGCCAATGCAACAAGACGGCATGTTATTCTTTGACAAATCGATTGTTAACTTGCTACCGCAACAAAAGCAAGCTAGCACGCGAAAAACTATTTATATTGCTAATACTCTATCTCCTCAATGGAAAACAAAAGAAAAAATACGTTTTCATATAACAAGCATACTAAATACTTTGCTTACAACATGGCAAACGACCTTCCCTGATACAACTATAGTTACACGAGAAATGACGGATCATAATTTTTCATTACAATTAAGTAATGAACTTCCGCAAAATACTATTTTTTATCACATACGTATTTATTTTTCTAAAACCAATTTCCAATCTTTTATTGATCTCTATTTAAACAAACAACAACTAGATACGTTAAAAGATTCGCATTTGCAAAATTTTCTTTTACATACCTATAAGAATCAAGCGACGCAGCCTTATATACAAGAAAAGTTAAACTCTATCCTACAAGAAGATATTACGTACAAGCTATGTGCCGTATTAGAAAATAAACTTCTTTCTCTAGAAGATTTACAAAAACATTATAAAGAAAAAACGCCTATTTTATTAGCAAAGCCAAAACGTACGTTAGTCAATCTTAAGTTAGACAAATACACTGTTGCAACTGGAGAATTAGGGCATTCTAATGAAACTTTATCTCTTCATTTAACAGATACGTATAATAATAAAAAAATTATTAAAAAAGACAAAATTTCTTTTGTTCCTTTTGATTTTAAGCCTATACATAGCTAATCTTATTGCATTTTTATAAAAAGCAAGAAAAAATATTTTTTGTCTTGACAAATACTATTTTTATTTATTATATTTTAATTAATGTTGTTCCCCGATAACTCAGTTGGTAGAGTGAGCGGCTGTTAACCGCTTTGTCACAAGTTCGAGCCTTGTTCGGGGAGCCATTTCTTACCTTTCTTTTTATTCCTACTTAAAACATTTCTCTAGTTTACGCCTACTTAGCGTCTGCTTTCTTCCATTAACTACATAAAATCTCATTTATAACCTACTCGCATCTTGTTCTTGGCGGTATTGCTTATTATCTTCTTTTCTTTCCCTCTGCCTATTTCGTTTCTAGCTTCTAGCAAGCATACAAAACCTTATTTACTATTTATATTTGTTGCCGGTGTAGGCAGGTTAGCATATATTTTCTTAGAGTGAAAAGCAGAACGTATACAAGATTATAAATAACCTTCCTATACTCTTCTGTAACCACCGCTTATAGAAAAATATATATTAAACGTTCCCATTTCTTTTATAATCTGTATCAACTTACCTTTCAAAAAAGTAAAGATAATCGTCTTTTTCTTCCCTTCTCACAAAATTTCTCTAACTTTTTACTTTTTAATTATAAGTATTTGAATTGAAAAAAATATTATATAACGTGGTTTTGAAATAAAGCTATATATTATTTACTCTAAATATAGAAATATTTTATTCTTATAAAGCAAACGTAACGTTAACGCGTATAATATAGGCAATTAGCATAAAATACATTTCATAACACCTATTTAATAAAATACTTGACAGATTGATCCGTATAGAGATATCTATAAGTTAGTACATGTAGTAATTTATATTTACTATGATTGAAAAACATATATATAATACAAGGTGGTTAAAATGGAAACACAATCAAAACAACATTTAAAAAAAGCGCCTACAAAAAAACGCTACTTTATAGTCTTTTTACTTTTTGTTACTGTAGTGATTAACTACCTAGACAGAACAAACCTTTCTATTGCAGCGCCGGCAATGGTAAAAGATCTAGGTCTTTCAGATACAGAATTAGGTTTTATTTTTTCCGCATGGGGGATAGCCTATGCTTACAGTCAAATACCGTGCGGTTGGCTAGTAGATAAAGTCAAACCTAAATACTTACTAGCTATTATTTTATTACTATGGTCTTTAGCAACTATATCTCTTGGCATGGTTGGTAATTTATTTGGCATTATTGCTTTACGCTTTTTGATTGGTATGTTTGAAGCTCCAAGCTACCCAATTAACAACAAAGTTGTAACCACGTGGATACCAGATCATGAACGTGCTAGCGCTATTGGTATTTATACATCTGCTCAATTTATTGGGCTAGCTTGTCTTGCTCCGGTACTAGCTATATTACTAACTAAATTCGGTTGGCAGTCTATCTTTATTATTACCGGTATTATCGGCGTGTTTTGGGCTGGTTTTTGGTTTTTTAAATATAATGATCCAAAAGAATACCCGGGTATATCACAAGAAGAATTAGATATGATCTCTCAAAAAGGAGCTATGATAGATCCAATTCATAATACAGAAAAAACAGATTTTGCTGAAATTGTTAAAGATTTTTTCTTTTTATTACGATCGCGTAAATTTATAGGCATATGTCTAGGTCAATTTGCCATTGGTGGAGCTACTATCTTCTTTTTAACTTGGTTTCCAACTTACCTTGTTGAATATCATCACATGTCGTTTATTAAAGCTGGGTTTATGACGTCTTTACCTTATATTTGCGGTTTATTAGGCGTTTTATTTTCCGGCTTTGTCTCTGATTTCCTATATAAAAAAGGTTGCAGCTTAGCTGTTTCACGTAAAATCCCAATTATTAGCGGGCTATGTTTAACTTCGTTTATTGTTGGCGCCGAATTGTTCCCACAACCAATTTTTGTAATTATTTTTATGTCTATCGCTTTCTTTGCCACAGGGTTCGCCTCTATTACGTGGTCTTTAGTTTCTCATATCGCACCTGTTAGACTTATTGGGTTAAGTGGTGGTATTTTTAATTTTACAGGAGCGTTAGCTGCTATTATTGTACCGATTATTTTAGGTTGTTTATCTGACGGTAAAAGTTTCTTAATTCCTTTACTCTTTATTGCCGGGTTAGGTATATGCGGGGCTTTGTCTTATATTTGTTTAGTTGGTAAAGTAGAACGTATACAAGATTATAAATAACACGAATATATAAAAACAAACATTATCTTGACTAGCTAAGTACGTACTAGTTTAGATTTATAATATTAACTTTAGGAAATTATATGAATAAAGATTTACATAATCGCTTTAACAAAGCTTTTGAAAAAATGCCTTTAGTAGCTATTTTACGTGGCGTCTTACCTGAAAACGTTTGCGCTATTGCTGACGTTTTAATACAAAGCGGTTTCACGTTAATAGAAATACCTTTAAACTCGCCTAGTCCTTTTAAAAGTATTGAGCTATTAAGGCAACATTGCCCTATGGAAGTGCTAGTTGGCGCCGGTACTGTTTTAAATCCGGAAGATGTCAAAAAATTAGCGGATATTAAAGCAGAATTAATTGTTACGCCTAATATGGATGAAGACGTATTAAAAGAAATTAATAACCATGATTTGATTTCCATGATTGGTTGCTTTAGTCCTTCCGAAGCTTTCAAAGCCTTAAAACTAGGAGCAACGGCAATAAAAATATTTCCAGTTGGCAACTTAGGTGCTAGTTATGTTAAAAATATTAAAGCAGTCTTGCCTAGCAAAGTAAAAGTACTTGCTGTTGGTGGTGTTGGCACTTCTAATATGGAAGAATTTTATACCAATCAAACAGACGGCTTTGGCTTAGGCAACTCTTTATTCAATCAAAATATGACGTTAGACGATATTAAAAAATCTGCCATAGATTTTGTAAATACATATAAACAATTACTATAAACACAAAAGGATTATATTTACTATGAAAGAGCTCATTTATATAGATTGGGGAACAACTAATTGTAGGATATTTTGTTTAGACGCTAATTTTAAAATACTTAGTGAAAACAACTATCCAAACTACGGTATATTATCTCTTAAAACTAATGATAATTATTTAAAATTTTATCAAGAATGTATTCAACCTTTAAGAAAGAGTGAAGATATTCCAATTTATACGTCCGGCATGGTTGGTTCTAGTCCGTACGGCTGGCAAGAAGCGCCACAATTAACCATTCCTATCACAAAAGAAGAATTACATAAACATATTGTCCCTGTGAAAGACGTAAAAAATATGTTTATTATTCCGGGGATCAAAAAAGAAGCAAACGAAGAAGTTATTGACGTTATACGAGGCGAAGAAATACAAGCGTTTGGTATAGCTAATACAATAAAAGAAAAAGACGCCATGATTTGCTTACCTGGAACGCATAGTAAATGGCTGTTACTAGAAGGAAATCAAATAACCGATTTTAAAACAGAAATGACAGGCGAGCTATTCAATATCCTGTGTAAGCACTCTATTCTAGGCGCTTTAATGACAAGTGACGTTAAAGAAATTAATACGGCTTATTTTCTTAAAGGCGTTAAAGAAGCAAAAGAAAATAATAACCTATTAAATAGTCTATTTAAAGGACGTGCCAGTTTTTTAAATAAACCGGACAAAGATAATATCATAGGTTCTTATGTTTCCGGCATACTCATAGGATATGAAATAGCAAAAGTCGTTGAGTCTATAGACTTAAAAAATAAAACTATTTATATAATCAGTAGTGCATCACTAGAACTACCTTATACAATAGCTTTAGAATACTATAACCTTAAAAGTAATAATATTCCTGCTAAAGAAGCAGGGATACAAGGGCTAAAAGCCATTATTACACCATAACGTAAAGGAGATGTATAATGAAAATTACAAAATTAGAAACCTATTTAGTACCGCCACGTTGGCTATTTCTAAAAATAGAAACAGACGAAGGCGTAATTGGTTGGGGAGAACCGATTGTTGAAGGAAGAGCGCGGACAGTTCAATCGGCAATTGAAGCGTTAAGCGATTACTTATTAGGTAAAGATCCGTTACAAATTAACAAATTATGGACTACCTTATATCGTGGAGGTTTTTACCGTGGCGGTCCTATTCTGATGAGTGCTATAGCCGGTATAGATCAAGCTTTATGGGATATTGCCGGCAAATCCTTAAACGTTCCGGTACATCAATTACTAGGCGGCACAGTGCGCGATAAAGTACAAGTGTATTCTTGGGTAGGCGACGACTTTCCGGGCAATATTTACGAACAAGTTATCCGTGCTAAAGAAAACGGCTTTCATGCTGTTAAAATGAACGGAACAGGGCAACAAGCTTTTATTAGTAACGTACAAGATATTAAAGAAGTAGAAAAACGCGTTGCCGAAGCCAGAGAAGCCGGCGGCGATTCGCTTGGTATTGGAATAGATTTTCACGGACGCGTTCACCGCGCGGCTGCAAAACCGTTGATTAAAGCACTAGAACCATATAATCCAATGTTTATTGAAGAACCGGTTTTACCGGAACACCTTGATTGTTTAAAAAACATTGTCAACAATACGTCAACACCAATTGCAACAGGTGAAAGATTATTTTCACGTTATGACTATAAAGCTATTTTACAAGAAGGTTGGGTTGATATTGTACAGCCGGACTTAAGCCATTGCGGCGGTATAAGCGAAGGCTTAAAAATAGCCAATATGGCAGAAGCCTACGACGTTAACGTTGCCTTCCATTGCCCTTTAGGACCGTTAACCTTAGCTTCTAGCCTACAACTAGACGGCGTTTGCTATAATGCTTTAATCCAAGAACAAAGTATGGGTATTCATTATAATAAAGGTGGAGAGGTGCTAGACTACCTTAAAAATCCGGAAGTTTTCAAAATTGAAGACGGCTATATGAACATACCTTCTTTACCTGGTTTAGGCGTTGATATAAATGAAGAAGTTGTTGTTAAAAGAGCATCGGAACCGCATAAATGGCGTAATCCTATATGGCACTATGAAGACGGGGCTATTGCTGAGTGGTAAACAAAAACAAATGAAAAGTAAATAATCACCTATACTTTGCTATATGTGGTTATTTGCTTTTTAAGACATATAAGCATCTAAAACTTAAATCCAGCAGAGACGGCAACTTGATTTGTCTTTTTCTTTGGTATATGTACTTTTGGCGGGGCAAAGTCAATATAATGTTTATATCTTCCTTCGTCTAATATGTGATCTAGATCACTAGCTGAACTAAAATAATAATACGTACTATATCCGCTTGCAGCTAATCCAATAATAAACGGTATCATTAACGTTGGTCGGTAAAACACGCCTAAACCTAAGGTTACAGCAGATAAACCAATCGCAACGCCTTGCGCTATTGCCTTAGTGGATTTAGCAGAGGCTAAGCGTTTTTCCCAATTCAGTTTGCCTACGTCTATAAGAACCACAGGGCGGACTTTAATTTCTTTTTTTATCTCAAAAATATGCCGCAAATGAACGTCTAATTTACGTCGTACTGACGCAATCAAATCGGCTTGCTTTCTTTTAGAGAGATAGCTACGAATCCTTTGTAATGGTTTTGGCGTGTCTATTGTTTGGAAATAGCTACCTTCACTTGTGATCTCGTCCACTTTGTTAATAGTCAAGATACCTATATCACGATGATGCCACGTTTTTTCTAAAGGTAAAGCTTTTGCATTTTGCAAATTCACTCTATCATAAATTACAAACTTATCACCAACGCTCACTCCTTGTCTTTTACCAAGATTAATAACCGCTAATTCACTATTAGCATCAATAATACGACCGTATAGTACAATATTTCTTTGTAAGTCTATTGCAAGTTTATATAGTTTATCATCTCTTGTTAAATCAGAAAAATAAATAGTATCTTCCGATTCAACTTGATTTGTTAAAACGTTCAACAAAGCGACTCTAAGCTTTAGTAGATCCTTTGATTGTAATGTAATTTGACCGGTAATAATATAATTAATCCCCAGTATTTTTGCCATTTTAGATCCGCAACCTTTATCATAACAAGGCAATAATTTTGGATTCGCATCTTGCATTGCTTTTTTTGCTTCGTCATAGCTAGTAACGGCAAAAGCACCGGTATTTTCTAAATTCTGCTCTAATAGTTTGCTATAGGCTTGTTCCGTCATATAACTAACTGATTGCGAATCAAACAACAACACAAGCACACTTGCTTTGTCTGTATTCTCGCTAGTAATAACGTTTGTATTTTGATTAATTAAATCCGCATTATTTTGCAATACATCTGCCGCATATCCACAAGAAGCAATACTATACAACAAAACTATAGTAAGTAGAATTTTTTGCATTAAATATATCCTCTGATTTATCTTTTATTTTATTAAGGACACCGTTCTTTATATTCTCTAGATAAATGCAAAAATTGTTCTAAATTCATTATGTTCTTTGAAAAAACTAAGTTATCCATAGTAATTCTTTCTTTTCCTTCGTCTATCAGCAAGGTAAAGCCCTTTGAAAGAAACTGATCTTTACTTTGCTTCGCTGCAGCATAATTCAATAAAATACTTGTATTTTCGTCTATATTATAGCGTAAAGAAGGCGCATCTTCTTGGCTAACAAGTTCCCAATTATATTTTTGCAAAGTACTTATATCTTGCTCTAAAATAGCTTGCCACATTACTTTATCCCATAAATACAAAGTATAGGCATATAGCGGGGCATTAGCCGGGTCGGTCTCTGCTTGATCTACTAAACAAGTAGTTTGCGTTAGGTGTTTCCAATAGCGTACCTGATTTTTATCACGTAATACGGAAAAAAGTTCACCAGTAAGAAAATGGCGTATAGAAAAGAAAATGCGATTATCTTGTGTAAATAAAATAGAACAATCTACGTCTTTTTGCATGCTACTTGTGTGTATATGCATATGACAATCTAGTTGTCGAATCTGTTTTTTAACTACAGGTTTCGGCGGAAGCACTGGCTTCGGCGTCGTAGAAGAACAAGAAGTTAAGCTTACTAATAAAAAGCAAACTAGCCCTATTCCTATTCTATTTATATAAGAATTGGTAGATATAATAATTTTGTAACACATGTTTCACATAATTACGTGTATCGTCAAAACGAATGGATTCAACAAAATAATTTTTCCCCTGTTTACCTGCCGTACTTTTTCGCCACTTACGAACTCTTCCATATCCGGCATTGTAGGCGGCAATAGTGTAGTATAAATTACCTTTATAATAACGTAATAGCGTATGTAAATAATAAGCACCTATACGCAAATTAACTTCTGGTTTTAAAAGTTTTGATCTAGTTACGGATATATGTAGTTTTCTGCCAACCTCTCTTGCCGTTGAATACATTAATTGTAAAAGCCCAAGAGCACCGGCATTGGAACGAACATAATAACGAAAATTAGACTCTGCGCGCATCACTGCTAATATTAAATAAGGCGATACGTTGCTTTCTTTGGCATATTTTAACACTAAATTAAAATACACTTTAGGATACGAATAGGTTAAGGCAATACGCCGTAAATCATTAATAGAATCATCTTCCTTAGCCAATTTATAAATTGTTTTATTTCCTTTAAAAATACTAGTAGAAAGATTATATAATTGATAATAATTTTGCGTTTTAGAAAGTACTTTACATAACTCAATAAAATAAGCTTTCCCTTGTGCTATAGGCAGTCGCCATGTAATAAACTTATCTATGCTTTTATTATTATTAGATAAATACATAAAAAGAATAAAGTTTAATTCTTCCTTTTGATTTTGCGTTAACAAATCAGAAATATTAGCAGAAGGGACACTCCACTTAGGGGAGTTTAAAAGTGCGCCGTTAGAGTTGGTTTTATATTTACTTACAATCCCGTAGTAGCTATATGGATAGCGGCTATAACAATCATTTGCATCACGATTGCCTAGCTTTTTTTGTATTGCCCAATAACAAAAACGCGCGCCATCGGCAGCATAATGAAACCTTTGTCCTTCAGCCCAGTCAATAATATTCTCCATTCCCTTTTTATTATTATGAATATTATACATTTGGAATAAATACCAATTATTATCTGCTAATTGATTTACACGTAATTTCTCAGAAGAGATCATACGTTCTAAATAAACTTTTGCTGTGTCATACTTATCATGTTCTAACCAATAATCTGCCAACAAATGGTAATGCCTATCTAGGTCTTTATAACCTTTTGATTTTAATAAATTAACTAGCCTTGTTCCTTTTGTGATAGATCGTACTTTCAAATAGGCATATGCTTGCCATGAAATAACGTCTGCCGGTGTTAAATGGAACATATTATAGTTCTGTGTTCTTTGAAAAAACCATATCATTCTATACCAATGCGACTTATACACAAACGATCTAAAGAAAATATCTTGTAATTCTTGTATTTGCTTTTCCGAAACATTAGGAAATTTTTTCAAATAAATAGGAACGTATTGCTGTATATATTTATACTCCCTATATCTCAACTGATTGCGCATGTGCTCAATAATATCTTGAAAATAAGCGCTTGTTGTTTTGTATATTTTAACTTGCTTTAATTGCTTCCTGTATGCTGCTTTAAACTTGCTATGCGAAGCCACAACCCAATATTTTAACAAAATATTTTTATATTCGTTTGATCCTTTCGGCAAGCTTTGTAAATAAAGCAACATTAAACGCTGATCTTTTTGAAACTTAGGATAATTTAGAAAAAACCAACGAAGCGTCTTTGCCAGTTTAGGTTTATTAGTATAGTGTTTAAAGGTGTCATATAACAAAACTAACACGCGGGCGTTAAGAAACGCATCGTGCTCGTTCAAGACAACATGAAATAAGGAAATTAACGAATCATATGATTTTGTAGAATACAAATAGCTCATTGTCGTATTGTAGGTAACACGTCGTACAACAACAGATGAGCTTGCCTGAATAGCATGAAAATAATGATTCGCTTTTGTAATTTGACCGGTTTGTAAGTACGAATAATAAAGTATATACAGCTCTGTCAAAGTATAAGCTCTATTTCTTTGTTTTGCCGCTTTTTTTATAGTAGAAAGTAAGCTATAATATTTCTTAGTCTTATACTGCGAAGCGTATTGGCTAACTGATCCATAACAGGTCGTCGCCAAAACAAAAAAGGAAACAAGAAAAATCAAAATCGTGCGTAACTTAATACTAAAAACTATACGCAACATATGAAAATGAAAAAAATTAATATTCGAACTGATCAACTTAATTACGATATAAACTCTGCAAAAAATAAACCTAAAAAACCTGTTTCCAGATGGGATTATTTTTTAAATAATAAACGAAAAGGGAAAAAAGTACAGAAAAAAAATTCTATTTACGAATGTACGTTTGCTAATTTACGTGCTGCCTATTCTGTTCGTGGATTCTTTAATTCTTCAAATCCAACGCAAGAATTTATTTTAGAACAAGATTTAGCTATTAACACAAAATTACTAGAATACAGAATCACGAAAGTTATTACAAATACTATTCATATTTTAAAAAATCACCAAGAAAGTTTAGGTCGTATTAAGGAAAAATTAATCTCCTATGCTTCACGACTTCATTACATTATTCCTTATATCCAAGCTTTTGAAGAAATAGAATCTTGGGATAGCTTCCTTGATCTGCTTGAAAATATTAACGCAAATAATAATGAATTTCGTTTTGAACTTTTTCTTGCGGCTATTTCTCAAGCTGAAACTATATTTTCTTCCCATTAAATAAAAAGCCTGATTTATATAAAATCAGGCTTTCTAATTTACAATCCTAACGTATAAATATAAAAATTCTATTGTTCGTTAGTTGCATCTGCTGCTTGCGCTTCTTGCACTTCTTCTTGTACTTCCTCTAGAATTTTTTCATCCTCTTGTGTATCTTCATTTTTTACATTATGATTAACAAGTTGGATAATTGCCATAGCAGCATTATCTCCTAGACGATTATTTAGACGAAAAATACGAGTATAGCCACCTTGTCTATCTTTGTATAATTCTGCATATTCATCCATAATCTTAGCGGCTACCGCTTTCGATTTTACAAACGAAAGAATTTGTCTAAAAGCGTGTAATTTTTTATTTGGGTCTTGTCTCTTACCTAGCGTTATCATACGATCTACATCGCTACGCATTGCTTTTGCTTTTGCTAGTGTCGTTTTAATTTGACCATGCTCAAATAAAGAGGTCACTAAATTTCGCATCAGAGCTTTTCTGTGGCTAGTGGTACGTCCTAGACGTTTTTCGGCACGTAAATGTCTCATTTTTCTAATCCTTAGATATGATCAATTATTTTTTGTAGTCATTGTTTCTATATCTATATTCAAGCTTAGCCCCATAGAAAATAGAACGTTTTTTATTTCTTGGAGCGATTTACGTCCAAAGTTTTTCGTTTTTAACATTTCTGCTTCCGTTTTTTGAATCAAATCGGCAACCGTTTCTATTTTTGCATTTTGTAAACAATTAATAGAGCGAACAGAAAGTTCTAATTCATTAATATTTTTGAGAAGATTCTTGTTTTCAAACGTTGGCTCTTCCACTACTTCTTCTTTAACAATAATTTCTTCGTCAAAAGTAATAAAAGGGTTAAAATGCTCTTTTAGAATTTTGGCAGCATATGCCATAGCATGATCTGTTTCAATACTTCCCGTTGTTTTCAAGTAAAAAGTCAAACAATCAAAGTCTGTTCTTTGCCCAACACGTGTATTTGTAATTTCATAATGAGCACTTGCTACCGGAGAATAGTTCGTGTCTAAAAACAAACTGCCAACCGGTAATTCTGTTGTTTGATTCTCTTCAGAAGCAACAAAACCGTGTCCTATACGAGCATATAAGGTCATATCTAATCTAGCACCTTCACCTAGCGTACAAATTACTTGATCCGGATTAACTACTTCTATCTTACCAAAAGTTGAGATATCTCCCGCAGTTACGACCTTAGGACCTTCCGCAATAAGCTCTAGTTCCACATCAGCTTCTACTTCTTGCTTTAACTGTAATTCTTTTACATTAAACAATATTTGCAAAACATCTTCTTGAATACCCTTAATGGTTTCATATTCATGAGAAATGCCTTCTATTTTTACAGCGTAAACCGCACATCCTAGTATGGAAGAAAGTAAAGTACGCCGCAAAGCATGTCCCACAGTAACACCAAACCCTTTATGTAATGGTTCAATAGTATATTTACTATAGTTTTCTGCTAATTTTTCTTTTTTTACCCCTAAAGAAGGTAAAATCAAACTCTCCCAATTTTGTTGGAAGAATAATTGCGATATATTTTCCATTTTATCTAGAATAATGTTCGACTATTAATTGTTCATGAATATCTACTGTAATATTCTCGCGAACAGGTTCACTTACTACCTTGCCGCTTAGGCTTGCCGAATCAATGCTTAACCACGATGGCACAAGTCCTTTACGAAGCGTTGCTTCTAACGATTCTTTAATAAAATCTATCGTTTTACTTTTTTCTCGGATAGTTATAACGTCTTCCACGCTAACCTGCATTGAAGGGATATTACTTTTTCTACCGTTCACCAATATATGCGAGTGTTTCACAAGTTGTCTTGATTGCGCTAGTGAACTAGCAAAACCAAGTTTATATACAACGTTATCAAGTCGCTTTTCTAGTAATAATAGTAAGTTCTCACCTGCTTTGCCAGATTGCCTTTCCGCTTTTTTAAATGTCAATCTAAATTGATTTTCTAATAAACCGTATAAACGTTTTACTTTTTGTTTTTCACGTAACTGTATACCATACTCGGACAATTTACCTCTACGTGCTCCAGCACCATGTTGTCCAGGATAAAAATTTCGTTTATCTAAAGTACATTTACTATAACAGCGTTCTCCTTTAAGGTAGAGTTTAACTTGTTCTCTACGACAAAGTCGACAAACTGCTCCTCTATATCTTGCCAATGGGACTCCTTGCTAATTAGTTCTTTTAGGTGGTCGACACCCATTATGAGGAATAGGCGTTCTATCTTCTACGTATGTAATTCTTAAATTTTCTGTGCTTGCAATAGCTCGTAAAGCAGACTCTCGTCCATTACCCGGGCCTTTTACTAACACTTCAATTTGTTGCATCCCAACGTCATTCATTTTTTGTATTACGTCCTCTACCGCTAATTTTGCAGCATAAGGCGTACTTTTTCTTGATCCTTTTATACCGTGCAATCCCGCACTAGACCAACAAATAACGTTCCCTTGCATATCCGTTACAGAAACAATTGTATTGTTAAAAGTAGCGTTAATATATACTTTACCAGAAGGGACGTTCTTCTTGATTTTTTTCTTAACTGTTTTTACCATATAATCTTCCTAAGTATAAAAATTAACTTTTCTTTGCAATGGCCAAACGTCTAGGTCCTTTCCTTGTTCTTGCATTCGTTTTAGTACGTTGCCCTCTTACCGGCAAATTACTACGATGTCGCAGACCTCGGTAACAACCTAAATCTTTTAATCTTTTTATATTCATACTAACTTCTCTGCGCAAATCACCTTCAACCAACATTCCTTGAATAATGTTTTGCACTGCTAGTATTTCTTTTTCTGTCAGATCACCTATTTTTCTATTCTTATCAATATTTACTTCTTCTAGTATTTTTTTTGATGAAGAACGACCAATACCGTAAATAGCAGTTAATCCTATTTCTGCTCTCTTTCGATCTAAGAGATCTACTCCTACAATACGCGCCATGTATGTCTCCTTATCCTTGCCTTTGTTTATGTCTTGGGTTTTCGCATACAACACGAACAACTCTTTTACGTCTAATAATACGACATTTAGAGCATATAGCCTTAACTGAGCTTCTTACTTTCATAATACCTTTATTATTTTTTATTTCTGTATATAATACGCCCTCTTGTGAGGTCATACGGTGATAATTCAATTGTTACTTTATCTCCCGGCAAGATACGTATATTATGCATACGCATTTTACCTGAAATATGAGAAATCAAGATATGATTATTTTCTAACTGGACACGAAACATAGCATTAGGCAACGCCTCTAGCACAGTTCCTTCCATTTCTATTTGATCGTCTTTTGACATAAAATATATTTCACTTTATCAATTTCTAACAACGGTTTTTATTATATATCTTTTATTTCTAAAAAAGCAACCTATTATATAGAAATATTTTTTATAATATCTTGCGTAACCATTTCAAAAGATTGCTGAGCATTAATTGTTATCAATTTTTTTTGCTCTTTATAGTATGAAATAATGGGAGCAGTCGCATTAATATAACTATCTAAACGAGTTTGTATTTTCTCAGGATAGTCATCACTACGATGAATTAACTCACCACCACACTTATTACATACGTTTTCTTTTTCTGGTTTCTTTGTTTCAAGATTATACTCTTCACCACAAACGTTACAAACTCGTCTTGCCACTAATCTTGCTTTTACTTCTTCCAGTGCAATATCTAAGTAAACCACATAATCAATTTCTTGGTCAATAGTTTGCAAGATATCATACAAACTTTTTGCTTGTTGCAAAGTTCTTGGAAAGCCGTCTAAAATATATCCTTCTTTCAAAGATTTTAGCTTTTCAGATAACATTCCTAGAATCACTTCATCAGGTATTAATTCACCTTTTGACATATAGGAATCAGCAAGTTTTCCTTGTTTTGTTTGTTGTTTTACCTCTTCCCGCAATAAATCACCAGTCGATATATGCAATATATTATAGTGATCCTTAATTCTTTTCGCTTGCGTTCCTTTTCCCGAACCCGGGCTTCCAAGAAAAATTATATTCATAATTAATATCTTTTTCTTCTAGGGCCTTTTTTCAAAAATCCATCATAACTTTGATTTAGTAAAAAGGTTTCAATTTGTTGTACTGTTTCTAAGGCAACCCCTACCACAATCAAAAGAGCGGTTCCTCCAAAAGCAAACGGCATTTGTAAATATACGTAAAGTATACTAGGTAACACACAAATCAGCGATAAGTAAACTGCTCCGCCAAAAGTTAGTCTTGTTAAAACGGCATTTAAATATTCTGCTGTCTTCTTACCTGGACGAATACCAGGAACAAAACCACCGTAACGTTTTAATTCTTCCGCAATTTTTACAGGGTTATATTGTATTGCCGTATAAAAGAAACAAAAGAAGAAAATAAGAAGTACAAACAAAATATTATACAGTAATCTTCCCGGTGTTAATTGGTTTCCTATATCTTGTACCCAATCTATTTGTACAAATCCTGTTAAAGTTGCAGGAAAGGCTAATATAGAAGAAGCAAAGATAGGTGGAATAACTCCAGCCGCATTAATTTTAAGTGGCAAATTAGAAAATTGACCGCCCATTAATTTAGTACCTACTTGTCTTTTAGCATATTGTACCGGTATTTTACGAACTGCTATTTCCATAAAAATAACACTACCAACTACAACTACAATCAAAACAGCAACAAATAATATAGAAAGGATAGAAATAGCACTTGTTTGTACTAACGCTATCGTTTGTAAAAAGGCAATAGGAATACGAACAACAATACCGACAAAAATAATCAAAGAAATACCGTTTCCAATACCTCGTTCACTAATTTGTTCACCTAACCACATTACAAAAGCAGTACCGGCAGTTAAAGTAATAACTGTTACAAAACGAAAGGTCCAAACACTCATTCCTGATAAGATAACAGAATTTCCGTTTAACCCCATACTTTCTAAACCGATAGCAATACCTAAACCTTGAATAAAACCAAGCACAATTGTACCGTATCTAGTATATTGTGTAATTTTATGGCGCCCTGCCTCGCCTTCTTGCGAAAGTCTTTCAAGAGAAGGAAAAACGGCAGTTAATAATTGTATAATAATAGACGCGCTAATATAAGGCATAACACCTAAAGCAAAAATAGTCATTTGCCTAAGTGCGCCCCCAGAAAACATATCTAAATGCCCTAATAGACCTTTTGAGTTAGCAGCAAAAAATGCAGCTAGCGATTTACTATTAATTCCCGGAATAGTAATATGAGCACCAATCCTAAATACAATCAATAGAGCAAGCGTATATATAATCCGTTTACGTAGATCTTCTACTTTAAAAATATTTTTAATAACTTGTATCATAAAATTATACTCTTACTACCTTTCCACCGGCATTAATGATCTTAGCTTCCGCATTTTTAGTATACTTTTCTACTTCTATATGCAGCGCTTGGTCAAGCTCACCAGTAGCTAAAATTTTAACGGGCTTTTTCATTGTATTAATTAGATTTGCATCTAGTAAAGCTTGTTTATTAATTGGCTTTGTTAAATCTAGTTTCGTTGATCTAAGCAAAGCTTCTAAGTTTACTATAGAAAATTCCTTTTTGAAAATATTTGTAAATCCTCGTTTTGGTAATCTTCTATGCAAAGGCATTTGACCACCTTCAAAACCAATGCGGATACCACCGCCTGATCTAGCTTTTTGTCCGTTATGCCCACGTCCTGACGTTTTTCCCATAGTAGAACCTGGACCGCGTCCTTTACGCTTTCTTGGCTTAATTGAGCCCGGAGCATATTCTAATTTATGTAACATATCTTATATCCGTTAATTAAACTTCTTTGTACGTAACTAAATGTCGTACTTTATGTATCATTCCTTGCACCATAGGCGTGTTTTTCAAAATACGACTATGATGTAATTTACGTAACCCTAAACCTTTTACCGTTGCTCTTTGTTTTTGAGAGTAACCGATAGTACTTTTTGTTAAGGTAACTTGTATTTTATCCGATGCTGGCATAATTAATACTCCATATAACAAACGTCTTCTACTTTTTTTCCTCTACGTTCTGCAACAGTAGAAAAATCACATAATTGATCTAATCCGTTTAACGCAGCGTTAACCATGTTATGCGCATTATTAGAACCTAACGATTTAATGTTAATATCAGAAATTCCAATCGCTTCAATTAACAATCTAATAGGACCAGAAGAAATAACACCGCTACCGGGAGGAGACGGTTGCATAAATACACGTGCTGCACCGGCATGTCCGTAAACTGAGTGTGGTATAGTATTTTTATACAACATATACGGTTTTATTTCTTTTTTTGCTTTTTCCGTTGCTTTGCGAACGGCTTCCGTTACTTCATTAGCCTTACCTAAGGCAAGTCCCACTGAACCTTTACCGTCGCCAACAACAACAAGGGCGCTAAAACTAAAACGACGTCCACCTTTAAGAACTTTCGCAACACGTTTTACTTCTATGACTTTTTCAATAAGTTCATTCTGCTCTTTTTCCACCAAAACCTCGTAATTTAAATTAGATTTTTATACTTGTATTCCAGCTTCTCGAATACCTTCTGCCGTAGCTTGAACTCGACCATGATATCGAAAACCGTTTCTATCAAAAACAATATTACTATACCCTTGCTCTTTAACTTTCTCACCAAAAAGCTTTCCTACTAAATGAGCAGTTTCTTTGTTACCGCTGCTTCCTTTTAGTTGTGAAATAACGTCTTTTTGCTTCGAATTGACTGACAAAAGAGTTACTTGCTTTACATCGTCTATTAGTTGCAAGTATATATGTTTACTTGATCTAAACACGCTAACTCTAGGACGTTCCTGATTACCTGTAATTCGTTTTCTTATTCGCCATTTTTTTCTTTGTCGAATAATTTGTCTTTTTTTTATAGCTTTCATATGAATTCAGAAAATTATATTATTTACCTTTCTTAGCTGTCTTACCAGCTTTACGTCTAATTTGTTCACCTTGAAGTAATATACCTTTTCCTTTGTAAGGCTCAGGCGGTCTATATTTTCTTATTTCAGAAACGACTTGACCTAACACTTGTTTATCATAGCTTTTCAACTTAATAATAGTTGTTCCATCCATTTCAACACTAACTTCTTTAGGTAATGGATATTCCACTATATGTGAAAAACCAAGTGTTAATTTAAGCGTATTTCCTTGCACTTGCGCGCGATATCCCACACCAACAAGAACAAGTGTTGTTGTAAAACCAGTAAAAACGCCTTCTACTATATTAGCAATAATCGATCTTGCAGTCCCTGCATGCATTCTATTTTCTGCAATAGAAAAATCAGTTTCTACTTTGATTTGATTGTTTTCTATCTTTAAATCTAATATACTAGGGATTTTATATTCTAGTTGCCCTAAAGGCCCTTTTGCCGTAAAGAGGTTATTACTGTAATTCACATTTACTTTTGAATCAAAGGAAACGGCTGCTTTCCCAATACGAGACATTATTTTTCTCCTGTAAAATCTTTAGTATATTAGTATACTTGGCACAAAACTTCGCCGCCAATATGTTGCTTTCGGCAAACAAAATCAGATACCACTCCTTTAGAGGTAGATACTACGTACATACCTTGTCCATTCAACACGGGTTTAATTTCATCTGCGTTTTTAAATATCCTTAAGCCCGGTCGGCTTACACGTTGGATACTACGAACTACAGGACGACCTAGTTTATCATACTTTAACACAACTTTTAGTTCTTTGCCAACTTTAAGTGGTGTTACTTCATATTTATAAATAAACCCTTCTTCTTGCAAAACTTTAAGAATGTTTTCTTTAATATTTGAAAAAGGTATTTTTACATCTACATGTTTACGTAAAATAGAATTACGTATTCTTGTAAGCATATCTGCAATTGGATCTGACATTGACATAGTTTTTTTCCGTTTAATATATTTAATTACCAACTAGCTTTAATTACGCCCGGAATATCTCCAAAGCTTGCTTTTTTTCTAAAACAAAGACGACACATACCAAATTGGCGAATATATCCTCTTGGTCTTCCACAGTATGCACATCTATTTTTTTGACGAACTTTAAATTTTGCCGTTCGCTTTGCCTTCGCTATCATTGCTTTTTTTGCCATATATTTTCCTATGCTTTACGAAATGGTAAGCCTAATTCTTCTAGTAAAAATAAAGCTTCTTGATTTGTTTTAGCTGTTGTCACGATACTGATATTCATTCCTCGTATAGTATCTATTTTATCAAAATCAACTTCTGGAAAAATCAATTGTTCTTGTACTCCAAAAGAATAATTTCCTTTGCCGTCAAAACCTTTTCTTGAAATTCCTTTGAAATCGCGTACACGAGGCAATGCTAAGTGTATTAATCTTTCTAAAAAATCATACATATATTGTCTACGTAAAGTTACGCTCACTCCAATAGGCTGACCTTCCCTTAACTTAAAACTAGCAATTGATTTCTTAGCTCTACACAGTATTGGCTTTTGTCCCGTAATATCTTGTATATACGATTGAATCACATCTAGACATTTAGCGTTTTGCACGGCTTCACCGGCGCCAACATTAATTACTACTTTAGTTAATTTAGGCAATTGATGCACATTATCATATGCAAATTGCTTTTGTAAGCTAGCGCTAACTTCTTTTTTATATTTTTCTTGTAAACTTCCCACTTTGAAATCCTTAATCTATGCAACAGGTATTTTTGATTTAACAAAAAATCGCGTTTTTTCCCCTTTCGAATCGATTTCAATTCGAATACGTTCACCACGCTGGCTTTGTTCGCAATATAGTAAAACGTTAGAGTAATGAATAGGCGCTTCAAAGCGATCAATATGACCTTCTTGATTTTGCGTTGGTTTAACATGTTTTGTAACAATATTAACACCTCTTACAACTACACGTTGTTTCGTGCGGTCTACTTTCAAGATTTCCCCAACAGTGCCTTTATCTTTGCCTGCGATTACTTCTACTTTATCACCTTTTTTCAGTAATAATTTACTTGGTCTTTTGTTTATTTGTTTCATGTTATTCCTTCCCTAAACAACTTCTAAAGCTAAAGAGACAATTTTCATAAAATTCTTACTACGTAATTCACGAGCTACTGGTCCAAAAATACGAGTACCTATTGGTTCAAGTCGGCTAGACAAAATAACTGCCGCATTTGTATCAAAACGTACGATTGATCCGTCAGCACGCTGTACAGGATACGATGTTCGAACTATAACTGCTTTTACCACTTCCCCCGTTTTTACACGACTACGTGGAATTGCTTGCTTAACAGATGCAACAATAATATCTCCCGGATAAGCGTATCTTCTCTTAGATCCACCTAACACTTTAATACACATTATTTCTTTAGCACCCGAGTTATCTGCAACTTGCATTCGAGATTGTGCTTGTATCATTTTTTTCCCTATTTACGAAATATTTCTACTATATTTAAATAGCTTTTTTTACAATTTCTAATAAATTCCATCTTTTATGACGACTAATTGGTCGGCATTCAATTAAACGAACGTTATCACCAACGTTGCATTCATTATTAGAATCATGAATTTTATATTTTTTTAATTTGACAACCGTTCTTTTATACAAAGGATGTTGCACTTGTCTTCTAACAGAAACCACTGCCGTTTTGTCCATTTTATTACTAACGACTATTCCTTGTAATATTTTTTTTCGTCTTTCTATTTTAGCTTCCGACATAATAAACTTCACCTTATGAATTAATTATTGATTTTTTTCTGTCAAGATTGTCTTAGCTCGTGCTATATCTCTTTTTGTTTGGTTCAATATTGATAAATCTTCAAGTTGTCCCAATGTTTTATTACATCGTAAACGAAAATAATTTTCTTCCAAAGAAGTTACCTTTTGCTCTAATTCGGTTACAGACATATTACGTAATTCTACGGCTTTCATAAAGTATCCTCTCTAGATATAATTTTTGTTTTCACAGGCAACTTAAACTGAGCTAGTCTTAAAGCTTGTTTAGCTTGATCTAAATTCACTCCATCCATTTCAAACAAAACTCTACCCGGTTTTATTTCAGCTTGCCAATGATCTACCGTTCCTTTACCTTTACCCATCCGCGTTTCTGCTGGAGTTGTAGTATAAGGTCTATCCGGAAATATACGAATCCAAACTTTACCTTGTCTTTTAATGGAACGCATAATAGCTCGTCTTGAAGCTTCAATTTGCCTTGAAGTAATAAAACCTCGCCCTACAGCTTGAATAGCAACATTTCCAAAGCTAATATTGTTTCCAACGTTAGC
The DNA here is from genome assembly GCA_002995645.1 of SAR324 cluster bacterium. GTDB lineage: Bacteria > SAR324 > SAR324 > XYD2-FULL-50-16 > HCM1 > HCM1. Next base: position 62,083 of record PUHO01000003.1, on the reverse strand, counting down.
ATTTCCTTTATTACGACCACGCTGTTGCTTTCTATATTTGGTCTTTGATGGCATCAACATAATTAATTCCCTTTAGAATCTGGCTTATTTGGACGTTTACGTCTAACGTTAGAAGTATTTTCTTTTTTATAAATCCACACTTTAATCCCAATAATGCCATAAATAGTTTTAGCTTCGCTAACTGCGTAATCTATACTTGAGCGTAATGTATGTAATGGCAATTTCCCATCGTACGTCCATTCAGTACGAGCCATATCAGCACCGTTCAAACGTCCGCTAACCATTATTTTACAACCTTGCGCATTAAATCGCATAATATTTTGAACACTCTTTTTAATCACTCTACGAAAAGCAGCCCTTCTTTCTAGTTGTAGCGCTATATTATCAGCTACCAATTGAGCTTCTACTTCCGGTCTTCTTACTTCTCTAATATTTAGAGAAAGTTCTTTTTGCCCCGTTAACGTAACTAGTTTTTTTCTTGTTTTTTCTGCTTCTTCACCTTTACGTCCAATAATAATGCCCGGTCTAGCAGAAAATACATGTATTTTTAAATTTGTATTAGCTCTTTCAATTTTTATAGAGGCTATGCCGGCATGGCGTAAGTTTTTATGCAAATATTCTTTTATAACGTTATCCTGATATAATAAAGCAGCATAATCATTTTTTGCGTACCAGTTAGAATTCCAAGTTTGTGAAATTCCCAACCGCATTCCAATAGGGTTAACTTTTTGTCCCAAGACTTGACTCCTTAATTACGCATGTTCTACCAATCCAACGGACAGGCTTACATGACTAGTGTATTTTTTAATAATATTTCCTCGACCCATCGCTCTAGCTCGCATGCGTTTCAAGACACCTGCTTTATTAACCGTTGCTTCTGATATAATTAATTGACTTACATCAATATTTTTATCTTTTACTTGGGCATTCGCAATAGCGGCTTGCAAAACGCAACGTACAATTGGATTTGCTTTACGCCTAGTTTGTTGCAAAATTGCTAAAGCATGATTCGCATTCATTCCACGAACCTGATCTACTACTAAACGAGCTTTTCTTGGAGAAATACGAGCTTTCTTGTGTGCCGCATGTGCTATCGGAATGATTTTTTTAGTTTTCTTTTCCATTAGCTCTTCTTACCTCTTTTATCAGATTTTGTAATATGTCCTTTATAGGTCCTTGTTGGTGCAAATTCACCTAGTTTATGACCAACCATATCTTCAGTAATAAAAACAGGAATAAATTGTTTCCCATTATGAACGGCAACGTTTAAGTTAACAAATTCAGGAACTATCATAGATCTACGAGACCATGTTTTTATAATCTTTCTATTTCCTTCTTGTTTTGCTTGTTCACACTTTTTATATAAATGGGAATCATAAAATGGTCCCTTTTTCAATGATCTTGACACAAAATCTCCTTATTACTGCTATCTAAATTACTTATGTCGTCTTGTTACAATATATTTATTTGTTCGTTTATTCTTACGTGTTCTAGCCCCTTTTGTTGGCTTGCCCCAAGGTGTTACAGGGTGACGTCCACCGCTTGTTCGACCTTCACCACCACCGTGCGGATGATCTACCGGGTTCATCACAACACCACGTACTGTTGGTCTTACCCCTTTGTGCCTTGTTGAACCGGCTTTCCCAAAGTTTTGTAGTGAATATTCAATATTCCCAACTTGACCAATAGTAGCTAAACATTCTACGTGAATAAGTCTTACTTCGCCTGATCGCAATTTTATATGCGCAAACTTTTCTTCTTTCGCCATTAACACGGCAGAAGCTCCAGCACTTCGTACTAATTGCGCCCCTTTAGCAGGACGTAACTCTATGTTGTGAATAATCGTTCCAAGAGGAATATTTGCTAAGCGCATGGCATTACCCACTTTTACTTCTGCATTTTCCTTGCTTGATACAATCATACTACCAACTTCAATACCGTTTGGTGCTATAATATATCTTTTTTCACCGTCAACATATTGTATTAAACAAATATTCGCATTTCTGTTAGGATCGTATTCAACACTGACTACTTTCCCGGGAATATCGAATTTATTTCTTTTAAAATCAATAATACGGTATTTTCTTTTATGTCCACCACCAAGATGTCTTGTTGTAATCCGACCTTGGTTATTTCTTCCGCTTTGTGCCCGCTTTCCACGAACTAATGATTTTTCCGGCGTAGATTTAGTAATTTCATCAAATCCTAAAATTGAACGCCCGCGAACACCGGGAGAAGTAGGTTTAAACTTACGTATACTCATAATATTTCCAATTTCTATGCGCCTTCAAAATACTCAATCGTTTCGCCAGGTTGTAGCATTACAATAGCTTTTTTCCAATCTGCTCGCTTACCTTGATGCACGCCAAGTCGCTTTGTTTTTCCTTTTACATTAATTGTTCTTACATTTAACACTTTTACTTTAAATATCTCTTCAATTGCTTTTTTTACTTCAATTTTATTGCAATCAGGAGCTACTTTAAAGACAACTTTATTTTGTGCTTCCTTTAAGAACATTACTTTTTCAGTCAAATACGGATTTCGTATTAAAGAAAATGGACTTTTCATTATAATAATCTCTTTTCTATTTCAGATAACGCATCTTGCGTAGTTATTAAATAATTACAATTAAGCGTATCATAAACGTTTAGTTGTGTGTAACGAATGCATTTCACATATGGTAAATTACGAGACGCTAAAGCAAAATTTTCTGACAAATCATTACCATAAACAAAAAGTAATTTTTTACTTTCAAAATGACTTATTTTTTGTGCTAAGTCTTTTGTTTTATACGTTCCCAAGTTTAAGTTATCTACAACAACTAAAGTTTTTTCATTTAGTTTTTGAGCTATAGCTGATAACAAAGCTTTTTTCTTTACCTTTTTATTAATTGAAACCTCATGACTACGTACTACAGGGCCAAAAACCGTTCCACCATGTCGTCTTACAGGAGATTGCGCACTACCTGCGCGAGCATTACCTGTTCCTTTTTGACGATATAACTTCTTACGACTTCCACTTACTAAGGACCTATCTTTAGTCTGATGCGTTCCTTGTCTTTTACGTGCTAAATGTTCTACTACAGCTTCCCTTATAATAAAAGGATTGTATTTAGTATTAACAATCGTATCTTCTAAGGATACCGAACCTATTTCCGCATTGTCAAGAGTGAATAGTTTCAAACTTGCCATTTTTTACCTTATATTTAAATTAAGAGCTATGCTCCTAAAAGTTTAATATCTACTTTAACGCCTGGGGATACTTCAACTTTCATCAATTCATCCATAGTTTTATGCGTCGTTTCTGTAATATATAATAATCGTTTATGTACGTGTAATGCAAACTGCTCACGTGATTTTTTATTCACATGTGGTGATTTTAATACACAAATTAATTTTTTTCTTGTTGGAAGCGGGATAGGTCCAACTGCGTTGCCCCCATTTCGTTTCACAATAGAAACTATTTCTTTTACCGCTTCGTCCAATTGTTTAGCTTCAAACGCCTTAAAATTAATACGAATTTTTTGTGCTTCTGCCATTACTTACCTTATTCAATGATTTCAGTAATTGTTCCGGCACCTACCGTTCTTCCGCCTTCACGGATAGCAAAGCGTAAACCAACTTCCATAGCTATAGGCGCAATCAATTCTACTGTCATATTAATGTTATCACCAGGCATTACCATTTCAACATCCTCAGGAAGTTGAATCACACCGGTAATATCTGTTGTCCTGAAATAAAATTGTGGGCGATAGTTACTAACGAATGGAGTGTGACGACCACCTTCATCTTTTGTTAGAACGTATACTTCACCTTTAAATTTTGTATGAGGTGTAATCGAACCAGGTTTACAAATAACTTGCCCTCTTTCGATATCTTCTCTTTTTACCCCGCGAAGAAGTAAGCCTACGTTGTCTCCAGCTTCACCGCTTTCTAGAAGTTTACGAAACATTTCAACACCAGTTACCGTTGTAGTTGTTGTATCGCGAATACCTACAATTTCAACTTCTTCACTGACTTTAATAATACCACGATCAATACGTCCTGTTGCTACTGTTCCACGACCAGAGATAGAGAATATATCTTCTACTGGCATTAAGAAATCTTTATCAACGTCTCTTTCTGGGATAGGAATATAACTATCTAAAGCAGCTAATAATTCAATAATAGGTGCATATTCAGGAGCGTCTTTATCATCTGAACTGCTTTCAGCTACTGCCAACGCACTACCTTTAATAATTGGAACGTCATCACCTGGGAAGTTATATTCGTTAAGTAGTTCTCTGATTTCCATCTCTACTAAGTCAAGTAATTCTGGATCATCTACTTGATCAACTTTATTTAAGAATACCACAATATGAGGAACGCCTACTTGGTTAGCAAGTAAAATATGCTCTCTTGTTTGAGGCATAGGACCGTCTGCGGCAGAAACCACTAAAATAGCACCGTCCATTTGAGCTGCACCAGTAATCATGTTTTTTACATAATCGGCATGGCCTGGACAATCTACGTGAGCATAATGTCTGCTTTCACTTTCATATTCTACGTGTGCCGTTGCAATTGTAATCCCTCTTTCTCTTTCTTCAGGAGCATTATCAATATCAGCATAACCAGAGTACTCAGCTCTTCCCAAGAAAGAAGATACTTTAGTAATTCCTGCTGTTAACGTTGTCTTACCATGATCAACGTGACCGATTGTGCCTACGTTAACGTGAGGCTTATCTCGCTTAAAAGTTTCTTTAGACATGATTTCTCCTTATAGAAATAATAATTTTATTTTTAGTCATTAATTTATTTTTACTTTTTCATAGTATTCAAATGACATGGCAAACTGAGCCCGCCCCTGACTAAGTGATCTTAAAGACGTTAAATATCCAAACATAGAAGACAACGCAACATGTGCCTTAATAATTTGCATGTTTTTCGCTTCTTCCATGCCTTGTATTTTTCCGCCTCTTGCGTTTAAATCGCTTACAATATCACCTGTAAAATTCAAGGGGGTAGTCACTTCTACTTTCATATACGGCTCTAGTAAACAAGGATTTGCTGTTTGCATAACCTTACTAGTTGCCATTCCGCCTAGAATCTTGAAAGCTAACGGCTGATATTTGTCATTGTTATAGGTAATACTTTCTACTTTAACCTTAACTTGTAACATTTCATAGCCAGACAAAACGCCTGCTTTCAGTGAATCTTGTATCCCTTCTCTAAAATATAACAGTGCTTCTTCCGGCACGTCCGTTATATTCTCACTAATCTCTATTTCATTCTCTTTCGCCGGCTCAACTGACAAATTGCACGTTACGTCTACATCTTTCCCAGCTACCGGTTTATCAAAATTTTCCGTTATGCTAGCTGCCGTTTGGATTGTCTCTTTATAAGCAACTTGCGGTGTTCCTACGTTCACATCTAACTTGAACTCTCGTTTCATTCTATCCACAAAAACTTCAAGTTGTAATTCGCCAACACCTCTAACCAATGTTTGCCCTGTTTCCTTATCTACATCAACAAAAACTGACGGGTCTTCTCTTTCCAATTGTGTTAACGCCTTTTGCATTTTTTCTTGCACACCTTGATTTTTAGGCTCAACTGCAATGGATATTACCGGTTCGGGAAACGTAATTTCTTCTAATACAAAATCCCTATTCTTTTGTAATATCGTATCTCCAGTCACACAATCTTGCATTCCCAATAAAGCGACTATATCACCAGCTTTTGCCGTTTGCTTTTCTTCTCGCTTATTAGCATGCATCTCAAAAATCTTAGCAATCCGTTCTTGCTTTTTTGTTCGCGGATTATATACGCTACTTCCTACTGCAAGCTCTCCGTTATAAATACGAACAAAGTAAAGCAACCCAGAAAAAGCATCGTTTTGTAGTTTAAAGACCAAAGCGATTAAATTATCTTCTTTTTCCAAGTTTCGGACTTCTTTTTTCCCTGTCTTTACGTTTTCCCCTTCTATCGTCTTTTTATCCTCTGGTGACGGCAGATAGTAACTCACTCCATCTAATAGCGGTTGTATTCCTTTATTCTTAAATGAAGCTCCACAAAAAACAGGTATAATTTGATTACTTAAACATAATTTTCTAATTAAATCAACCAACTCGGCTTTGTCTATTTCTTCTTCGCCAAGTATCCTTTCTAAAATTGTATCGTCAAAAAGGCTTAACGTCTCAAGCAAATCTTCTTTTGCTTGTTTTACCGAAGCAACATAATTGTCCGGTATTGATTTTCGTTCTACAGTCTCGCCTTGCGTTTCTTCTGAAAAATACACGGCTTCTTGTTCGATTATATCTATAACACCTTCAAACGTATCTTCGCTACCTATCGGCACAGTCAAAATTAACGGGGTTGCGTTTAAGTCTTCTTTAATTTGCTTAACGACGCCGTTAAAATCAGCACCAACACGATCCATTTTATTAATAAAAACAAGTCTAGGTATATTATACCTGTCGGCTTGTCTCCAAACTGTTTCCGTTTGCGACTGCACACCAGAAACACTACAAAACACTACAACGGCACCGTCTAAAACTCGCAAACTTCTTTCCACTTCAGCTGTAAAGTCAACATGCCCGGGAGTATCAATTAAGTTTAACTGATATTTTTTCTTTTCTGTCTCCCAGAAACAAGTTGTTGCTGCCGCCGTAATTGTAATTCCTCTTTCTTGCTCTTGTACCATCCAATCCATGACACTTGCGCCGTCGTGTACTTCTCCGATTTTATGATTTTTACCAGTGTAAAATAAAATCCTTTCGGTAGTAGTCGTTTTTCCGGCATCTATATGAGCAACAATTCCTAAATTACGTATATTTGCTTGTTCCAGTTTGTCTTTTGCCATATATTCGAATTAAACAACATAATGTGCAAACGCTTTATTTGCATCAGCCATTCTGTGTGTATCTTCTTTCTTTTTAACAGCCGTTCCTCTGTTATGAAAAGCATCTAACAGTTCATTAGCAAGTCTTTCATTCATTGGCTTGCCAGATTGAGATCTTGCGGCTTGTATTATCCAGCGAATAGACAAAACAAGTTGTCTGTCTTCGCGCACTTCAATTGGAATTTGGTAATTAGAACCACCAATTCTTCTTGATCTTACTTCTAATCTTGGTTGCACGTTACGCACTGATTCTTGAAAAATCTCGTATCCGCTTTTACCTTCTACTTTGCCATCTAACAAGTCAATAGCTTGATAGAAAATTTTTTCACTTTTACTTTTTTTGCTATCGCAAAGCAAGTAATTAATAAACTTAGTAACAACAACGCTGTTATATTTATAATCTGGAGTAAGCTTTCTTTTTTCAGCTCTTGCTCTTCTAGACATGTACTAATCCTTTATTTACGTTTCGTTCCGTATTTAGAACGACCTTGTTTACGTTGCGCAACACCTTGCGTATCTAAAGTACCACGAATAATATGATATCGAACACCTGGCAAATCTTTAACCCTGCCACCGCGCAGTAAAATAACCGAATGTTCTTGCAAATTATGCCCGATTCCCGGGATATATGAAGAAACTTCCATTCCGTTACTTAAACGCACTCTTGCAACTTTACGAAGTGCTGAATTAGGTTTTTTAGGTGTCGTTGTGTAAACGCGAATACAAACGCCTCTTTTTTGAGGGCACGCCTGCAAAGCGGGAACGTTACCTTTACTTTGTATTTTTTTTCTTCCTTTACGAACAAGTTGGTTCAAAGTAGGCATATATCTTTATCCTTAAAATTTAATTACTTTATAGTATATAATAGCATTTATTACTAACAAATCCAATTTTCTTAGAATTTTTAGAAAGTTATTTTATAGTTATACCAAGACTTTTTTATTCTGGCAAGCTTTTTTTTTATTTTTTTTACTATTTGTCATTTTTTTTTATTTTATTTCCCTTCTGCCTTCTAAAGCCTGCAAAATAGTTGGCATATCTATAAACTCTAATTTACTTCCTGCCGGCATGCCGTATGCTATTCTTGTTTTTTTGCTAGGGCTAAATGAAAGCGCTTCAAGAAGATAATGCGCCGTTGCTTCACCTTCCACATTGGGATTGGTTGCAATGATAATTTCTTCTATTTCGTTTTCTTTAACGCGCGCGATGAGTTCTTTTATACGTAAATCATCAGGCGACACGCCTTCCATTGGGGAAAGGACCCCGCCAAGAACATGATAAAGTCCTTGATATATACGGCTATCTTCTATGCTAAACAAATTGCTTGTTTCTTCTACCACGCAAATTTGCTTTCTATTTCGCTTTGTGTCTTTACAAATAGAACAAGTTTCATCTTCTGCTAAAGTAAAACAACTTTGGCAAGTTTGCACAACTTGACTCATTTGCTCAAGACTCCGCGCTAAATCTTTTGCTAAACGCAAATTAGAAGCTAAATACAGTGCTAAACGGCTTGCGCTTTTCCTTCCAATGCTAGGTAGTTTTGTTAGCTCCTCGCTAACAGTTACAATACTATCGGGCAAGCTCATAGTTTTAGGTTTTTTAAGACGCTACCAATATCAACGTTGCTAAGCATTTCTTGCGGATTAAATCCTTTATCCACTTGCTTTAACACTTCGTTAACACCTAGTTTAATCATTTCTTCTATATCGCTTTTATTTTCTTGCAAAAGACTTTCGTCTAAAGTAATAGACGTAATATTTGGCGTTCCGTTACAAGTCACTTTAACCATACCTCCGCCAATAGACGACTCGTATTCTTTTTGTTGCGATTCTTTTTGCTTGTCTTGCATTTGTTTTTGGAATTCTTGCGCTTTACCTAGTAAATTATCTAAATTAAATCCGTCTTCCATAGCTTACTCCTTTATTTTATTTTCTCGTACGTTTTCAATAACCGAGTCCGGAAATATTCCTTGCAAATCTTGAACCAACTCATCTGTTTTCGCTTGTTCTTTTAAAGATTGCCATTCTTGCCGTTTTTCGTTTTCCTCTTGGTGATATACCGTATTCTTTACGTCCGTACTTGCTTCAATGTATTCTATTGTTACGTTTTTTTCAAAAAAGTTTGCTGCTTGTTCTTTTATGCTATCTTTTTTTACCGAATCTAAGATAGCCACGTTATTGCCTTGTAAAATAAGCTTATCGTTTGCAAATGAAATAGGCTCTATATTTTTTAAAAAACTATGTAGTATTTCATTTTGCGGATCTTCTGCAATAAAAGATAAAAACGCCTTCCACTTTGTTTGCCAATCTAGGGTTGATACATCTTGCTCTTGTAATCCTTGCTCTTGTAATCCTTGCTCTTGTAAACCTTGCTCTTGTAAACCTTGCTCTTGTAAACCTTGCTCTTGTAATCCTTGCTCTTGTAAACCTTGCTCTTGTAAACCTTGCTCTTGTAAACCTTGCTCTTGTAAACCTTGCTCTTGTAAACCTTGCTCTTGTAAACCTTGCTCTTGTAAACCTTGCTCTTGTAATCCTTGCTCTTGTTCCTCTAGCATAGATTTATTTTGCGCCTGTAAATCTTGCGCCTGCTCTGGAACCGACTCACTTTGCCTATCGTTAGAAACTAGTTTTTTTTTATCTTCATTTACGTCTTTATAAACAATAATAATTTCTTGTTCCATAAAGCGATTTATACGCTCTTTCAATTGCGCTTGTTTTTCATCTGTAAGTAAAGTCGCGTCATCACATTCTATTGTTAGCGTATTTTGTGCAAAAGAAATTGGTTTTATATGTGGCAATATACTAGTTAACTCTTTGTCTAATATAGTTTCATCACTTAACGAAACGTAGGAACAAAACTCATTCCATTTGTCTAACAAGTTCAGCTCATTGTTATTATTCTCTTCTTGCTTTGGCAATGCTTGCGGCATAGCCTCGTCCGGCATAGTTTCTATTGCTTTCGCGCCTTGCCGTAGTTTTAGTATTGAAAGGAATCCTGATAATGCTGTTTCATCACTTAACGAAATGTAGGAACAAAACTCATTCCATTTGTCTAATAAGTTTAGCTCATTGTGATTATTCTCTTCTTGCTCTTGCGATGCCGGTTGTTCTTCTTGCTTTGGCAATGCTTGCGGGATAGCCTCGTCCGGCATAGCTTCTATTGCTTTAGCGCCTTGCCGTAGTAAAGCAATAATTTCTTTTGCCGATTCTAAAGAACCAATAGAACATAAATCAAGTATTGCCATTTCCATACAAAGTTCTCTGTGCTTACTTTGTTTAATTTGCTGCTCTGCTTGTAACAAAATAGCAAAATAACGAGAAAGCTGTTCTTCATTTGCTAACGTTAATAATTCTTGATACAAAGCCCTTTCATCTTGTGAAATACTACGCCATAGATCATTATTTTCACCTAACTTCAAAAACAATCGTAAATCTTTTATTTTTTGCAGTAACGCAGTCAGGAAATAACTAAGCGAACGTCCGGACGCTAATTCATTATGAAACACAGTGATTGCCGTTTGCGTATCTTCCGTAAGAATAGCACGTAAAATCGCCCCTAATTGACTTACGTCATATAAACCTAATGCATTTCTTGCATCAGTTTCCGTAATTTCATTATCTGTGTAACTTACTAGCATATCTAGCATGGTAAGCGCGTCTCGCATACCGCCGTTAGCTTGTTTGGCAACTAACTTGAGCGCTTCTTTTGTAATAGAAATATTTTCTTTCTTTGCTGTTTCTTCTAAAAAAGAAGTAATCGTTTCTGCTGTAATGTAAGTAAAATCAAACCGTTGACAACGGGAACCAACAGTAAGCGGGATTTTATGAAAATCAGTTGTAGCAAGGATAAAAATAACGTGAGAAGGCGGTTCTTCTAATGTTTTAAGTAAAGCATTAAACGACTCGGTCGTTAACATATGCACTTCGTCTATAATATAAATTTTATACCGACTCATTGCCGGTGCATATTTTACGCTCTCCCTTAGCTCGCGAATATGTTCTATACCCCTATTAGAAGCGGCGTCTATTTCCAGGATATCCGAAGCCCCGCCTTTTTGTATTTCCATACAACTAGGGCAGGCGTTACAAGGTTCGCCTTGTTGCGGATTTTCACAATTCACGGCTTTTGCTAAAATACGAGCGCAACTTGTTTTCCCGGTTCCTCTTGGACCGGTAAACAAAAAGGCATGCGTTAACTTTTGCGTGTTAACCGCTTTTTTTAGCATATTGCCAATAGTTTCTTGCCCTACTAAATCAGCAAATTGAGTAGGGCGAAGTTTACGAGCTAATACAACGTATGACACAAGAATACCTATAAAAATTATATGATTTTTTTCATTAAAGCGGCGTAAAACATATGTATCTTACTTTAATGTTTATTAGTATATATTATTTTTATCTAAAATTATACGAGAAAATCTAATAAAGTAAAATGGGAATTTTAATATTATTTGTAGCATAGTATTTCACAGTATTCATTTTACTGAAATTTATTTGCAATATTAAATAGATAAAACTTAGCTTGCTAAAACTATGTAGACAACTTTTATTTTTTTATAAAAAAATCACCTATATAAGTCTTGTTTTTTGTCCTAATTTATAGCATTAAACAGATATAAAATCAATTAGCTAACCAAGTTTTTAACAGAACGTAAAAATCGCTATTTTCGTATATTTTACAAGGGCGTCTTGTAATTAAAACAGGACAAAAAATAGCTTTATAACAAGACAGGCTTAGCTTGTTAGAATCTTGTTTTTTACGTTTCTTAAAACAGGCTATTACACTGATTTTACTTAACAAACAAAACACAAAAAGAAACTGCCTAGGAAACCGTAAGAAATAATAAAAAGAAAACAGGATATAATTTAGCAAAAACAAGACACATTGCCATACTTAGCATTATTTTTTTTCAAACCTGACGCGATTTATATTTAGGAAATAAGCATTGTTAATCAATCAACGGCGAACTTGCATATTAGCAACGGCATCAATTCATATTTAGAAAAGGGGCTTTGTTAATCAATCAACAGCGAACTTGCATATTAACAACGGCATCAATCCACATTTAGGAAATAAGCATTGTTACAAACTTGCTTTTACATTCTTTAAAATAAGTTGTCTAACTGATTTTTACTTAACCAATAAAAACAGCTCTAGCAAAACGTAACAAATAATAAAAAGAAAACAGGACACATTGCCATACTTAGCACTATTTTTTTTCAAACCTGACGCGATTTATATTTAGAAAAGGGGCATTGTAAATAAATCAAAAGCAAACTTGCATACCAGTAACGGCATCAATTCACATTTAGGAAAGGGGCTTTGTTAATCAATCAACAGCAAACTTGCATACTAGCAACGGCATCAATTTATATTTAGAAAAGGGTATTGTTACAAACTTGCTTTTATTTACTTAACCAATAAAAATAGCTCTAGCAAAACGCAAGATAATAATAAAAAGAAAGTAGGGGATATTTTGTTGTAGATAGTAAGAAGGTGGAAAGGACACATCTTGCCATACTTAGTGCTGCTTCTTTTCAGATCTGACACGGTTCATATTTAAAGATTGCCCAAACCACCCCGATAATTTGGCGGAGAGACGGGGATTTGAACCCCGGATACAATTACTTGTATACACGCTTTCCAGGCGTGCTCCTTCAGCCACTCGGACACCTCTCCAACGCTTTTCAAGTATACTCTTCCAGCCACACAGACATTGCGCTCTTAAAAAGAAATGGCACACCCGAAGGGATTCGAACCCCTGACCTCCTGCTCCGCAAGCAGATGCTCTATCCAGCTGAGCTACGGGTGCTTGTTATTTTCATTCTTAATAACTTGATTTATTATATTATATCTTTTCTAAATAATTTGTAAATACAAAAATTATCTTTTTTACTATTTTGTCTAAAACTGTTATATTTAATATTATAATATTCTTTTATTTTTCTTTAGAACAAATGGGTACTTTTTTATCTAAAATTTCATCTTTTTCTTTTACTGTTAAATTAACTTTCGTTTTTCTTGCTTGTGTTCTTCTTGTTGTTACTGTTGAAGTTGTTAACTACCTTGATTTACAACAATCTAATCAGGTTTTACATAGCTTTAATTATGCCTATCTAGACAAGGTTGAACAAGATTTGCTCATGTTAAACCAAACGCAGAACTTGAGTTTATCCTTGCAATCTATAGAGCAAAATAAAGATCAAGCTACCGTTGATTCTGCGATTACAAAAGTGCAAAAACAATGGGCACTTGTATTGCCTATGTTACAAAAACAAAAAATACCGCATATAGAAAATTTTACTACTAATTTACAAAAATTTCGTATTGCTATATATGCCTACTTAAAGCTAGCACAAGCAAAGCCGCGTAACTCGTCAAAAAAAGAAATAGCTTTATTCAACGCTAAGAAACAACTAGCTTTCCAAGAGCAAGCACAGCTATTAAGCAACCTAAGAAAATTTATTTACAACGTTAATTTGCTACTAGTTTCTGATTCGCAACAAATACAAAAACAAGCTTTATCGCAAACAACAGATTTACAAACCACAATAGCACAAGATACGACTCGCCTCATTTTCACACTAAGCATTGCTATTATAGCAGTCGGTTTATTATTGTTTTTACTAATTTATAAAAAACTATTATCTCCTATATCAAATATAAAAGAGTGTCTCTTTCGTTTAAGTCAAGGACATACGAACGATACGTTCCCAACAGGATACGAATCAGAGTTAATGCCTATTATAGAAGCAATGCACACACTTAAGCAGTATGTAATCAAAGTACAAGATATAGCAACTATAGAGCAAGAAACAAGGGAGGGCTTAGAACAAGCTAATAAAAAAATACAATATGCGAACACAGTATTACAACAATCTATGCAAGAAAAATCAGCTTTTATTGCTAATATTAGCCATGAAGTCCGAACGCCTATTAACGCTATTTTAGGTATGTCCTATATTCTTGAACAACAAGTTGATAAGAAGCAAAGTAATTATGTTGCTAAAATTAAAAATGCAAGTACGACGCTCCTGCAACTAGTTAACGATATTATTGACTTAGCTAAACTAGAAACAGTGCGTATGAGTTTTGAAAAAATTGCTTTTAACATACAAGATATTATAGACCTACTAAAAGACGTACTAGAAATTAAAGCAACAGAAAAAAATATTGATCTTGTTTTTAATTTAGATCCTAATGTTCCTTTATTCCTTAAAGGCGACCCTTTACGTATTAAACAAATATTATTAAATCTCTTAGGCAACGCCGTTAAATTCACTCATACCGGCGCAGTTACCTTATATATTACAACAACAAAAGTTAAAAACGAAACAAACTTAATTTGTAAAGTAACCGATACGGGGATTGGGATTACAAAACAAGCGCAAGAAAAAATATTCCAACCTTTTACGCAAGCAAATAGTGCTACAACTAGAGAATATGGCGGTAGTGGTTTAGGTTTAACTATTTCCATGCAACTAGCGCAAGCAATGAAAGGATCTATCACTTTAGAAAGTAAGCTTAATCAAGGAAGTACCTTTACTTTTACGATCCCTATAGAAGCTGCGTCTATTACGCAAATTAACGAACTAGAAGCAAATACAAAAAAACTAACGAACTTATATTTTAACTACCAAAGCGTATTAGTCGTTGAAGACGATCCTGTTAACCAACAAGTGGCTAAATTTCTTCTTGAAGAAGCGCATCTTAACGTAACCCTTGCTAGCAGTGCCAAGCAAGCTTTTGACGCGCTTAAAGCCAAACAATACGATTTGATTTTAATGGATTGGTATATGCCGGCTATCAGTGGTAAAGAAGCTATACAATCTATTCGTGCAAATAAAGCGACTCAGTCTATTCCTATTATTATTTTAAGTGGCAAAACTATAACTGCCGAGTCATTAGCAAAAGAAAATATTACAGTAGAAGGAATCCTTACTAAGCCGATTCTAAAAGAAAAACTATATACAGAACTCAGTGCCCACCTAGACATAAACGAAAATACAGCAACGCAAACCACAACGCAAGCTAATAGTATGCTACTGAATTTGCCTTCTTGTTTTGAACAAGAAAAGGCGTTAGCTCGTCTTGGCGGGAACGTAGAAGCATATAAAAATTTATTATTACTCTTTAACCAAACCTATCAAAGCGTGCCGGATACGTTAAAGAACCTTAACGTACCTATACAAGAAGAGCATATTCGTTTAATGCATTCTTTAAAAAGTGCGTGTATGAACATTGGCTTACAAACAACCGCCACATTAGCGCAAACAATGGAAGCTGAATTTAATACGCAAAGTATAACGCAAGAAAATAAAAAACAACTTATACAAGAACTAGAAACAGCAATACAAGCTATAGCAACACTAACCAGCGCCAAAGAAGAAACGCAATCCGCTACAAACGACAGTAAACTAGACAAAAAGCAAATACAGTTTATACAAGAACTTGCCCGGTTTTTACAAAATAGCGATGCCCAAGCTATAGAACTTTTTAATACATTTAAACAAGTAGCCCCTTCTTTTTTTGCAACAGACAGTATGCAAGCATTAGCAAAACAAATCCAAACTTACGAATTTGAAGCTGCTTTATCTATCTTACAAGAAAAGTATCAACCCTATTTATAATACTAGCTAAAATATAACTTATGAGTGAAGCTAAACCTTATACTATACTAGTCGTAGACGATATGCCGGATAACATTGAAGTCTTACGGCATATTCTATCGCCACATTACCAAGTTAAAATAGCCTTAAACGGGAAAAAAGCATTAGCTATTGCTAATTCCCCGTTCCCGCCGGATTTGATTTTACTAGATATTATGATGCCTGAAATGGACGGCTATGAAACTTGTATTCACTTGAAAGAAGATCCTTTAACCGAACCGATACCCGTTATTTTTGTAACCGCTAAAAACGACGTTGCTTCTGAAGAAGAAGGATTTAAAATAGGCGGCGTTGACTATATAACTAAACCGGTAATCCCGGCTATTGTCCTAGCGCGTGTTAAAACCCATTTATCTTTATACAAGCAAAATCAAGAATTAGATCGTAAAGTTAAAGAAAAATCCGTATTATTATTACAAACTAAGCTAGAAATTATTCATCGTTTAGGGCGCGCAGCAGAATTCAAAGATAATGAAACAGGTTTGCACGTGATTCGCATGAGTTACTACGCAAGGTTATTAGCCAAGAAAATAGGATTGAAAGAGCAAGAAATCATGCATATTTTCCAAGCGGCGCCGATGCATGACATAGGAAAAATTGGAATTCCTGATCATATTTTACAAAAACCGGGAAAATTAACAACAGACGAATGGTTAATTATGAAAAGGCATCCGGAAATAGGCGCCACCATTATTGGACAACATAGCTCGCCCTTGTTACGACTTGCTCGGTCTATTGCGCTAGTGCACCATGAAAAATGGGACGGCACCGGCTATCCACGTGCTATTAAAGAAAAAGAAATTCCTTTAGCCGGCAGAATCATTAGTATAGTTGACGTATTTGACGCATTGACAACAGAACGACCTTACAAAAAAGCTTGGTCAATAGACGACGCGGTCGCTTTCTTAAAAAAAGAATCCGGCACGTCTTTTGATAGTGAGCTAGTGAACGCATTTATTAGCATTCTACCTGACGTATTAGACGTAAAAAGTAATTACAAAGAAACGTTGCTAGAAGATCCGCTTATATTCACTTTAGAAGCGCAAGCCAAAAGAAAAGAAGAGTAAAACTTAGCTAACTAAATCTTAGCGTATTCTTGTACTAACGTAAGAAAATCGTTTTTTTGTTTTAACAAGCTATGATGTTCTAGTAAAAAATCTAAAGAAACTAAACCTTCTTGTACTGCTTTAACACAAACTAGCAAGTTTTCTTGATTTGCAAAATAAATACGCATAAAAAAGTAACCAATCGTATAGATCGGTTCTTTTATATGTTGCTCTAAATAGTTTTCAATTGCTTTACGCCATTTCTCCGCTTGCCCAGCCTCGCCTTGCTTATCTCTTGCTTTAAGGTAAGCATAGAGTAAAACTTAGCTAACTAAATCTTAGCGTATTCTTGCACTAACGTAAGAAAATCGTTTTTTTGTTTTAACAAGCTATGATGTTCTAGTAAAAAATCTAAAGAAACTAAACCTTCTTGTACTGCTTTAACACAAACTAGCAAATTTTCTTGATTTGCAAAATAAATACGCATAAAAAAGTAACCAATCGTATAAATCGGTTCTTTTATATGTTGCTCTAAATAGTTTTCAATTGCTTTACGCCACTTCTCTGCTTGCCCAGCCTCGCCTTGCTTATCTCTTGCTTTAAGGTAAGCATAGAGTAAAACAAAAGAAATAAAATAAGCCCAACCGTCTGTAAGAGCTTGCTTTGCATTAAATGCCGTTGTTTCTCCTTTTGCCGCTTGCGCTACTTCTTCCATAACAGAAAAGGCAATCGCACTACCGTCAGCGAATAGACGTAGTAACGGTTTTTTATAACGTAACCAATACATATTTTGCTTTATCAGTTCTTGCGTTTGTTTACTTGGTTTTCTATGAAATAAAAGCAAGCCGTCTAGTAAGTCAAATAACTTTTGATATATACTATTTTTATATTGTTCCGTATAACGTACGATCTTTTTTTCATCTACTGTGTCCAAGGTAACCACCTGATTACGTAACAACCAAAAAGTAAAGTCTTCTTCTTCCTTTTTGTTGGCAAATTGCCCGAAAAATAAAAGCGCATAACCTTGATCTAAAAGCATATGCCGTCTTTGCTTCAAAATAGTAATATAATTTTCTAAAAAACCGGCTTCATATTCATGCCCGTCTTCTTCTATTAACAGATGATAGGCTTGTTCTATTTCTTCCATAATATAAAACAATAAATTAGCTTTTTCTTTTACTACAGAAAACAAAGCGCTTCCTTTTAACAGTAAAGGTTCTATTTTGTGTTTCTCATGTGGCAAGATCAAGCTAAATTGCAAAGCAAAAGCAAAACTTTTTTGCAATCTTTCTTCAAAAAATAATTCTTTATTATCTTGTATATTAAGCAATATATTATGCCATTCTTGTTGCAACCAAGAAGGCGAAACAAGCAAAGGATCAGCATAGAATTTTTTGCTTTCACCAAGTAAGAAACTAGTTATTATGTTTTTATCTGTTTTCTTTTGTTTTGTTTGCTTTGTAACACGTTGGATTAAATCTTCAGAAAAATACTGTGAAACGTACATAAAAGCTATTTTCTCAGACGGTGGCACCTGTTCTTTTTCAAGCTTAATTGTTGCGTTCAAAACGTGTAAATCAGGAAACCCAACACGATAAAACCATAAAGCACCAAAAAGTTTAGACAATGCTAAACGTACGACTTTCAAAATCAAGCCTAATGAATTTGTATTTAAAATAATAACGTCTATAGTAGGAATAGAAGTTAAAAAATTAATTTTAGCAGCAGGGAGATTTATTTTTGTAAGCTGTTTATTTATTTTTGATTCCCATTTTTCTTGCGAATAAAAACAAAGCTTAGCTTGTATATGTTTAGTTTCTACTATGGTTTTACAAGTTTCTTCTAAAATAGAAAGGAGTATTTCTTGTATTTGTTCTTGTATTGTTTGGTTTACGCCAAAGAACGCCAAGTCAACAGGGAACTTACGTAACTTCACCTTTGCATCATACGAAGCAATAACAGGGGCAAATTTTTGCTTTGCTTCCGGGGCAAATCGTTCTTCAAAATTTTGATCTAACAAAACGGCTCCTCTTGTTTTAGTTAAAACGTAACTTTATATTGTGTGTAATCATATAATTTTTCTTCTAAAACGGCAAAAAATTCACGATTTGTCTTATCACATAACCATACTTGTTTTACTTCGTCATAATTAAAATGAAAGCCTTCACTTCCGGCAGCAAGCCAAATTTGTTGCACACTAGTTTGTCTATTTACTATAAATTTATATTTGCCTTCTAATAACAACAAGGTAATATGATCCCCTTGTTTTTCCGCTTCAATTATATCCGGATCTAACAGATCCACAGCTTGCCAGACTTTTGCGTAAACGTTTTGTACTTGTTGTATAAAATTTGACGAATCCATACTCTATTCCTTTATTTCATTTTTGACATCATGCCGTATATTTTGTTATGTTACATTATATCACACTCTTTTACTCCCTGTCTAAATAGAAAACTTGTATGAAACCTTACGTTTTTATATATGGCAATCAACCTTTTGCAAATAAACAAAAAGAAGATTCCATTCTTGCATCTTATGTAAAAGAAACCAACCTTACTAAATCGCAAATTGAAATCTTTGATTGCGACGCTATGGTATATAAAACGGTTTCCCCTGAAACATGGCTTGCCAACTTACAAACAACTTGCGAAAACCTTTCTTTCTTTGCTGAAGAGAAAGTGCTTCTTGTTCGTAATCTAGACAAACTCCCGGCGCCGAATGCCGATGCTAAAATAGAAAAAAAACTAGCTGAATTAAAATTAGACGTACAAGAAAAAAACGGCGTCGTTTCTTTATTCTTACCTGATATAATAGAAGATAAAAAACGTACTATTTCCGTTCTTTCTTTATTAGCTCAAATGCAAGTAAAAACAACAAATAATATTGCAATTCAATATAAAGAAAACCAAGAAAACCTATTCATATATAAAGATGCGGCACAAACAAAACCGCCTGTTAGCATACAAGCCTATATAGAATCTAAACTGAAAAAAAAGATTGTTGTAGAAGAAACATTACAACCAAACGTAGCAAAAAACACAGCGTGGGGGCAACAAGCAATAAACTTACTTATAGAGTATATGACAACCCCGCCAACTAACGTATATTTTATTTTCTCCGCTACTATACGCAAAATAGAAGAACTACCAACAGCTTTACGTAAACCAATTAAAGACCATACTAGCATAGAAAAAACGTTAGTAACCTACCAAGATTTTAACCCTAGCACATGGGTAAACCAAGAAGCTAAATCACTTGGCTTACAGTTTGACACGCAAGCACAAAATTTGTTTATCTCTCTTGTAGGAACGGATCTTTCTTTTTTACATAATGAATTAACAAAGCTTGCCTTGTTTTGCGATAACAGAGCGATAACAACGCAAGACGTTTTGCAAATTAGTAGCCCGCCTCTTAACAATGATATATTCCAACTAACACAACACCTTGTGTCTAGGAACCTTAACGCCAGCCTAAGTTTACTAAAACAACTACTGCAAATTAACGCAAAAGATAGTGTTATTATTCACAGTTTACTTGCTTCTCAGTTCCGCCGCATTTTACATATTAAATGGCTAAAAGAACAAAGCAAAACAAAACAAGAAATCACGTCGTTTCTCAAACTGCCGCCTTTCATTGCTAATCAAGTCATTGCTCACGCTTCTTCTTTCACCACAAAAGAGCTTTGCCGTATCCTTTGTTATCTTGCCGCACAAGATATCCCAATAAAATATGATCAAAAACAAGCTCACACCATTTTAGCCGATTTTATTTTACAAGTTTGTACTGCTCGCTTTGCCGCCTAGTTTCATTCGTTATGCGCAAACCAATTCACCCTTATTTCTTTTTTACCCTTTTATTTCTTCCTTCTTGTTTATATTTAACTGAATCGGCTATTGCTATTATTTGGATAAAACCGCTTTTACAACTCGTATTACTTGGCTTTGCTTTATATCATCGTTCGCTTCGCTTTCTTGCTTTGTGTTTTGGCGCGCTTATTCTTTGGCAAGCCGTGCCTTTATGGCAAACCAGCTTTACTGCGGCAAAACAAGTACCTACAGAAATAGAAGCCACACTTGTTAAACTACCGTTACAAAAAAGAATACAAACAAATTCCCTTCTTGCTATACAAGCTACTAGTTTTTCACAAGGACAGATTGCAAAACAAAGCTATTGGAAACTAAAATTAAAGAAAAAGCGAACTATTCCTTTTTTTCTGTTTAACTCTACTGTACGTATTACAGCAAATACATGGCATATAGATCAACAAGATAAGCATACTTTAATTGCAGACAAACTATATATTCATGAAATAGATCAAGAAAAGAAAATCGTTAATGCTAATCCACTATTTTTATTCCTATTATACAAAGGCTATCAATATCTAGAAGGATTTAGCCAACAAGCCTATATGGCATTAGTAAGCGGCTCTAGTCAATTTCTTTCAAAAGAAGTTAAAACCAATTTAAACGAACTTGGCATACGTCATGTATTCGTTTTGTCCGGTTTGCATATTGGTTTAGTATATACTTTGTTCTTTTCTATTTTTATGTTTGTCTTTTTTCGCTTTTCATATCGTTATGCACAAGAAGGCAAAGTTTTATTACTAATCCGCTTCTTTTCTATTGGTTTATTACTTACCTGCCTTTGGCTATTCCAATCGCCTATTACTGCTATACGTTCTTTTACTATGTTTGCAGTATACTGGTTTTTTATCAGCTTCGGTTTTAATATTTCACTATGGCTTTTATTCTTAATCTCTATTAACCTTTTAACTATATATAATCCGGCTATTATTGCTAATCTTTCTTTTATCTTGTCAGCTCTTTGCGTTTCTACTATTTGTTGGACTTTGCCTTTCTTGCCACAAATACATACGAACGATTCGATTTTGCTTAAATTAGGAAAAACGTTATTTGCAACAAGTTTGATTAGTATCAGTATTTTTATTGCCACTTTTCCTTTAATCACCAACTTACAAACTCAAATCTCTTTATTCTTTCCTATTCACAACAATATACACATTTTCTTTTTATCCGTTATATTTTTACCTTTAATTTTATTAGCTTGCGTTGTGTTATTCATAGGGTACTTTATACCGCTACCGCAGGTAATAGAACAAATAGTCTTTTTGCCTATCCAATTTACCGGTAGCATATGGCATAGCTTGCTTAAATATAGCTTACAATGGCTAGATTATCCCATAGCGATTCATTATACGCACTCTGGCATAGCCGTTATAATCTACCTAGTAAGTTTCCACCTGCTCGCCTATATAGCAACTAGGGCGTTACGTTATAAGCAAGCACGCCTTCCTATTCCTTCTTGATAATAATATTGTATTTCTTGTTGCATTAAACGATATACGTTAGCTTGGTCTTGCTTTTTATAAAAGGCAACACTACGTGAAATCGCTTCTTGTATGGACGTAGAGGGAATCCAACCTAGTTTTGATTGTATCTTACTATTATCTAAAACTAAAAATTCCGTTTCCGGTTTTTGTTGTTGTGATATGATATATTGCCCTTTACCATAGATAGCAATCACCGTTTTAACAAACCTTACTACGTCCATAGCTTGATCGGCATTACTCGCCACATTCCACGGCTCGCTATAGGTATATGGATCTTCTATAAGCTTAGCAACTAACAAAGCATAGGCATGTATAACATCTATAATATATTGAAAATGCCTTGTTGCATTGTGATTATGTAAAGTAATCGGTTGCCCGGCAAGTATATTTTCTATACAAGAAGGAAGCAACCTTGTTGGATTCATATCTCCGCCGCCAATTACATTACCACTACGTGCTATGGCTATGGCAGTTTGATGGGAATCAAATTGCGTAACAGGAAAAAAAGAACGCCGCCAAGAATCAATAACCATTTCGCAACAAGCTTTAGAAGCACTATAAGGATCGTGTCCGCCTAGTGTATCCGTTTCTGTATAGGCGCCTTCTTGTTTTGTGTCGGCATATACTTTGTCTGTTGTAATAAATAACGT
Source organism: SAR324 cluster bacterium (assembly GCA_002995645.1). Classification (GTDB taxonomy): domain Bacteria; phylum SAR324; class SAR324; order XYD2-FULL-50-16; family HCM1; genus HCM1. The sequence continues at coordinate 39,489 of PUHO01000003.1, read as the reverse complement.
ATAAACCGGTTTAGATAGTAAAGATAAACAATGTAATAAGCTCACTGTTCCCATTACGTTAGATTGGTAGGTAGTAACAGGATCGCGATACGATTCGGTTACTATCGGCTGGGCGGCTAAGTGAAAAACAATATCCGGCTGGAAGCTAGTTATAACAGAAGCTAATTTCTCTCTATCTGTCATATCAAAAAGATAACTTGTCATATGCTGTTCCAACTTCGCTTTATGATATAAAAAACGTAAAGGACTCGCATCAAGGGAAACGCCGCAAACAACGGCGCCCATTTCTAGCATTAATAAAGAAAGCCAAGTTCCTTTAAATCCGGTATGCCCTGTAATAAAAACTTTTTTTCCTTTAAAACTAGAAGCAATAAGGTGCATAAGTACTTTTTACATGTAAAGTTTATTGTGCATTGAAACGTTGTTTACGTTTTTGATATAATTCAATAAAAGTAAAGAAAACAGATATAAGTAAAGGTCCGTAAAAAATACCAAGCACGCCAAATTGACTAATACCGGCAATAATACTTAATAAAATTAAAATAGCATTCGTATCTATTTGCCTTCCCATAAACTTAGGTTTAAACCATTGTTCCACCCAAAGAGCAATGGAAGTACAAAAGATTAAAAGAAAAATTGGTTTCCACAAAGAAGGATCAAAAATATACAAATATATACTTGCAGGAATATAGATTATAGAAATACCAATAATGGGAACAAACGCAAGGAAGGTCATAAAAATAGTCCAAAAAACCGGGCTATCTATGCCGACAATATAAAAGGCAATCCCTGCTAACACGCCTTGGATAATCCCGCCTATTGCATTCGTTACAAAAGTAACATAGTTAATCTGTTTAAACTTAAGAAAAACAAGCTCTATTTCGCTTTCAGGTAAAGGCAATATATTCGCAACAAACTTACGTAAAGACCCACTATAGGAAAGGAAACCAAAAATAAGGATAAGCATAATAATAAACTGCCATAGTAAATACAGTATATTTGAAAGCCATGTATTCACTGTATCCAAAAAGTGGCTACTCATTGTTTTTGCCGTATCTAGTAAAAAGTTTTGCAACATATCCGGGCGATATTCTAGATTTAACATGGTAAAAATACGTTTCAAAAAGTCAGTTAATCCGTGTTTACTATTAAACCAACTTTGCAGTTTATCTGTTGTTAAAAATTCACGAACGTTCGTAAATAAGCTAACAGCTTCGCCAATAAGATGTGAAAGGAAATAAGCCACAGGAACGCCAACAAGAATACAAATCAGCACACAAATACAAAAAGCCGACGTATAGACTCCCCAACGTAAGCGATTCACAAAAAAGTGAAATACCGGCAAAAATACACCTGATAAAATACCGGCAAAAATCAATACAGATATATATGACCAAAACATATATATAACAAGCCCGTAAATAAATAAATAAAGAGAATAGAATACTATTTCAGCTATGGTGTCTTTCATAAAACTTATATTATAAGAAAATTATTTATGTTCTTGTACTTCACCAAAAACTTTAGATAACTTATTTACTTCTTCAAGCAAAGTAAAAAGAACAATCGTATCAAGCGCTTGTATTAGCGTATCCCCATTGGGAATAAGACTAACATTCTTACGAATAACCGCTCCAATAAGGTAATTTTTCGGCAATTTTAAATCTTTAATACATTTATCCACAACCGGACTCGTTTCAGGGATAAGCAATTCCCTTACTTCCATATTGGTTTCCCCAATTGTCGTATAGTTAATAGTAGACGGCGTTTTAAAAACTAGTTTTTTCACTTCCCTTGCTACTAATAATCTAGGAGAAATAATACCGTCAATATCTTCGCTTTGCGCTGCGTCAAATAAATTATAGGTATTAACAAAAGCAACCGTTTTCTTAACGCCAAGAAACTTTGCCATAATACAAGTACCTATATTAACATAATCTTCCGGTACGGCAGAAACAAAAAGAGAAGCGCGGGACACTTCTTTTTGCAATTGTAATTTCATAGAAGAAGCATCGCCGGTAACCGCTTTGAAACGCGGTCTATGAGAAAAATATTTTTGGATTGCCGGTAGTTTTTCGCCATGAGGACAGATTAGAGTAACATTATAATGATTACGTAACAAACCGGAAACAAATTGATTCACCGTATCGCCATAACCAAAAACAATAGCTTTTTGCATTGGTTCAATAGAAACGTGTAACATGTCGTTAATCATTTGCATTTCTTCACGTAAAAAAATAATATACACATAATCATACGGTTGTAGTTTATTATCTCCAGATGGAATCATAACTGCACCGTCACGAATAACGCAGGCAATAATAAATTGCGTTCCTTCTGCTTGTTCCCGTATTTCCGCTATTTTTTTATGTACCCACGGCGATTCTTCATTCACACGATACCCAATAAACAAAAGGGTATTATTCCCAAAAGAAGAAGCTTCTGTTGCTAAAGGAATCCGTCCCACTGCTAAAGTTGCAATTGTGGTTACTGCCGAGGTGTTAACAATGTCTATTTGTGCTTTAATTCGTTTTAATATACTACGATTACGTAAACCGTCTGAGCTTACGGCAATACATTGGGCAATATTATATTGTTGCTTTGCTATTAAAGCGCAAACTATATTAGTTTCGTCTGAGTTCGTGCAAGTAATGCAAATATCCGCGTTTTGAATGCCTGCTTCTTCTAAGACAAGCGGAGAAAGCGCGTCGCCAACAATGCCAACGGCGTTTAGCGAACTTTGCACAGCTTGCAAACGTACCGGATCTAAATCAATGATCGTTACGTTAAGATTTTCTTCTGCAGCAAAAGCATAGGCTATGTATAAACCCCTTTCACCGGCACCTACAATAATAATATTTTTTTTATTAATTTTTTTCTTAAACATGGCTTTCATTATTTTGTAGATATTGCATAATATCTTCTTTTGTAAAAATAGTTTTCCCTAGTTCTTGCGCTATAGCTTCATCAATAATAATAACGCCCCACTGTTGCGCCTTTTTTTGCTTTGATCCCGCACCTTCGCCAACAAGAACATAATCTACTTGCTTGCTAATAGCGGACATAACTTGAAAACCAAGCGTTTCAAGGCGATTTTTCCATATAATCCTGGATTCCCCTAGTTTGCCGGTTAAAACAATTTTCTGTGTTGAAAAATGGCCTTTCGTTTCTTCTTTGGCATCTTTAGGGCGCACTCCCTTTTCTTCTAGGCGATTCAGTAACGCTTGATTTAAAGGAGATTCAAGCCATTGTATAACACTATCGCACATCATTTCACCTAAACCGTTAATCTGAGCTAATTCATCGGCTTTAGCTTGTTGGAAGGCAGCAAGTGTTTTATAGTTTTTTGCTAAAAGGTTAGCGCTTACTTTGCCAATATGGCGAATCCCTAAAGCAAAAATAAAATTGCCCAACTCCGGTTCACGAGTCTTTTCTATACCGGCAAGAAGGCGTTCTATTGATTTTTCGCCAAAGCCTTTTAATTGCGCGAGTTCTTCTTTTTTATTTTTTAAACTATAAATATCGTCTATATCAAGTAACAAACGTTCATCAAATAAAAAGGATACTGTTTGCCCGCCTAAATCTTGTATATCCATCGCATTTTTAGAAGCAAAAAATACTATTTTTTCTTTACGAATCGCCGGGCACAATATATTAACGCAACGAAGCAAGGTTTCTTCTTGTTCTAGCTCCTGTTCACACACAGGGCAATGTGTTGGCGGCGTTAAAGACAAAGCGTCCGGTTTTCTTTCATCTGGCAAAACCGCAACAATTTTAGGAATAATTTCGCCGCCTTTTTCAATAATTAACAAATCCTCTTCAAACACGCCTAGTTGCTTTACTTGATCATAGTTATATAAAGACGCTCTTTGTACTTTTGTACCGCCAAGCATAACTGCCTCAATATAGGCAAGCGGCGTGATCACACCAGTGCGACCAACTGTATTTTTAACGTATAATAACCGGGATCGCGCTTGCTCTGTTTTAAACTTCCAAGCTGTTGCCCAACGTGGGAATTTAACAGTATACCCCACTGCCGTACGTAACTCTATATTATTCAGCTTAATAACTAGCCCGTCTATTTCAAAATCTAGCTTTTTTCTGTTTTCTTCTGTCCAACTTTCGTAAAAAGCAATAACCTCTTCTAGGGTTTCACATTTTTTGCCTTCTTTATTTACGTTAAATTGATATGATTTAAGTAATGCTAAATTATCCCAATGTTGATTAGACAAGTCGCCTTCCACTATATCATAAGCAAAAAAGCGAAGCCCTCGCTTGCGAATTACATCTACTGATTTGAGTTGTAAACTTCCGGAAACAGTATTACGAGGATTCTTAAATTCTTCTTGTCCTTGTTGGCTTCTTTCTTGGTTTAACAAAGCAAATTGCGTTTTTGTAAGGTATACCTCACCGCGAACAACCGTTCTTGTTTTACTAGCAATGGTTAAAGGGATATCTTGCACAATATTATATACGTTTTGTGTAATCACATCGCCAGACGTCCCGTTCCCTCTTGTTAAAGCTTCTATTAGCTTTCCTTGTTCGTATACTAAGGACAAGGCAACGCCGTCTATTTTTAACTCACACACAAAAGCAAGTTTATCTTGTTGTAAAGTGTCGCTTAACCGTTTATACCATTCTTGCAAATCTGCCACGCTATATTGATTAGACAAGCTATACATGGCAGTAGAATGCGTTTTATGATCAAATTTATCAGATAAACTAGCGCCTACTGTTTGCGTAACAGATTGCTTTGTTTGCAACTCGGGAAAACGCGCTTCTATAGATTGTACTTCTTGGTATAATGCATCATACATCGAATCGGAAACAATCCCTTCGTTTTTGTAATAGGCTTCTGCGTATTGTTTTAACGTTGCTTGCAACTCTTCTAGCCGCTTCTTAGCTTCTTGTTTTTGCATGCTCTTTACTAGTTCTTTATTAGCGTCTTAATAGTAACCTTTGTTAAACGACTAGTTTTTTTATTATTTATGTTATAAAATCAATTTTTATTCTTGACTTTATATAGTACTATTTATAACAATATAAGTCTACTATCTATTTTAGAAGTAGTGTTTATGGATTAAAAAATACACAATAATAACAACCTCTTTAGCAAAACAACCTTTACTAAAGCAATATCTAGTTTTATGCGATCTTTTTTTTATACTTATTTTATCCTGCCTTGGCTTGTTTTTGGCAAAACTATGCACGCCCTTAATATTTTATACAAAAACGCACGATCTCTTCCTTTTGAGCCAACATCAGCGCAACAATTGGCAGAAATGTTTCAACAAGAAACGATCCCGGCTATTCAAAAGAAATACGTTAAAACCATCTCTAGTTTAATTACGGCAAAAACGGAAATTACAATTCAAGAAATTCTTAACACCGCTTTAGTGGAACAATTTCAATTGAACGTTACTAACGAAGCCACGCAAAGCGCCCTTATGAGGCAAGGTAACGCACTAGTACAAGAGTTTGCAAAAAAACAATTAGACAATGATATTAAAAATAAGCTTTACGATATTTTTATTACAAAAATAAAAACCACGTTAACAACAAACCCGCCGCAGTCAGTGCAATCTTTATCAAACGCACTATTAGAAAAAAACTTGCTTCAAGTGGAAACGCCGCAACTTAGTAATCAAATACAAGAAATAGTAGAACAGACTTTACTCTCTGGTATATCAAAAAATATTATTTCTCAAAAACAATCTAATATTGATGAACAAGTAGACATATTAATCCAGCAAATACTAAGTAAAATAACGGAAGATTCGCTTCCTTTGGGTATACAAGAACGGCTGCATGAACAAATAAATCAAAAAGCAGACGAATATCTTGCAAATGATAGTGATATGAGTATTAAAAACAAAGCAAATGAACTTGTTTCGCAACATATACAATCGCTTACAACAAATAAGCTTACAGAACAAACAACGCAAAAAATCATACAACAAATTAATGAAAACAGCTTAAAAATAACGCAAGATAATCCGAATATATTAAGCCCGGTAACGAATAAATTACTTGCGCAACTTGTCGACGCGATAGACGTAACGCAACTTAATATTGATGCCGATATTAAACAAACTATTAACGAATTAGTACAAAACTACGCTTGGCAAAAAGAAAACGTTATTATACAACCGGTCGTTAATAAATATATTAATCATATACTACAATCAAAAGAAGTCGCGGCTATTATAGATGAAAATTTAACAAACCTAGTTAAAGAAAAAATACAAGAAAACAGAGCGATTGAACAATATACAGAACCTATTTTTGAAAAAATATTAGCTAATTTGAAACTGGAAGAACTAGATCCTTTATTAAATTTACACTTTAAAACTATCTTTCAAAAAAAATTACAAGAACGATTGAGTCAATTTAGCACTGATACTTCTTTTGAACAAATGCTGCAATTTATGCAAACAACAAAAACATAAATAGACAGACATGAAACTACAAATCTATCCTTTAATACGACCTATATTATTCCGAATCCCACCGGAAACAATACACAATATTATTGAAACAATAGGGAAAATATACGCTCGTACTTTACCGCTACACTTTCTTATACGTCGTTTCTTTGCTTTTGAAAATATAAAACTAGAACAAACGTATAATGGTATTAAGTTTAGCAATCCTATTGGCATAGCCGGCGGTTTTGATAAAAACGCAACTATGGTGCCTTTACTTTCGTCTTTAGGTTTCGGATTCCTTGAAGTGGGAACAGTAACGCCAAAAGCACAGCAAGGCAACCCTAAACCGCGCTTGTTTCGTTTTCCCAAAGAAAAAGCATTATTAAACCGCATGGGCTTTAATAACGAAGGCATGGAAGCTATGGCGGCTCATTTAGATCGATATACTCTGTCTGTTCCTATTGGTATTAATATAGGAAAAAATAAAAACACGCCAATAGAAGCGGCGTTTGAAGATTACCAAAAAGGGATTCACTGCTTATGGGATAAAGCAAGTTATTTTACTTTAAATATTTCATCACCCAACACGGCGAATTTACGAACTTTACAACAAGAAAATACATTAGCTTCTTTTCTTTCGCCTATTTTAGATTATTACTATAGTTTAGCTAAAGAAAAAAACGAGACCAAGCCAATATGGATTAAAATTGCGCCGGATATGGATCAAAAAACGGCTTCTGTTATGCTAGATATACTTGTATCCTATCCTATTCAAGGAATTATTATTTCCAACACAACAACAGACTATAGTCTTATCCCTTCTTTAGCAAAAGGCAATCAAAGCGGCGGGATTAGTGGCAAACCGCTATTATCTCCTTCTAATCAACTATTAAGGCTTGCCTACCAACACACGCAAGGTAAAATGCTGCTTATTGCATCAGGGGGCATCTTTAATGCACAAGACGTATTTGATAAATTAGCATTAGGTGCGAACTTAGTACAAATATATACGGGATTAATCTATCAAGGTGCCGGCGTGGTCAAAGATATTAAAAAAGAATTGCTAGCTATTTTAGAAAAAAAAGGTTATGCTCATATATCACAAGTTATTGGATCACACTATCATAACTAAAAAACTTTTATGAAAAATCGTTTTTTTCTCGTTTTATTGCTTTGTTTTTCTTTGCTATTAACGGCTTGCCAAACAAAAGATAAACCAACAGCCAAATTACTTGGCATTACTAAAATGACGCCGGCTGCTAGTTTGCAACAAGAGCAATACGTTACTTTAGACGAAAAAACACATACCATAAGTAAAGACAAGTTTATTCTCCTTAATTTCTGGGCTACTTGGTGCATTCCTTGCCAAAAAGAATTAGCTGATTTTGAAAAATTAGAATCTAAATTTAAAGGTAATTTGCAAGTAGTGGCTATTAACATTGGCGAATCAAAAGAAAAAATACAAAGTTTCACAACCAAACATCCTACGAAGTTAACTATTGCCGTAGATAAAAATAAAAAATGGGAAACTTATATTAACCCGCCTAGTTTTCCTTTAACCTTACTTGTAACAAAAGATCATAAAATTATAGGTACCGTTATGGGCGCAAGAAAATGGAATAATACGGCATGGCAAACGTATTTCCAAACCTTGCTTAATCAAAAGAAAGCTAATTAAAAAATTAATTTTACAAAGTAGGACTTATGTTTAATATTGGATTCTCTGAAATGCTTGTAATTGCTATTATTGCAATTATCTTTGTTGGACCGAATCGGCTACCTGAATTTACTCGTAAATTTGCAAAGGTACTTAGGCAAGTAAAAAAAAGTATGAATGAAATCAAATACGGGCTTTATTATGAATTAGATCAAGACGATCACATACAAGACATAAAAAAAGTACTTAATGAAACAAAAAAAGACTTTACAAACACTTGGAGCGATTCTATTCTTAATCCTAGTGAAAAAGAATCAACAGAAAAAACAAAACCGCATTCAAATAAAAAAAACTAACTTATTAGTTATACATATACCCTTTAATCAAAGATCTCTACAGTGAAAAAAGCACCTTATCAAAAATACAGAAAAAGTTTACTCTTTCTTTTAATTTTTAACTTACTAGGCGATATCTCGTTCGCACTGCCTGTTAGCCCTTTATTCATACATATTCTTAGTTTTTTACTTTATACAGGAATGGGAATGGTAGGCGCGTATTTCTTTTATGATATATCTCGTGCTAATCATAAAATCCCTTATATTATTGGCGTATTTACCTTGTGTTTCGCTGTTTCGGCAAGCATAAGTTATATGTTTTCACAAGTACTTATTTTTAGTTTTATTGCCTTACTGACACTTAAAATATCGCTATTCTTTTTCTTGATTCGCTATATTTTCAAAAAAAGCAGGCATACAAACGATATTGTTATTGCCATTATTACCACGTTCTTACTGCTCGGTAGTATTTATACTTTTATATACTGGACTTTAACGCAATTATCTATACAATGGTTTGCACAAGCGGCTTTTGCTGTTAATGGGAATATGAATGCTAACGTTAGCTTACAAAACCTTTTCTTTTATAGCTACACTATGTTAACGCACACCGGGTTAACTAATATTACCCCGACTATTTATATTTCTCAGTTTATTTGTACAACAGAAAATATTATTAGTATTTTATATATTATCTTTACAACGGCGCACCTTGCCGCTATGTACGGTAATTGGCGCAATAAACCGTATAATCATACCTATTACGATAATAAAAAACCAAGGTATTATAATAATAACAAATATTATAAGAACAAAACCTATACGCATAATAATAGTAGTAATAGCAATCATAATAAAGTATAATGCTATTGTTTTATCTTGCTTAAGATTATTTAAATATTATAATAATTTGCAATGTAATTCCTTGTACTTTCTGTTAACTTATCTTGCTTAGTATTGTAAAATAGCATACAATAATAAATATTGATTACATTTATTTTTAATTAGCTATTTATGTTAAAATTATTTTCTTTTACTAAAAAAGACGAAGATATAAAGCTAAAACAACTTTTCAATCAAGTTTTTCAGCTTTTACAAGGACTATTATATAAACAAGCTGCTATTGAATTAGAAAAGCTAAACTCTTTTTCTATTGATATTAAACCAAATTTAGATCAGTTTTTTGAGGATATCAAACGTACCGGTTCACTTGAAAGTATCTTAACTGTTGGCATAGTAGTACAAAGATATAGAAAACAAGATAAAGAGTTAGCTAATTACCTTGGTAATGTGGCAAGGCAAGTAGACAATGACTCCCAAGCTATTGAATTTTATACGTATGCTCTGCAAATAGACTCTTCCTTTACGTTTGCATTATATAATTATGCCGCAACAAAAGCGAAAGTTAATAAATATGATCAAGAAATAGCGCAAGCTCTTACTCCCTTTTTGAAAAAAGAGTTTATATACCCGCCTTTTTGGGAAGAAGCCAATACGGAAACCAGTTTTATTGAAACCATTAACCTTGAAATTGAGCTTGTTAAAGAACAAGACAAAGCAACTATGCTTGAGGTTTTAAGTGCACAACATGTGCAGGCAATGGGCGACCCGGACGAAGCAAATAAAATTACAAAAAAAATGGAAGCTATTTCAAAGCAACCTCTTGAGATTACAAGAAAAGATCAAATTCAAATGATCGAACAACAATTGTCTCATAAAGAAGAACGCTCTGAAGCTTGGAATATATTTTCATTGAATCTATCTCTCTTATACCTTAAAGAACGACAATATGGAAATGCGTTAGCAATCATTAGTACTATTGTCACAGATAGAAAAGTAAGGGCATTCTTTTCTTATTCTCCTATTTTGTATGCTATTTGTTTATACAAAACACAAAATACAAAAACAGCTATTGAATTATTATATCAATTTCTCAATGAAAATCCGTATAACCGCTATGCTTTTATTAATTTAGGTAAACTCTATTTAATGGAAAAAAAGTGGCTAAATGCGTTTAAATATTTACTCATAGGTGCAAATCTACTTGAAATATCCGGTGGTATATATTTAACAAAAGAATTAGAAGAAAAAGCCGATTCCGCAGTAGAACAAGGAAATTTACCGGTTGCTATTTCCTATTATGAAATTATTGCAAACGAAACCAAAGCCCCGCAAAGTTGGCTTAAATTAGCGAAAACACTAGAAGCGAATCAACAAACAAGAGAAAGCCTTGAAGCCGTTCAAAAAGGGTTAGCTATAAAAGCCGACGATCCAAACTTACAAGAATACGCACAAACAAGATATAGTACTTTAATGGAAGAAGGCACTAAAGCGTTTAGGGCAAGAAAATCTCAAGTAGCTTTAAGTTTATTTTCCTTAGCGCTTGAGCTTTTCACTACAAAAGCAGTTTTGCAAAAAATTATTTCTGTTTATAATGCAAAAAATAATGAAAGTGAAATACAACATTTGACCAACTTATATGACAAACTAACAGCTGACTTACTGAAAGAACGCAAGCAAAAACAGTATCATGAATACCACATGCAAGCGCAAACTTTTCTTGGGCAAAATAATTTTGTCGCAGCGATTGAGCCGTTGACAAATGCTTTAGAAATACACCCCACAAAAAAAATCCTATCTTTATTAATTGACATTTACAAGCGATTACACGATCAAGAAGGATTAGATGCGCTTATTGAAAAGTGGAATCACTTACAAGACCAGCAAGAACAGCAAAAGAAATTAGATATTGCTAAACGGCAAGAACTGAAAGCAGCAAACGATAACGACTAGTTGCTTATTGCTAAACGGCAAGAATTGAAAGCGGCAGACGATAATAAGTATTTGCTTGCGGTTTATAATTAGTTATAAGCCTATAACTTTTCTTGATTACAATTACTTTGTAACAGCTAGCGAGTCGTTATCTTGATTCGTGGCATCACTCCTACCAAAAGAAATACAATATTACTAAACGGCAGGAACTAAAAGCGGCAAACGATAACGACTAGTTGCTTATTGCTAAACGGCAAGAACTGAAAGCGGCAAATGATAAAGGGTAGTTACTTGCGGTTTGTAGTTTTATCAATACTATAAGGCAAGCTTTCTTTTCTTGATTAAAATAATGTGGAAGCAGTTAGCTATTACTAAACGGCAAGAACTGAAAGCGGCAGATGATAACGAGTAGTTGCTTATTGCTAAACGGTAGGGACTGAAAACGACAGATGATAACGAGTAGTTGCTTGCGGTTTATAGTTATTTACAAGCTTACAATTTTTCTTGGGCAAAATAATTTTGTAGTAACTAATAAGTAATTATCTTTATTAGTGGCATCACTCCCCCCAAAAAAGCTAAAGATTGCTAAACGTCAAAAGCTAAAAGCGGCAGATGATAACGAGTAGTTGCTTATTGCTAAACGGCAAAAGCTAAAAGCGGCAAATGATAACGACTAGTTGCTTGCGATTTGTAGTTTTATCAATACTAGAAGGCAAGCTTTCTTTTCTTGGGCAAAATAATTTTGTAACAGCTAGCGAGTCGTTATCTTGATTCGTACATCACTCCCCCAAAAAAAGAAACAAAATATCGCTAAACGGCAGAAACTGAAAACAGCAAACGATAGCGAGCAGTTGCTTATTGCTAAACAACAGGAACTAAAAGCGGCAAACGATAAAAAATAGTTGCTTGCGATTTGTAGTTACAAACCTATGTTTTTCTTGATTAAAATAATGTGGAAGCAACTAGCGAGTCGTTATCTTTATTAGTGGCATCACTCCCCCCCAAAAAAAAAGAAACAAAATATCGCTAAACGGCAAGAGTTAAAAGCGGCAAACGATAAAGAATAGTTGCTTATTGCTAAACGGCAGGAACTGAAAGCAGCAAACGATAACAACTAGTTGCTGGCAGGTTATAGTTATAAGTCTATACTTTTCTTGGGCAAAATAATTTTGTCGCAGCGATTGAGCTGTTGACAAATGCTTTAGAAATACACCCCACAAAAAAAATCCTATCTTTATTAATTGATATTTACAGGCGATTACACGATCAAGAAGGATTAGATGCGCTTATTGAAAAGTGGAATCACTTACAAGAACAGCAAAAGAAAATAGATATTGCTAAACGGCAGGAACTGAAAGCGGCAAATGATAACGACTAGTTGCTTATTACTAAACGGCAAAAGCTAAAAGCGGCAAACGATAAAGGGTAGTTGCTTGCGATTTATGGTTATTTACAAGCTTTCTTTTCTTGATTAAAATAATATGGAAGCAGCTAGCAAAAGAAGTTAGCTATTGCTAAGCGGGAAGGGCAATAAAAATAAAGCCTATCATAAAGATAGACCTTATTTTTATTATAGAATAATTATAATCCAATTATAATAATTGCATTATTCATTTTCCATAGCGGCAAGTCTTTCTTTTCTTGTCGCGATTACGTCTTCTTGAACATTACGTGGACAAGCTGCGTACTTTTCAAATTCCATAGTAAAACTAGCTTTTCCCTGCGTTGCGGATCGAAGTGCCGTAGCATAACCAAACATAGCGGCAAGAGGCACTGTTGCTGTAATTACAGTAGCGTCACCACGAGCATCAGATCCGCCAATAATACCCCTTCTAGAACTTAAATCGCCAATAACCCCACCTTGGAATTCACTAGGCGTTTCTACTTCTACATGCATCATAGGTTCTAATAGTTGCGGATTAGCAGCTCGGATCGCCTCGCGCATAGCTTGTCTTGCACAAAGACGGAACGCCATATCGCTTGAATCCACATCATGATATTTACCGTCTACAAGATTAACTTTAATGCCCACCATTTGGAAAGCAGCAAGCGGACCTTCGTCCATAATATCTTTAAAACCAGTCTCACAAGCACCAATATATTCAGATGGAATATTACCACCACGAACTAGGTTTTCAAATTCAAATTCTTCTTCTGAATCAACGCCAAGCGGTTCAATAGATCCAATTACACAAGCATATTGACCGGAACCACCAGTTTGTTTTTTATGCGTATAATCAAATTTAGCCTGCGTAGTAATTGCTTCACGATAATTAACTTGTGGCGCGCCCACTTCAATAGGAACGTTGTATTCACGTTGCATACGTTCAATATAAATTTCCAAATGTAATTCACCCATACCGGAAATAATCGTTTCTCCGCTTTCTTCATCTGTACGAACGTGGAAAGTAGGATCTTCTTTCATAAAACGGCTAAGCGCTTTTGACATTCTTGCACTCGCATCAGCATCACTACAAGTAATGGCTAGCGAAACAACCGGATCGGCAACGTACATAGCTTCTAATTCAACAGTAATCGCATCATCGCAAAAAGTATCCCCAGAAGCACAATCAACGCCAACCATAGAAATAATATCGCCGGCACTAGCAAAGTCTATATTGTCTCTGTCATTGGAAAACATACGAACTAAACGCCCTACACGCACTTTTTTACCAGTTCTAGAATTATATATTGTGTCACCTTTTCGTAAAGTTCCTTGATAAATCCTTGTGTAAGTTAACTGTCCGAATTGCTCTTCTGTAATTTTGAACGCCATAGCAATAAGCGGTTTATCCGGATCAGGTGAAATCAAAATTTCTTCTCTATCGTTTTTAATATCAAACGCTTTTGTTGGTTGCGCCGTTGTTGGCGAAGGTAAATAGCGACAAACAGCGTCAAGCAAAGGTTGTACTGCTTTATTTTTGAAAGCCGAGCCCATGTATACAGGGGTAAACTCTAAGCTATTAACACCTTTCCATATAGCATTATGAATAGCTTCTTCAGCAATATCTTTTCCTTCTAGAAGATCTTCCATCATTTGATCGTCAAACATAGAAATAGCTTCTAACATTTCAGCGCGCATTTTTTCCGCTTCAGCTTGCATGTCCGCAGGTATTTCTTTTACAATAACGTTTTCACCTTCACCACCATCATTGTAGTAAGCTTTCATTGTAATAAGATCAACAATACCTTCAAAGTTTTCTTCTTTACCAATAGGCAATTGAACGGCAACGGCGTTATGTCCTAATTTATCACGTAAATCAGCAATACCTTTAAAAGGATCGGCGCCCATTCTGTCCATTTTATTAATAAAGGCAACTCTAGGAACGCGATATCGCTTCATTTGGCGATCGACTGTAATAGATTGCGATTGTACTCCAGACACAGCGCATAAAATCATAATAGCACCGTCAAGCACGCGAAGTGATCTTTCCACTTCTACAGTAAAATCAACGTGACCCGGCGTATCGATAATATTAATCTTATTTTCTTTCCAAAATACAGTCGTAGCCGCAGAAGTGATTGTAATACCTTTTTCTTTTTCTAGTTCCATATGATCCATTGTAGCTCCATCGCCACCACCGCGCACTTCTTCGATTTTATGGATTTTTCCTGTGTAATACAAAATCCTTTCAGTCAAAGTTGTTTTTCCACTATCAATATGGGCTGAAATTCCAATGTTTCTGGTTAATTCTAATTCTTTGCTCATAGCGTTTACTATTAATATAATTTATAAAAGTTGAAATCAAAGTCAATGTATTAAGCATAGTATTATGCTTTTTCAAATTGCTTGATTATTGTAACATTCTTATTTATTATATGGCAAGTGTTTATTTACAGTAGATTTATAATTTCAATCTGTTTTTTCATTAAAAAAAGTAAAATCTGCCACTTGATTTAAAACTTTTTGCTCTAGTAGTATTTTTTGAAAAGATAAAAAGCCTTGTTGATGTTCTTTACTTAAGTCGTAAGAAAGATTTTCTAAGTAGGCAATACAATCTTTTTTATAAGGAAAAACACCTTTACCATATTGTTTTGCTATATTTTCATAGTATACCGCTCTTGTTTTTTTTGCTTCAAGTAAAATAGTATGCAGTTGGCAAAGCAATTCTTTTTTATGTTCTGCTATGTCCTTTCGTGCAAGACAAAGCGCATACACAAAAGGTAATTGATATTTTTGATACCAAATCTCACCTAAGTCGTATACGTATTTTGTTGGGTTTGTGTAAAAATGCGTAATTGCTTCATTGGCGGTAAGCAAAAGCGCGCTTGCCTCTGTTGTTTTTTCTTGCGTATAAGTAACGTTACGTCCAAATAATAAAGAAGATAATAAATATATTGTTGTTAATGAATTTTTTGTTACTTGTACGGTAGTTCTTTCTAGTTGTTCCCATGGAACGCTAGAAAATAAATAAATAGACTTAACCGCACCAATAGAGCTAATAGAAATATCAGGCAATACAAAATAGGCTTCTTTATTAAAAGCATAGTTCAAAGAAGAACAAACCGATATATCTAGCTTACCTTCTTGCATCATTTGATTCAATTGATGCACTTTTGCTATAGTAAAAGAAAATATACTTTCATAACGCGCTTTATTTTCTAAAATACTATAAAATAGAGGCATACTATTTAACTCTGGAATAATTCCTATACGTAATTTTTCCAAATTAACTCCTTAAATAAAACAGTAACTAAGTTGCATGTAGTCTAGTTCTATATACTACATTATTAATAAGGCTAAAATCTAATCTTTTATTATAATTTAAAATTATCATTATGAAAACAGCAACGGCAACTGCCGCTTTATTATTAACAGGCAACGAGCTTTTAGACGCTAGCTTACTAGAAACGAATTCTTTATTTTTAACAGAAGAATTAAACAAGCTAGCTATTCAAGTTAAAATAAAAGTAATTTTACCAGATAACTTAGATCAAATTATTTTTTATATTAACTTACTAGCAAAGCAAGTTGATTTAATTATTTTAAACGGAGGAATGGGGCTTACAGCTGACGACTACACTAACAGGGCGGTTGCAGAGGTAACAAAGCAAAAACTACGTATTCATCAAATGGCACTAGCGCACTTAGAAAAAAAGCTAGATCGTAAAGTTCCTGAAGAAGATATATTTTACAAACAAGCCGCTTTGCCGTTAAACGTTGTTCCGTTCCCTAATCCCGTTGGGTTAGCCCTTGGTTTTCGTACTCATATTAACGAAGCCATATTATACGCCTTGCCCGGTGTTCCGGCTGAAATGAAAGCTATTTTTCGCGAGACGCTTATCCAAGATATACAAAAGCAAATCCCTAGTAGCGTAGCGTTACCTGTCTTTCATTTACATAGCCTAGGTATGGGAGAAAGTAAATTACAAGACATCATTTACCATGCTATCCCGGAAACGACATGGCAAAAAGAAAAAATAGAACTTGGTTTTCGTGCTAGTATCCCGATTACAGAAATAAAAATAACGCCAACAGAAGAACAAGCCGTTACGTTTGCAAAACAAAGGCACCAAGAAATTAAAGAATTATTAGCAGACTACGTTTTTAGTGAAACTAAGTCGTTACCGCAAACTGTGTTAGATCTATTAAAAGAAAGAAAAGAAACAATTAGCTTTGCCGAGTCGTGCACCGGTGGCAGGCTTGTAGATAGTTTAATACGTTTAGACGGCGCATCTTCTGTTGTAAACGCGGGATTAGTAACCTATACTTACGAAGCAAAACAACGTGTTTTACAAGTTCCGGAAGCAACGTTAACACAATGCGGCGCAGTGAGTAAAGAAACTATCTTAGCTATGTTACAAGGCGCTTACAAGGCAGTTAAATCAGATTATATTATTGCTACGTCCGGTTTAGCCGGTCCCGGGCAGGGAGTGGAACAAGCCCCTGTTGGCACAGTGTGGATTGGCATTGCAAAACAAGATAAACCTATAGTCGTGCTATCTTATCTTATAAAAAGAGATCGCGTCGTCTTTCAAAACCTTGTTACTAACATAGCACTTGACGTAATACGAAGATATATTTTAGATTTACCATTAGCGCCTAATCAATACTTTTTTGCTTCTTTACAAGAAGAATACCTATTTACTTAAGATCTAAGATATATGAAATATTTTATTCTTTACTGTAGCTTTATCCTTATTTGTCCGTCTGTTATAGCAAAAACAATAGTAACAGATGTAAATAAATCGCCACAGAAGGAAGCCCCTTCTGTGAGTACGACTGCTAAGGAACCACCGGCACCGAGTACCGATCTGGAAGAGCCAACGAAACCGAGTAGCGATCTGGAAGAACCAACGAAACCGAGTGAGGAGATTGCCGAAGCTAGCGACGATTCAGAAGAAACGCCGGGATTTAGCATAGATCCCGAAGAAGATACAAAAGAACTAGCATCACAAAAAGGCATTGTTGTTACAGAAAACGACGTAGCTTCCCAAATTGGCATTATGATACTTAAACAAGGCGGTAATGCTGTTGATGCGGCGGTTGCCGTTGGTTTTGCTTTGTCTGTTCTTCGTCCTGATGCGTGCGGGCTTGGCGGTGGTGGCTTTATGCTTATCTACCTACCTAAAATACACAAGAAAATTAGTATTGATTATCGTGAAAAATCGCCTTTAATCATGGAAGATCCGGAGAATTTAAATTTTTCCGTTAAATATAACCAAGTAGCAACGCCCGGAACAACAAGCGGGCTTGCGATTGCTTTGCAAAAATATGGCACAATGCCGCTAAGTAAAGTCATGCAACCGGCAATCCAACTAGCAAAAGAAGGTTTTGTTGTATCTGCGCCTTTAGAAGAAGCCATTCGTAAAAGCACAAAAAAATTGCAAGACGATGAAAACGCAAAAAAAATCTTTTTTCATTCTGACGGCGATCCCTATGAAGAAGGGGATTTATTACAACAAAGCGACTTAGCTCATTCTTTAACTTTAATTGCAAAAGACGGAAGCAAAGCCTTTTATCGTGGTAAAATAGCTTATTTTCTTTCTCTTCCTTTTAAAAAATACAAAAATGCGCTGCGAAGGAGTGATTTTACACAATACTACACGGCAATTCGTAAACCGCTACAAGGTTCCTATCACGGCTACCCTATTCTTACTATGCCTACGCCAAGTGCCGGCGGGATTACTTTACTAGAGTTTTTAAACCTTGCCGAAAGAATGCGTCTTACAAAGCAAACGCCAATACAACGTATTCATTTACTTACTGAAATAGCAAAATATACCAATGCAGATTATCAAAAATATGCCGGTGATTCTGATTTTACAAACCTACCAATTTATGGTTTAATATCTAAAAAATATGCTAGGAGTATTGCATTAAAAATCAATCATAAAAGAGCAACAGAACTAGCGCATATTAGGCATGGAAAACCGTTTGAATATAACGACAAAGAAACTAGCCATTTTGTGGTAATTGATAAAGAAGGTACGATTGTGAACAATACGTTTACTTTATCTTCTACTTTTGGTTCCGGTATTATTCCGGATTATACCGGTATTGTTATGAATAACTCTATTCTTTCTTTTAATTTACCAGAGAGAAAAGGCTTTATTAAAGATAATCATGCTAACCTAATGAAACCGGGTAAAAAAATGATTAGTTTTATGACGCCGACCATTATACTTGACAAAAAAGATAAATCTCGTGCTATTCTTGCCATAGGAACTAAAGGCGGCTCTCAAATTGTGCCGGCAATTGGTCAGGCTATCATTAGTTTTATAGACAATAAAAAATCCCTTGCTAATGCTATTAGTGAAAAACGTATATATCAAAGTATGCGCTCAAACGTATTATTTTTAGAAAAAGATTTATTTTCTAAAAAAGAAAAAGAAACCTTGCAAAAACAAGGGCATATTTTGCAAGACTTTATTCCAGATACGGCATTACAAGGCATTGCCATTAATCCAAATACAAATATACGTTACGGCGTAAGTGATTCGCGTTTTGCGGGATCAGTACGCACAACGCTTCCTTTTAAGCAATCTTCTATATCAAAATAAGCATATGTCGTCTTTAATTATAGTTGAGTCCCCAACAAAAGCAAAAACAATACAAAAGTTCCTTCCTAAAGGATATACTGTTATTTCTTCTATGGGACATATTCGGGATTTACCTAAATCAGCAAAAGAAATCCCGGCAAAGTATAAACAAGAATCATGGGCAACATTGGGAATTAACATAGAAAAAGATTTCCAGCCTTTATATATTCTTACAAGTGGGAAAAAAACACTTATAGACAAATTAAAAAAAGAGCTTCGTACACATGATGAATTACTACTCGCAACAGACGAGGACCGCGAAGGAGAAAGCATAGCTTGGCATCTTATGCAAGTGTTAAAGCCGTCTATTCCTTTTAAACGCATGGTATTTCATGAAATTACAAAAGAAGCGATCCTTAAATCTTTGCAAGAAACAAGGGAAATCAATTACCCGCTAGTATACGCACAAGAAACAAGACGTATTTTAGATAGGTTAGTAGGCTACGGACTTTCTCCTTTATTATGGAAGAAAATAGCGCCGAGGCTTTCAGCAGGGCGAGTACAATCTGTTGCTATTCGTTTATTAGTAGAAAGAGAAATAGCAAGGCATGCTTTTGTAACCGCACAATATTGGGATCTAGAAGCATCGCTTTCTTTTCAAGACAATACGTTTAAAGCTAAATTGCAAACAATAGACGGCAAACGTTTAATTACAGCTAAAGACTTTGATTCGAAAACAGGGAAACCGGTTGCTAATAAGAACTTTGTTATATTAGACGAAAAACAAGCAAAAGCATTAAAAAAGAATTTAAGCTCTACTGATTGGGAAGTTGCCAACATAGAAGAAAAGCCGTCAACAAGGCAACCGGCAGCTCCTTTTATCACTTCGACTTTACAACAAGAAGCATCACGTAAATTGCGTATTTCTTCCAAGCGATGTATGCAAGTCGCCCAATCGTTATATGAAAAAGGGTTTATTACCTATATGCGTACTGATTCGGTTAACTTGTCTCAAGAAGCAATTAAAGCGGCAAGAAAGCAAGTAACTGCGCTATATGGTAAAGAATACCTACATACAACAGTACGTTCGTATACGTCTAAAAGCAAAAACGCACAAGAAGCCCATGAGGCTATCCGTCCGGCAGGTAACAACTTTGCCACGCCAGCCGAAACCGGTTTAACCGGCTATGAATCTAGTTTATATGAAATCATTTGGAAGCGTACGTTAGCTTGTCAAATGAAGAACGCAAAACAAACGCATATTAAAGCAACAATTAAAGCAGATGACTGTTTATTTTCAGCAACAGGAAAACGCATTGATTTTCCGGGGTTTTTTCGTGCTTATGTAGAAGGTTCAGATAATCCGGAAGAAGCTTTAGATAACCAAGAAATCATTTTGCCACCTTTTAAAAAAGGCGATTCGTTAGGTTGTGAAGATCTGCTTGTGTGTTCTCATAAAACGCAACCGCCAGCACGATATAGCGAAGCAAGTTTAATTAAAGTTTTAGAAACGGAAGGAGTCGGTCGTCCAAGTACGTACGCTTCTATTCTAGATACAATCGTACAACGTGGTTATATACAAATTAAGCAACATACGTTAATCCCAACTTTTTGCGCGATTGCCGTTATCAATTTGTTAAAAGCTCATTTCCCGGATTTAGTGGACTTACATTTTACGGCACAAATGGAATCCAATCTAGATGAAATTGCATCAAACACAAGAAACCACCTTGCCTACTTAAAAGAATTTTACTTAGGCGATAGCGGTTTAAATAATAAAATCGAAACGAAAACAACAGAAATTGAAGCTACTGTTTTTCGTAGTGTTAAACTAGAACAACTTGACGTTGAAGTACGCGTTAATAGTGCCGGTGCTTATATTAGTTTAACAGATGAAAAAGATCCGGAAACAAAACGATCTTTAAGTTTACCAAATGACTTGCCACCAGCTGATCTTAGTCAAGAGATGATCCAAGAAATGCTTGCAAATAAAGACAATGCCCATGCTATTGGCGTAGATCCAAAAACAAAATTAGACGTTTTATTGCTACATGGACACTATGGCTATTATATTCAACTAGGATCTAACGACGATTCGGAAAAACCAAAACGCGCGTCTGTTCCTAAAACAATTACAGACGTAAACAGTATTTCATTGGAACAAGCTTTGTTTTTTCTCTCTTTACCTTATACACTAGGCGAAGATCCGGACACAAAAGCAATTATTAAAATAGGAATAGGACCGTACGGAGCGTATATACTCAAAGAACTAGACGGTAAAAAAGAATATCGTAACCTAGAAGCAGGCACAGAACTGCATAAAGTTACCCTAGAAGAAGCACTTGCTTTGCTGGCTATTCCAAAAAATACAAGAAAGAAATCAGAACCATTACGTACACTAGGAAAACATCCGGACGATCAAGCAGAGGTTCATGTTTTCAAAGGTCCGTACGGTTTTTATATTAAACATAATAAAACAAATGCAGGCGTGCCAAAAGAAAGTAATCACGAAACGATTACGCTAGAAGAAGCACTCCCTCTTTTAGCGGCAAAAGAAGGGGCGCCTAAAAAGAAAAAAACCGTTAGAAAAACAAAAGCAAAAACAACTAAAAAGAAGTAATCTTATTAACCTTTAAATGAAAGTTATCTCATGGTAAAAGTACACACTGTTCTAGTCTCCGCCTTTTTACAAAATTGTAGTATTGTTGCTTGCACTGAAACAAAAGAAGCCGTTGTTATTGATCCGGGATATGAAAGCGAAAAAATAGCAAAAGTTATTAATGAAAATAACTATACTGTAGTTGGTTATTTTATTACCCATGCTCATGTGGATCATGTTTCTAGCATTACGGCAATGGTAAAATTATTCCCGGCACCTGTCTATATGAATCCAAAAGAAAAGCCTGTTTTAGAAATGCTTCCTGCTTGGCAAAAAAAATACAGATTTAACAAAGGAACTTTGCCAACTAACTTTAAAGATATTCATGATAAAGACGTTATTTCTTTTGGCAAATCGTCTGTTCTTGCTATTGCAACACCGGGGCACACGCCGGGCGGTACTTGCTTCTTAATTGAAAATAATCTTTTTACTGGCGATACGTTATTTGAAAGGAACGTTGGTCGTACTGATTTTGATTTTGGCGATTCTGATTTACTTGTTAAATCTATTAGAGAAAACCTTTTTACTCTTAATGAAGATACTATTATTTATCCGGGACACGGTGCGGTTACCACTATAAAAAATGAAAAATATAATAACCCGTATTGTGGCTTGCAAATATAATTTATCTTTATTTCCTCATGCTTTCTTTACACACTGTACGCACTTCTTCTTTTAGAGAAAATTGTTATATTCTTGCAAACAAGGAAACTAAACAAGCCGTTATTATTGATCCGGGATATGAAGCGGATAAAATAGCACAACCTATACAAGAAAATGCGTATACTATAAAAGGCTATTTAATTACACACGCTCATTGCGATCATTTATCTGCGTTAGAAGCCTTACAAGCTAGCTTTCCTGCACCAGTATATCTTAATCCAAGTGATGCGCCTTTCTTAGTGATCTTACAAGGCGAGCAGCAAAAATACGGTTTAACGCCGAGCAATCCGCCTTCTAGTTATGAAGAAATACAAGATAAAAAAATAATCCAATGTGGGGATTTACGTTTTTTACCGATTACCACACCGGGGCATTCACCGGGCGGCACTTGTTTTTTAATTGAAGATAAACTTTTTACAGGTGACACTTTATTTGCAAGAAACATTGGGCGTAGTGATTTTATACTTGGAAATCATGACGAGTTAATACGTTCTATAAAAGAAAAACTGTATACATTAGACGATAACATTACAATCTATCCGGGACACGGAACAACAAGCACGATTGGTTACGAAAAAAATAATAATCCTTTTTGTTCTTTCAAGTCATAAATTTTAACTACTTTTACCTTATGATAACATTACACACCATTGTTACTTTGCCATTACAAGAAAATTGTTATATTCTTGCAAACAAAGAAACTAAGCAAGCGGTTATTATTGATCCGGGATATGAAGCGGAAAAAATAATCCAACCTATACAAGAAAATGCATACACTATAGAAGGGTACTTACTCACTCATGCGCATTATGATCACCTTTCAGCGCTAGAAGAAATACACGCCCTTTTCCCGGCAAAGATCTATATAAATCCAGCAGAGCAACCTTTTTTGGACTGGCTACAAGAAGCGCAAAAACAAAATGATTTTAAAGTATCTAATCCGCCTTCTAGCTATGAAGAAATAGAAGATAAAAAACCAATCCAATGCGGGGATTTTACTTTTTTACCGATCACGACGCCCGGACACTCTCCGGGGAGCACTTGTTTTTTAATTGAAGATAAACTTTTTACAGGCGACACGCTTTTTGCACAAACAATTGGGAGAAGTGATTTTATACTTGGAAATCACGACGAGTTAATACGTTCTATAAAAGAAAAACTGTATACGTTAGAAGATAATATTACAATCTACCCGGGGCACGGTAGCACAAGCACGTTGGGATATGAAAAAAAGAACAACCATCATTGCCCGTTAACGTAACGTTTTTACTTTATGCTTTTTATATTTCTTTAATCTATGCTTGCAAATTTACTTTATTTTCTTTTTCCGTATCAAATTTTCAGTTCTATTACGTTTCGTGCCGGTATGTCGTACCTTACGATTTATCTGTTTATTAATTTACTGTTACCACGTGTTATTCATGTGTTTAGAAGAAAAAATATTACGTCTGATTTTACACATAAACACACGTTTGACCCTAATGTTCCCTATCAAGGTGCAACGCCTATTATGGGCGGTATTATTTTAATACCTTGTATTATTCTTTCTACCTTGTTGTGGGCAAATATGAACGTATATCTATATATGGCTTTTGCCTTTATGATCACGTTCGGGCTACTTGGTTTTTGGGACGATTTTTCTAAAGTAAAACATAAAAGAAAAATAGAAGAAGGTAAAGCAATCAAGCCAAGCTATGCAGACAAAGCCGACGGCGCGTCCGGTTTAGCTCGTCTTATATTAGAATTTATTTTTACTTTCTTAATTCTAGGCATTGCTTTTTACTTTTTTATTAAACCAGATACAAAATTATATTTCCCGGGCGTTCCTGTTAAATATAATTTTATTAGCCTGCCACTTTGGCTATTTTTGATTTTTTCCGTTTTTGTTGTTGTTGGTGGCGCTAATAGCATTAACTTAACAGACGGTTTAGATTCCCTTGTTAGCGTGCCTTTAATTACGTCGGCTATATTCATTGCCATTGCCGCCTACGTTGGAGCTGACGCCGCTTTAACAACACGTTTAAAATTACCTGCTTTACCTGTAGGAATTAAAGAAGTTAGTATTTTTGCTATTTCTATTGCCGCTGTTTGTTTGAACTTTTTACGGTTTAACTCGCCGCCGGCTTCTATTTATATGGGAGATATTGGCGCACTTGGCATTGGTGCTAGTCTTTGTTCTTTATTTATTTTTGTAAAAGCTGAATTATATATGCCTATTATTGGGGCTTCGTTTGTGATTGCCGCTATTAGCGTTATTATCCAACGACTTTATTTTAAATTAATGCAATCCCTTTACGGTAGGGAATACGCTAAAACGCATCGTTTTTTCTATAGAGCGCCTTATCATCATCATGAACAAGCTTTATTAGCCTATACCACCGGCAAACCGGTTATTCACTCTCTTTGGCACAAGATAGTAAAAAAATTTGGTTTCGGCAAACATGTGCAAGATCAATATACAGACCAACAATCTATTAATAATAAAACTATATGGCGTAATCATTTAAGAAATATTTTCTTAATTACCCTCGCTTTTATTATTTATTTTAAAGTAAGGTAAATTATAATATGACCACACAAGATATACAAACTACAAAGACGACTATTTTAGTAACCGGTGCTTCATCTGGTTTAGGAAAGGCTTTTGCTAGTGCGTTAGCGGCAAACCAGCAGTATACTGTTTATGCGGCGGCACGTAGAATAGAAGAAATGGAAAGCTTAAAACGACTAGGCGTTATCCCTCTACGAATGGATATTACTAAAGACGAAGAAATTCAATCTGTTGTTACTCAAATTGAACAAGAGCAAGGCGGCGTTGATGTTTTAGTTAATAATGCCGGGTTAAGTGGCTATGGTGCCGTAGAAGATACGGCTATTACTGACGCGCGTAATATGTTTGACGTTAACTTGTTTGGGCTAGCTCGTTTAACACAATTAGTCTTACCTTCTATGAGAAGAAAGTCTGCCGGCAAAATTATTAATATTTCCTCTATGGGCGGAAGAATATATTCTCCTTTAGGATCTTGGTATCATGCTTCTAAACATGCTTTAGAAGGCTGGAGTGATTGTTTACGTCTAGAAACGGCTAGGTTTAATATTCAAGTAGTCTTAATTGAACCGGGCATTCTTAGAACAAAACTAAAACACGGCATTATGCTATCTATGTTAAGCCGCTCCGGTGAAGGGGCATATGCTTCTTTAGCAACGGCATTAGCCAATAAAAGACAAGAAAAAGATTCTACTGGCGGTGCCGGCTCGGATCCGCAAATTGTTGTTAGATTATTGTTAAAAATAATACGTACAAAAAAGCCTAAAACACGGTATCTTATTGGAAAGCATGCTAAAGTTTTAGTATTGCTTAGAAAGTGTCTTGGTGATAAAATATACGATAAAATTATGCTTTCTGTCGTGGAAGCAATGTAAGCTAATCCCCTACGTTAATAGTACTTATTCATTATATAACCTATGTTAGATATTAAATATATTCGTGAAAATGCAAAGCAAGTAGAAACCTTACTAGCTAAAAAATCGGCTTCCCTTTCCCTTGCTTCTATTCTAGATTTAGACCAACGTCGTCGCGACTTGCTTGGAAGTGTGGAAACTTTGAAAAAAGAGAGAAACGAAAACTCCAAGAAAATTGCTAATCAAAACTTAACGCCACAAGAAAAACAAGAATGTATTCAGGCGACTAAAGAAATAGGCAATCAAATCAAAATAGGCGACGAAGAAATACGGCAAGTAGAAGAAGAGATTACCCAATCGCTTTTACCATTACCTAACTTACCGGCAGAATCCGTGCCGGACGGGGAAGATGAACAGGATAATAAAGAGATTCGCAAACAAGGCACGCCGACTAGCTTTTCTTTTCCTGTACAACATCATGCGGATCTAGCAGAAAAATTAGGTATACTTGATTTCCAACGTGGCGTTAAACTAGCGCATTCGCGTTTTACTCTTGTTAAGAATACAGGAGCGAAACTAGAAAGGGCGTTAATTCAATTTATGCTAGACATACAAACAAAAGAACACGGCTATATTGAAATTATGCCGCCTTTACTGGCTAATCACGCGACTTTACAAGGCACCGGGCAACTACCTAAGTTTGAAGACGATTTATTTCAAACAACAGACGGATTATATCTTATTCCGACTGCAGAAGTCGTGCTTACCAACATGCATAGAGACGAGATTATCCCGGAAGCTAGCTTGCCTTTAGCCTATACGGCGTATACGCCTTGTTTTCGTAAAGAAGCCGGATCATATGGGCGCGATACGAAGGGATATATTAGGCAGCATCAGTTTAATAAAGTGGAAATGGTGCAATTTACCCATCCAAGTCAATCGTTTGCTATACTAGACGCCATGCAATTACATGCTTGCCGTATTCTTGATTTACTTGAATTACCGTATCGCGTTGTAGAGTTATGTAGCGGCGATCTTGGTTTTAGTGCGGCTAAGTGCTATGATATAGAAGTATGGCTTCCTTCAGAAAACACCTATCGCGAGATCTCTAGTTGCTCAAATTGTACGGACTTCCAAGCAAGGCGGGCTAATATTCGCTTTAAAGGCAAAGGCACTGATAGCGGGAAAAGTAAAACTGAGTTTGTACATACATTAAATGGATCTGGTTTAGCAGTAGGGCGAACTTTAGTCGCTATTTTGGAAAACTACCAACAAGAAGACGGAAGCGTTCAAATTCCTTCTATTTTACAACCATATATGGACATGTTACAGTATATAAAAAATTAAGTTTATATAAAAAAATATAAATTATAGTTGACAACTACCTACTATTTCAATAGACTATAAAAACAACTGGAGGGTTGGGAGAGCGGTTGAATCCGGCGGTCTTGAAAACCGTTAAGCGTAAGCTTCGGGGGTTCGAATCCCCCACCCTCTTCCAGTATATACTATTTCCCTTGGAGAGATGCCAGAGAGGCCGAATGGGGCAGATTGCTAATCTGTTGTACTCGTAAGGGTACCCGGGGTTCGAATCCCCGTCTCTCCGCCATATTTTTTGCACTACCTAATAAAATCTAGTTACGCTTTTTAATGCTCGCTAGGTGTCTGTTTTTTATCTTTTCTTACACTATCTAACAAAATCTAGTGACGCTTTTTAACGTACTCTAGGTGTCCTTTTGTTGTCTTTTATTCCCTAATAAGCTATACTTATACATACTCTCTAGGTTAAAGCATATACTCTTCTTTAGCCTGTATTGTTTTATATAATAAATTGAATGAGATTTATATTTGGAAGGGAGATTAAAATGAATAATGCTCAGTTTGAAACGTATTGTAAAAAAGCAGGGCTAACTACCTTTGTTGCCTATTTTGAATTTTTTATTTCCAATCTAACCAATGCGGAAATACGGGATATTATGATGGAATATAGTAATTATACAAAGGATTCGGCTAAGACCAGAATAAGCAAAAGTAGAACTTTGATTAAAGCAGGAAAAACAAAGACGATTTTAGAGCGAGTTGCTAATAGCAATCATCATACTATCACTACAGAAGTTAAAGACGCAGCACGGCATATACTTCACAAGATAGAGCTACACATAATCACAGTTCCTTAACAAAATGAAAACAGGCAAGCAACCTTAGCTGATCGGCAATCTCGTCAGTCGCTTCGCTTTGATATTGTCCTTGACAACTTACGGCGTAATATTCGCCTTTTGGGTATCCGTGCGGTAAAACTAATTTACTATTTGCATTAATATTCGCGTGTTGTACGTCGTTTGTAGATTTTAGCTTTCCTTTTTCTAGTGTCAAGCCGTCTACTGTGCAAGCTCCATCTTTCTTAACAAACAAGCCCTTTACAACGTAGCCCGTTGTTATTACGGCGCTATCGGGGGGGGGGGGGGGGGGNNATATTTGAGTCACTTTTAGAACAACCGATTAAAACTAACCCGGTCGCAAGTAAAAGTGAGATTTTTTTAGTTGAGAACATAAAAATCCTTAATAAAAAACTTCATATTATAATCATTTACACTTTAGTTTAGCATAAGTACAGTATGATTGCAATCAAAACCAACTATTTTTAACCTTGCCTTATAAAACACGGCGGATATGCTTACAGTCCATTGCTTATTGTTTTGTTATAAAGCAATTTTTTCAAAAGTGAGCAATTGATTGCGGTAGTGTTCGTATTGTTGTTTACGTGCTTTAATTTCTGCCGGCAAGCCTTGTGATATATCGTTTACTAAGGTGTCAAATTTATCTAGTATAGCGACGATTTTTTGTTGTATTTCTAGTGGGGGGATTGGGATTTTTATTTTCTCTATATTCGCTTTTGATATTTCAATTACTTTTGTACCGCGTGCATAACGTCTTTTTTGCTTAAAAAATTCTTGAGTTTGCAAATAATATGCTATATATTTTGAATTCCCACCATATTTAAAAATTACAGTATGCCCCCCGGTTACAATTGTTTCATCTCCTAACCACACAACAGCTTTACAAACATCTTCAAGATTCTCACTTGTAATAGCAATAATAATATCACCTGTTTCAACTTGTTTTAAAGAAGATGCTAATTCTGGGGAAACAAACGATTTTGTTGTTTTTGCAAACATGCCATAATAGGTATAAATTTGTCCGTAATGAATACAACCTACCCCGTCGTTAGTAAAATCTTTCTTTTGCAATCCATTTCCACGAATAAACGTGCCAATCTCCCCCAACTCTTTGAACTCCACGCCGTCAGGGCAATGCTTAGCTAGTAGCTGTTTCAGTGGATTTACTTCTATTTTTTCTTTTTCAAACGTTAGCAACGCATCACGGTAATACTCATATTGCCGGGTACGTGCTTCTAATTCTGCTTCTAATTCTGCTTCTAATTCTGTAAAGGTGTCTAGTATTCGCACTATCTCTTGTTGCACCTCTAGCGGGGGGATTGGGATTTTTATTTTTTTGATATTTGGCACTGTTAATTGTGGAATACTACCGCCTGAAGAAACAATTTCTGTAATATCTAAAATGTAGTTAAGAAATTTTAGAGTTACTATTTCTGTATTAGGTTTTAATACAATTAAACGAACTATTGGGGTAAATTTTGCCTTACGTACAGTATGCCACCCAATCGTGCCACGTGCTGAAACAGTAACCGCACCGCTATCAATTTTATAAGTATCTGTAAAGCCATAAAGACTTTTTTCATTAATCCCATTAGAATAAATTGGATAGGGAAATTCTTCTGTTGGGCTAACTTGTCCCTTTATATACCTTTTAGGTAAATCTCCACCGGCAGAAATTGTAGGACAAACATCCCCTAATTCTTTAAACTCCACACCAGCAGGGCAATACTTAGCAATCAGCTTTTCTATTTTACTCATTATTGCCTTTTGTTGTTATTGTGTTTTCTAGTTTTTTAACAGTATTAAGAAAGAGTGATTATAATAGGCTATGTTTCGTGAAACCTCGCGTTGCCCTTCTTTTTGAACTGTCAAGAAATCCTTGACAGTTGAAGCCTCGTTATGCGTTCCCTTCTAGATCGGTAGCAATGTTTTTAATATTTTGATTTATAGAAAGTATAACAACCCCTATCTTTTAAAGATAGCACGAAACAAGCAAACCGTCAAATTGCTTGCTTGTAATATAGTTGTCCCTTGCTGTTTGTGAAATAGATTGCTTACATGTATTTTTTCTTGCTCTTGCCTTTTGTCATCTTACGAAAAGCACGGCGTCTTAACGTCCTGTTTTTATACATGACAAAATGCCAGCAAACAACGATTTTACAAGGAAACGTAGCCTAAAACCATGACAAAAAACGTCCTCGCTTCGTGTCCTGTTTTTATACATGACAAAAACCATGACAAAAACTAAGACTCTAAAATAATGTTTGAGCTAGTAAACTCAGTAAAACTATAAGCAAAATAGGCGGCGTGATGATAATCCCAAACTTGCAATAACGAGCGTATGAAATTTTGATGCCTTTTTGTGAAAGAATATGAAGCCATAATAAAGTTGCTAATGATCCGAACGGTGTCATCTTAGGTCCCAAATTCGCCCCTATAATATTAGCGTATTTCAATAGTTCATTCGGCATACTATGGGTTGCTATGTTCATTATCATGATTGTCGGCATATTATTCATAACAGAGCTTAATATCGCAGATATAAAGCCTGTCGCAACAATCAGCACCGCATTGCCGTAGCCCGCAAAGTAAGAAATAATATGAGACAAGAATTCTGTTAAGCCCGCATTCTTCAAGCCATATACAACAATGTATAAACCAACGCTAAACCAAACAATTTGCCAAGGTGCTTCTTTCAAAATCCGCACCGGCTTAGTCACTTTGAAATAAGAAGAGAGCAACAAAAATAATAGCCCGCCACCTAAGGCGAAAACGCTAACCGGGATATGGTAGAAATCCCCTATAAAATAAGAGATTAGCAACACAAATAAAAATATCCATGAAAGGTAAAATAATTTTTTATTCTTCAAAACATCATCAGCATTTTTCAGTAAGCCAATGTCAATTTGCTTAGGAATATCTTTTCTTAAAATAAGCCACAACAAGGCAATAGAAAACACCGTACTTACTAGGTACGGGATACCCATTGTTAAAAAATATTCAAAAAATCGTACGTGGAAAAAATCCACTGTTACAATATTCGTCAAATTGGAAAACACAAATGGTAAAGACGCACTATCACTAATGAATCCGCCGGCTAACACAAATGAGAGAATCGTTTTTTCATTTAGCTTTAAGATCCGCATCTTGGCTAAAAGTATAGGCGTTAAAATTAATGCCGCGCCGTCATTAGCAAAAAGAGCAGAGACGCAAGATCCTAGCAACAAAGACAGCACAAACATATAATTCCCGTTGCCTCTAGAGAGGTTTGCCATTTTAATAGCGCACCACTCAAAAAAGCCTATTTCATCTAATGCCATAGAAAGAATAATAATGCCAATAAAAGCTAACGTTGCATCCCACACTATATGCACAACAGTGAAAACATCTTGCAAGTTAACTGTTCCTGCGGCAAAAGAAATGATTGCGCCCACAACAGCAATTGTTCCTATTTTTAAACCTCGCGGTTGCCAGATAATAAATACTAACGTTATAAAAAAAAGTATTACTGCTATCATTGCGTTTAGCTCCTTGTTTTGTTTTTATATTTAGATTGCGTTCTCCTTATATACTATACTTGTTTTTTTAAATCAACTCTAATGTAGCTTTATTTTTTAAATCAACTCTGAGGCAGGATATTTCTTTTTCATTTGTTGCCACCATGCTTCTTTTTTCCCTTCCTCAAGAATAACAACAAGAGACCCGCCAAAGCCGCCGCCTGTTTGCCTTGCGGTTAAGGCGCCAAATTTAAGGGAATCGTCTACCATGGCATCAGTTTGCGGAACGGTAATTTCATAATCATTCTTTTGCGATTCATGGCTTTCTAGTACTAGCCTTGCTAGTTTCTTCATGTCTTTATTTCGCAGGGCTTCTACTGATTGCAGCACGCGATGATTTTCTGTTATAACATGGCGCGCTCGCTTTTGCTCTAGCTCCGGCAAGATTGTAATGCGATCTATTTCATCTATCGTTATATCTCTTAACGAATCTACGTTTAATAGCTTACATGCATTTTGACAAGTTGCCACTCGCTTTTCATATTCACTATTTACTAATTGATGTGATATGCCTGATTTTAATACAAGCCAATCATAATGAGGAACTAAAGGGACGCGATCATATTGCAAAGTTTTACAATCTAACAATAAGGCATAGTTCTGTTTGCCAACAGAAGACACAAATTGATC
Source organism: SAR324 cluster bacterium (assembly GCA_002995645.1). Lineage (GTDB taxonomy): Bacteria > SAR324 > SAR324 > XYD2-FULL-50-16 > HCM1 > HCM1. The sequence continues at coordinate 7,226 of PUHO01000003.1, read as the reverse complement.
CATAATACCGCAAGGCATGTTAATATATTCATTTTCTGTTTTCTTTGCTAATTTCGCAACTTCAACATCATCAATCGTATTAATTTGAAACAAAGCAATCATAGCTCGTATTGTGGCTACTTCCAAAGCAGCAGACGAAGAAACGCCAGCACCAACCGGAACTTGACTATCTACAAATACGTTTATTGTTACGTTGGTTATACCTTCTTTCTCAGCTATTGTTTTAATACTACCTACAACATAATCAGCCCAAGTTTTTGTTTTATCATGTAACAAAGACGTCGTGATTTTATTATCAGGATATAAAGAAGAAACTAGATTCACAACGACTTCTTTTGTTTGCGTCTTAGTGAAAGATGCCTCTATATGCACTGCATGTTGCAAAGGAAACGGCAAGACAAATCCATTATTATAATCTGTATGCTCTCCTATAAGATTAGCCCTTCCCGGGGCAGAAACAGAAACGGCAGGCGCTGTTCCATAGTAGTCTTTAAACTTTTTCATAAAATACCTATTATTACAAAATTATGAATATATAAACGATTATACCGATACGGCGCGCAATTGTGCTGCTACGTCCTCCGGAAGGATATCAGCTAAAAATACGCCGGCGCCTTGTTCGCAACCGGCTAAGAATTTTAATTTATTAGCCGACCTTTTGAAAGGAAGAAATTGAACGTGATAACCAAAGGTTTTTTCTTCTCCTTTAGGCGAAGAGTATTGCAACATAATATAAGGCATTGGTTCGTTAAAAATAGCATCGTATCTACGTACTACTTTCAACAAGAAAGCGGCATAATCACTAATTTGATTCGGTTGAATCTCCCAAAGTCCGGCAATACGTTTTTTAGGAATAATCCAGCTTTCAAAAGGAAAGCGGGCAAAGTAAGGTACTACTTGATAGAAATACTCACTTTCATCTACAATTAATTCTTTATGTTGTAACACAATATCTAGGAACGGCGCGGTTCTAAATGCTTTTGCCATATTCTGTACGTCTGTAGGGATATAATCAAAAGCATATATTTGTCCATGAGGATGTGGTAAAGTAACGCCAATAGCTTCGCCTCTATTTTCAAAAGGCATAACAAATTGAATTTCTTTTGTATCAAGCAAAGCAAGGTAACGATGTATCCATGCTTGAATAAGAACTTCACATTTTTCAACAGGCATTAATCCAAAATTGCCGTTATGTTCGCTAGAATAAACAACGACTTCACAACGTCCGGTAATAGGAGCATAAGGGAAATCATCAGGTAAATTACGCGCTGAATCAGGGTGCAAGCTTGCAAAGCGATTTTCAAAAACCGCAACTTCAAATTCTTCAAATGGGATCTCTCCTTGGTAGCCATCTTTTTTAACAACACATAAAGGGCAATATTCTTTTGGTGGATTAAAAGTACGATCTTGCCTAGACGGCGTATATACAACCCATTCATTGTGAAAAGGATTCCATCTTTTATGTGATTGCGGTTTAATATTAAGTGGTGGCATATCATTAGTTGGTTCTAATGTATGTTCTTTATTCCCAAATAAAAACAAGTCTCGTTTGTCTTTCTTTATATAGTGGCGTATGTTAACGCTAAAATCAAATGTATGCATATAGTGTTCTTTATAAATTTTTCTTAGTTTTATGCCAATCATATGCCGATTGAATAATATTGTTTAGATCAGAGTGTTGCGTTGTAAAACCAAGCACCGCTTCCGCTTTCTTAGGCGAAGCTATTAATTGACTTGGATCACCGGCACGGCGCGCTACGTAGTTGACTTTGATTTTTTTACCAACTACTTTCTCAGCTGCTAATAAAATTTCTTTACAAGAATAACCTTTGCCGGTACCTAAGTTAAAGTAATTTGTTTCACCACCTTTAAGCAAGTATTCTAAAGATAAAAGATGCGCTTTCGCAAGATCGTCTACATGAATATAATCGCGTATACACGTGCCGTCTGGCGTGTCATAATCATCGCCCATTAAATTAAAACTTAAATCATGTAAGGCAGCACGTAAAATCACAGGAATCAAATGTGTTTCCGGCGTATGATTCTCGCCAATATCTCCGTCACGTGAAGCGCCAGATGCATTAAAATACCGTAACCTTACTGATTTCAGTCCGTACGCCGTATTGTAATCGTCCATGATTTGTTCCATCATTTGTTTAGATGCTCCATATGGATTAATAGGCGCTTTAATAGCGTTTTCATCAATAGGTACTGTTTTAGGCATACCATAAACAGCGGCAGTTGATGAAAATACAATATGTTTAATTTCGTTTTTAATCATAGTATCAAGAAGTCGCAACGTTCCTACTACATTATTTTCATAATATATAGACGGATTTTTTACTGACTCGCCAACTTGAATATAGGCGGCAAAATGAATAACTGCTTGCGGTTTATATTTTTTACATACTTGGTCTAGTAATTTTATATCATGAAGATCACCTTGAACAAATTCGCCAAACTTGGTGGCGTATTCGTGACCACTACTTAAATTATCATATACAACGGGGGTATAACCGCTTTTACTTAATAATTTACAAACGTGGCTTCCAATATACCCTGCGCCACCGGTAACTAAAATATATTTTTCCATAAATAATCCGTAATGTTAATAAAATATATAATATAAATAGGTTATACTATAAAATAATTAATGCACTTTCGCTTGCTTGCCTTCTATTAGTGTTTTATCTTTTTTCATATAGGCAATAACAGTAAAAACAACTGTTGCAATTAAACAAAGAATGGCAATTAGCTTTGTATGATAGCCGCCAAACGTGGCTAACGAAGCGTATATAAATAAAAGAAAACAAAAAATTGCCGCAGCATACGTTTTAGCTTTATGCCACGGGTGAATATCTACCTCAAGAGAATGTTTAAATTCAAACGGTTTTGCTAAAGGCTTAAAATAGCCAAACGCTAGCATAATTACAACGTTAATAGCGAACACAATAGCAATGACATAAATAAAGCTAAGTTGTATATCTGCAATATATTTAACGTAAATATAAGATATAATTCCAAAGCCCATAGCAACTTTTGCGGCAATAACAGGAACTTTTCTAAATAAAATACCTATGATTATAATAGTCAACATAGGACCGTTATAAATTCCGTTTAACTGTTTCATCCATTGGAATAATCCATGTGGCGCATTAGCAATTAACGGAGCAACACAAATAGAAACAAGAGTAAGGATAATACCAAAATACTTACCAACAGTAATTAATTTTGCTTCTGATGCCTTTTCGTCAATAATGCGATTATAAATTCCCAAACTAAAAAGAGTTGCCGCTGAATTAAGAAAACTGTTAAACGAACTTAGAATAGCACCAAATAAAACGGCACCAAAAAAACCGGATAGATACGGTGGCAACACATGGGCAACTAGCTCGGGATAAGCTAAATCAGAGTTAGCCAAATTAGGATATAAATGAAAAGCAATAACGCCAGGAAGTACAAGAATAATAGGACCAAAGAGTTTAAACATAGCTGTTAACAAAACGCCTTTTTGTCCTTCGACTAGACTTTTTGCGCCTAAAGCTCGTTGAATAATCCCTTGATTTGTACACCAATAAAAAAGGTTAATTAAAACCATACCGGTAATAACGCTTCCAATAGGTAGAATGGAGTCAGATGAACCAATTACGTTTAATTTTTCAGCATGATTCTTTGTCAGTGTTAAAATCCCGTCAAGTACATAACCATGGCCAAGCACTGCTAAGCCAAAAATAGGAATTAACAAACCGCCAATAAACAAACCAACCCCGTTAATCGTATCAGAAATAGCAACTGCCCTTAGTCCACCAAAAATAGCGTAAATAGCGCCAATAATACCAATCCCTGTTGACGTTATCCATAAAGCTTGTATATCTGTAACGCCAAGGATAGCCGGAACATTAAACAAGGTATTCAGCCCTAAAGCACCAGAATATAAAAATATAGGTAAAAAACAAATCCCTGTGGCAATGAGGAGACAAACGTCAATAATAATACGCGTTGTTTTATCATAACGTTGCTCAATAAAATCGGAAATAGTGGGAATACCTAGTTTTAAGTATTTAGGAAGGAAAAACAAAGCTAAGGCAATTAAAGCAATAGCGGCAATACTTTCCCAAGCAATAACTATTAAACCGGAACCATATGCCATGCCGCTTTGTCCAACAAGTTGCTCTGTTGATAGATTGGTTAACAACAACGTACCGGCAATAACAGGGGCAGTTAAACTTCTATTTGCTAAAAAATAGCCCGTTTTAGATTGTACGTCATCATTTCTAGTTTTTCTATAGGTAATTACGGCAACTAAGCCAATAAAAAACAAGAATGAAAAAACTTGTAAATAATTCATAATCCCCTCCTGTGTTAAGTAAAACAGTTAAAAATAAAACTATTTTATATAAGTACGATTAAAATAAAATATAAATTTACTTTAAACACACATATAATTTAATCATATGCTAAGCTACCTAGCCTGTCAAATACTTTTTTAATTTGACAAAATACACTGTTTATTATTATTCTTAATTTATTATATTTTTATAACTTAATCATATATAAGAGTACTTATGGCTAACCAAAAACCAAACTTTGTCTTTATTATGACAGACACGCAAGCTACCAACATGGTTAGCTCTTATTGCAAACAAAACGTTAATACAAATAATATTGACAACCTTGCCAATCAAGGCGCTAAATTTACTTCTGCATATACAACCACTCCAGTTTGCACACCGGCAAGAGCAAGTTTATTTACAGGTATCTTTTCTCAATCTTCCGGCGCTTATACTAATAGCTTACCTTTAGGGCAAGGCATTCGTACAATGGGGCATTATTTCAAAGAAGCCGGATACGATACTATTTATATTGGCAAATGGCATCTAGACGGACACGATTATTTTGGAGACGGTATTTGTCCTGAAGAATGGGACGATGCCTATTGGTATGACGGCAAACGCTATTTAGACGAGCTTTCTAGTAAAGAAATTGATTTATGGCGTAATGGTCTCAGTACTTTAAAAGAATTAAAAGATAATAATATTACTGCTGATTTTACTTGGGCAAGGCGCGTTTCTAATAAAGCGCTTGATTTCCTTGCTAAAAAACGTAAAGAACAAGGAGAAAGAAAACCTTTTTTACTTGTCGTTTCGTATGATGAACCACATCATCCTTTTACTTGCCCACCAGAATACGCGGAAAAATACGAAAACTTTACATACCAAGTAAGCAAAAAAAAGAGCAATGATTCACTTGAAGGAAAACCAATACATCATACGTATTGGGCAAAATCACTACCGGCACCAATTAACAAAGAAACAGGCGAATATCACCATCCTATTTATTTTGGAAGTAACGATTTTGTTGATGATGAAATTGGATCGATTATTAACGAAGCGCAAGACTTAGATAAAGATAATACGTACATTCTATATACGTCGGATCATGGCGATATGATGGGCGCACACGGCATGAGTCAAAAAGGCGCCAATATGTATGACGATATTACAAATATTCCTTTTATTATCCAAGGTCCTAATATTAAAAATATAGATACTGATATTGTTGTTTCTCATGTAGATTGTATCCCAACTATGCTTGACTTAGCTGGCTTACAAGAAAAAATAACGCCTCATTTCGCGGGAAAAAGTCTTGTTCCCGTTCTTCGTGACTCTACTCCTACACAAGAAGAAGAATTTTCTAATCGCGGTATTATGATGGAGTTTAATCGCTTTGAGTTATTACATGACGGCTTTGGCGGCTTTATTCCTATTCGCGCTTGGGTTACAAAAGAATATAAGCTTGTTATTAACTTGCTAAGTGACGTTGATGAGCTATATGATCGCAAAAACGATCCTGATGAAGTGCATAATGTAATTAATGATCCGGCATTTGTTACTATACGAAATCAAATGCATGACACTCTATTAGATTATATGGATTCGATTCTAGATCCATTTAGAACCTATGAATGGGCAACTCGTAGCTGGCGACCGGAAAAAAGAGCACAATGGATTAACTACTGGCGACCTAAACTAGATAACGGCGTTTCTCCGTATATTCGTGACTACGATACTGGCAAGAAAACAGTAGGCGTACATTTAGAACAAAAAGTAGTTAAGTTCTAATATACGTTAGTTTGTAATACTATTTTGAATCTATCGGCAATTTTTAAAAAGCATATGCTTACATGGTGAGGTATAAGCATTAATAAAAGCAAACACGCGCGATATTACTAACAAAAATAACAAGTTATAACATTATAGCTACATAAACAGCATGCTTGTTTATTTTCAAGTGTACTGTTTATTTTTTTGACTAAAATTACTATTAAATTAAAGAATTATGAAAAAAGTATGGTTCAGTTGGAGCTCTGGAAAAGATAGTGCTTTTGCTTTGTACGAGCTACTAAAACGAAAAGATTTAGAAGTCACCGCTTTGTTTACAAGTATGACAGAAACTTTTAATCGCGTATCTATGCATTCCACAAGAGAAGAGCTTTTAGACGAACAAGCACGTCAAATTGACTTGCCTATACACAAAGTAAAACTACCCTATCCTTGCACTAATGCAATATACACAGAGCAAATGCAACGTTTAATTACACAAGCAGAAAAAGAAAAAATAGATTATATGGCGTTTGGTGATTTGTTTCTTGCTGATATAAAAAAATATCGCATTACTTTATTAGAAGGTTCGTCTATTAAAGCTATATTCCCTTTATGGAAGCGTGATACAACGCAGCTTGCGCAACAAATAATAAAAGAAAATTTTAAAACTATTATTACTTGTGTTAATGAAAAAAAATTAGATCCAAGTTATAGCGGAAGAAAATACACAAGTGAATACTTAGCATCATTACCAAGCGAAGTAGATCCATGCGGGGAAAACGGCGAATTTCATTCTTATGTATATGCCGCTCCTATGTATAAAGAAGAAATTAAAATAGAAATAGGCGAAAGTATAACAAGAGACGGATGCAGGTATACAGATATAAAACTAAGGAGATAAAATATAGATAAATTTCATTTATGTGAAAGTGTCCATACATGGATAGCAGAAACGCAGCTACAAATTGTAGATTTAATCACATGGAATAAAATAAGAATAGGATAGAGATAAATTGCTATCATTCTTATATAACCCCTTATAAAAGTAAGAAGATAAAAGAAAAGGCAACCTACATAGAGTAGATTGCCTAAGAATAAATCCGGCAATGACCCGCTCTCCCA
>PUHO01000017.1 GCA_002995645.1 SAR324 cluster bacterium | reverse complement strand
AACGAATGCTTCTTTATGCTTTAAAAGTTCCGATTGTGCTTTCTTAAATAGTGTGCTAGACTAAATTTTATCGAAGGTCTTGTTCTCGATGAGTTCCGATTGTGCTTTCTTAAATAGTGTGCTAGACTAATTTGAACAATATGTTGAACCTTTTGTTGGTTCCGATTGTGCTTTCTTAAATAGTGTGCTAGACTAAGGCGCTGCATGATTGCAGCACGAGCTTAGTTCCGATTGTGCTTTCTTAAATAGTGTGCTAGACTCATAGTAGCTATTGCCGTTTCTGTTGCTTTGTTCCGATTGTGCTTTCTTAAATAGTGTGCTAGACTTTTTGCGGACAGGGAAAAGAGCGCGAGGAAGTTCCGATTGTGCTTTCTTAAATAGTGTGCTAGACTAATAGAGTAAAAAAGAGGCTTTCAATGACAGTTCCGATTGTGCTTTCTTAAATAGTGTGCTAGACTAATCACGTATAGATGGCATTACATGCGGTTGTTCCGATTGTGCTTTCTTAAATAGTGTGCTAGACTCGTTAACCAGCATTATAGCTATACTTTTAAGTTCCGATTGTGCTTTCTTAAATAGTGTGCTAGACTACAAAATCCGGACAAGAAAATTCTTTTTGTGTTCCGATTGTGCTTTCTTAAATAGTGTGCTAGACTTTTCATTTACATTGCTAACTTCTAGGTTAAGTTCCGATTGTGCTTTCTTAAATAGTGTGCTAGACTTACTACACAATATGCCATAATTCCCCCCGTGTTCCGATTGTGCTTTCTTAAATAGTGTGCTAGACTGTCAAATTCGTGGGTCTCTATTTGAGTCTTGTTCCGATTGTGCTTTCTTAAATAGTGTGCTAGACTAATGTTACGTGTAATATTAAATAAAAACAAGTTCCGATTGTGCTTTCTTAAATAGTGTGCTAGACTCAACAGACAACTGACCGACATCATGTAACTGTTCCGATTGTGCTTTCTTAAATAGTGTGCTAGACTTGTTGCCGATTAATAGCGTACTTGATTTTGGTTCCGATTGTGCTTTCTTAAATAGTGTGCTAGACTTAAAATTTCCGTTCGAAAAAATATAATGAGGTTCCGATTGTGCTTTCTTAAATAGTGTGCTAGACTTTTAAAAAAAGAAGCGCAAATGCTTGCGCTGTTCCGATTGTGCTTTCTTAAATAGTGTGCTAGACTAAAAATCAAGTCAACATTTATCTAGCGCAAGTTCCGATTGTGCTTTCTTAAATAGTGTGCTAGACTTCAGCATATTTAGACAATAAATAGTTAGGTGTTCCGATTGTGCTTTCTTAAATAGTGTGCTAGACTAATACAAGCCGCTTGCATTCCCTTTATTTAGTTCCGATTGTGCTTTCTTAAATAGTGTGCTAGACTTACAAACTGAGCGCGTTGAAAATGCGTTGAGTTCCGATTGTGCTTTCTTAAATAGTGTGCTAGACTTGTACTACGATTTGCACAATCAAAACAAAGGTTCCGATTGTGCTTTCTTAAATAGTGTGCTAGACTTTTCTTTTGTTTATCTAAACTATAAGCTTTGTTCCGATTGTGCTTTCTTAAATAGTGTGCTAGACTCTTGGGTTAAGTGTTTGCTTCAATAGCCATGTTCCGATTGTGCTTTCTTAAATAGTGTGCTAGACTACACCTATCGCCCGAAGCGCGGGCACATATGTTCCGATTGTGCTTTCTTAAATAGTGTGCTAGACTTCAGGTAGACTACAACAGTATCCGATAGGTGTTCCGATTGTGCTTTCTTAAATAGTGTGCTAGACTGTTTTGAATATTTATTATATGTTCCAATCGGTTCCGATTGTGCTTTCTTAAATAGTGTGCTAGACTCCAGTGCTACGAGCTAGACACCGACACGCGGTTCCGATTGTGCTTTCTTAAATAGTGTGCTAGACTAAGCATTGCCTACACCGCTAAAAATACCACGTTCCGATTGTGCTTTCTTAAATAGTGTGCTAGACTTATGGCGCATGCCGGTTGTTAATTTAGATTGTTCCGATTGTGCTTTCTTAAATAGTGTGCTAGACTTAAAAAATAATGGTTTTGATCTCAATTCGAGTTCCGATTGTGCTTTCTTAAATAGTGTGCTAGACTATACTCTGCACACATCATGAAACGAATTTTGTTCCGATTGTGCTTTCTTAAATAGTGTGCTAGACTATGCCATCAGGAACAACGCCAACAGGCAAAGTTCCGATTGTGCTTTCTTAAATAGTGTGCTAGACTGTAGCGTTAGCTTCTTGAGCTCCTTTATATGTTCCGATTGTGCTTTCTTAAATAGTGTGCTAGACTTCCATTGCTAGCAACAATTTCTCCTACTGCGTTCCGATTGTGCTTTCTTAAATAGTGTGCTAGACTTTAACGTTGCTTCTTTGGGTATTAGTTTATGTTCCGATTGTGCTTTCTTAAATAGTGTGCTAGACTGCTATGACTATTCTTTAACGTGGTGGACAGGTTCCGATTGTGCTTTCTTAAATAGTGTGCTAGACTAGGTAGCTAAGAATAATCATGAGTGGTTTAGTTCCGATTGTGCTTTCTTAAATAGTGTGCTAGACTATGCTATAGATGTGACCGCTAAAATACCTTGTTCCGATTGTGCTTTCTTAAATAGTGTGCTAGACTTGATCCGGTTGCTTTTCATTATGATAATTTGTTCCGATTGTGCTTTCTTAAATAGTGTGCTAGACTTCTGGTTCCATTCAAAATGCTATTAAAAGAGTTCCGATTGTGCTTTCTTAAATAGTGTGCTAGACTAAAAATAGGATTAAAAAGCGAAAGACAATCGTTCCGATTGTGCTTTCTTAAATAGTGTGCTAGACTAATTAAGCTACCTTAACGACATTATAATATGTTCCGATTGTGCTTTCTTAAATAGTGTGCTAGACTATAAATTATAGTTAAAATTAAGACACACTTGTTCCGATTGTGCTTTCTTAAATAGTGTGCTAGACTCTATGCTTGCATTCGTTATTTCAGGCGCATGTTCCGATTGTGCTTTCTTAAATAGTGTGCTAGACTAGAAGAAGGCGGCGTTATTAAACAAGGAATGTTCCGATTGTGCTTTCTTAAATAGTGTGCTAGACTCTTATTTTATCGAAACATTTAGCGCTGATGGTTCCGATTGTGCTTTCTTAAATAGTGTGCTAGACTAGCCGCTTTAGTTTAAGCTTAAGAACAGTCGTTCCGATTGTGCTTTCTTAAATAGTGTGCTAGACTCGTGTCGTTAGACGGGCTTCTTTCTATCTTGTTCCGATTGTGCTTTCTTAAATAGTGTGCTAGACTTCAATAGTAAATCGTACAGGTAAATTTACAGTTCCGATTGTGCTTTCTTAAATAGTGTGCTAGACTCACTTTTTATATACATGTGCTATCTGTTGTGTTCCGATTGTGCTTTCTTAAATAGTGTGCTAGACTCGCGGGATCGCGTTGTTTGGTGTGAAAATTGTTCCGATTGTGCTTTCTTAAATAGTGTGCTAGACTTTTATACTATACTGGCGATTTGTGAAACAAGTTCCGATTGTGCTTTCTTAAATAGTGTGCTAGACTAAATAGCGGAGCTGAAATTGATACTACTATGTTCCGATTGTGCTTTCTTAAATAGTGTGCTAGACTAGGTAACACCTACACACTTGACACCGCATTGTTCCGATTGTGCTTTCTTAAATAGTGTGCTAGACTCAACAATAAATAATAGTGACGTTCGTAAAGGTTCCGATTGTGCTTTCTTAAATAGTGTGCTAGACTAATTTTAATATATACTATCTAAGTACCCCAGTTCCGATTGTGCTTTCTTAAATAGTGTGCTAGACTTGGAGTTGCGGCAAGTCTTAACGATAATTTGTTCCGATTGTGCTTTCTTAAATAGTGTGCTAGACTATAGCATTTGCTGAACTATATATGAACTCTGTTCCGATTGTGCTTTCTTAAATAGTGTGCTAGACTCGTTGCGTCCAAAACAATGGGCGTTTCTTTGTTCCGATTGTGCTTTCTTAAATAGTGTGCTAGACTTCGTAAGGGGAATGTAAGATCTATTAAAGTGTTCCGATTGTGCTTTCTTAAATAGTGTGCTAGACTAAATTTATTACATCGCCTTGTTTTCCACAAGTTCCGATTGTGCTTTCTTAAATAGTGTGCTAGACTTAAATGAAAAAAATATAAAAGAAGTACGGGGTTCCGATTGTGCTTTCTTAAATAGTGTGCTAGACTAAATAGCGGAGCTGAAATTGATACTACTATGTTCCGATTGTGCTTTCTTAAATAGTGTGCTAGACTCAAAGAAATTGAAGCTATTTTACAAGATATGTTCCGATTGTGCTTTCTTAAATAGTGTGCTAGACTTCGCAAGCGGTGCGACGTCTCTATAATCTTGTTCCGATTGTGCTTTCTTAAATAGTGTGCTAGACTTCGCAAGCGGTGCTATATCTCTGTAATCTTGTTCCGATTGTGCTTTCTTAAATAGTGTGCTAGACTTTTTAGTTGTTTTTTCCATTTTCCTTCTTGGTTCCGATTGTGCTTTCTTAAATAGTGTGCTAGACTTCAATCCGGTATTATGGGTTCAAATCCCATGTTCCGATTGTGCTTTCTTAAATAGTGTGCTAGACTACTGCTTTAATTAAGCTACCTCCGCTTGCTGTTCCGATTGTGCTTTCTTAAATAGTGTGCTAGACTAACACAGGACTGGTTTAATAAAAGAAAAGAGTTCCGATTGTGCTTTCTTAAATAGTGTGCTAGACTAAAAACCTTATTCAAAAATTAAAATTGTAGGTTCCGATTGTGCTTTCTTAAATAGTGTGCTAGACTAAAAGAGACTAAAAATGAAAACATTATTTAGTTCCGATTGTGCTTTCTTAAATAGTGTGCTAGACTCGTCCCAATCAAACTTTGCATACTTAGTTAGTTCCGATTGTGCTTTCTTAAATAGTGTGCTAGACTTTAAATTAAACAGGTTAACACCTGTTAACGGTTCCGATTGTGCTTTCTTAAATAGTGTGCTAGACTCGGAAAAAGACTTTCTAAATAGAGTACATCGTTCCGATTGTGCTTTCTTAAATAGTGTGCTAGACTTAATTGACCAAAGTAATGAACAGCACCGTCGTTCCGATTGTGCTTTCTTAAATAGTGTGCTAGACTAGTCGTCAATAGCACCAACAAGACGTAACTGTTCCGATTGTGCTTTCTTAAATAGTGTGCTAGACTGACCGAAATAATCAGCAAGAGAACCAGCGGGTTCCGATTGTGCTTTCTTAAATAGTGTGCTAGACTCTTATAAAATCAATCCTTTTTTATTTGGCGGTTCCGATTGTGCTTTCTTAAATAGTGTGCTAGACTTTAATTATTTCGAATGTAAGAAGGACACAAGTTCCGATTGTGCTTTCTTAAATAGTGTGCTAGACTTAGCACGTTGTTTCATAGTAACATATTTAGGTTCCGATTGTGCTTTCTTAAATAGTGTGCTAGACTTCCATAAAATTAAATTTGACGCAACTTTATGTTCCGATTGTGCTTTCTTAAATAGTGTGCTAGACTAAGACACAATCCAACTACAAAAGAATTTTAGTTCCGATTGTGCTTTCTTAAATAGTGTGCTAGACTCTTATTGTACGTACCGATCGGCAATGCGATGTTCCGATTGTGCTTTCTTAAATAGTGTGCTAGACTGGCATTAATTCTGAACATCACGACTTAAGCGTTCCGATTGTGCTTTCTTAAATAGTGTGCTAGACTAAATGCAAGGTGGGCGATATGAGGTAGGCTGTTCCGATTGTGCTTTCTTAAATAGTGTGCTAGACTAATACTTTCTCGGTTTGTTTTGTTAATTGAGTTCCGATTGTGCTTTCTTAAATAGTGTGCTAGACTAATGCTTTCTCGATTTGTTTTGTTTATCGAGTTCCGATTGTGCTTTCTTAAATAGTGTGCTAGACTTGCCAATGCCGAGCTTGTTATCAAGGCTTTGTTCCGATTGTGCTTTCTTAAATAGTGTGCTAGACTAAAAGTTGTAGGTCTCTTTCTTCATATAAAGTTCCGATTGTGCTTTCTTAAATAGTGTGCTAGACTATATTTATAAAACCTACCAAGGAAATCATAGTTCCGATTGTGCTTTCTTAAATAGTGTGCTAGACTTAACATTATTAGGTACTGTTTCCCTTGCTGGTTCCGATTGTGCTTTCTTAAATAGTGTGCTAGACTTGATAACGGCGAATTATTCGCAAAAAATGAGTTCCGATTGTGCTTTCTTAAATAGTGTGCTAGACTCAAAATCAGGCTGGAGACCTGGACAAATACGTTCCGATTGTGCTTTCTTAAATAGTGTGCTAGACTAGCTAAATATGTAGCATGTTGAATTTATTTATTAAATAATCTGTTTTTATATAACAAAAACACTGAAAATTAAAGTTAAATTTAATAAATAATTTTTTATTTGACATATATAATATAATACTAGTATACTATATTTAAGAAAACACCTTCGGTAATAAGGAGATAGCGTAAGCTTACTCCGTAGATAAGATATTTCATATCATTACAATCTAAAAATAGAAGACTTCTACAAAATGGGGTCTTCTATTTTAGTAATAAAATATTTCCTACTATAAAATTATCTTTTATTTGATAAATATAGTACTATACTTATATACTATTTAAGAAAACACGCCTTCGGTAATAAGGAGATAGCGTAAGCTTACTCTGTAGATAAGATATTTCATATCATTACAATCTAAAAATAAAAGGCTTCTGTAAATGGAGTCTTTTATTTTATATACTACCTTTAGTCATATACTAAAATTTTATTTGCTGATTTGTGCTTTGATGAGACAATCGCTTTTTGTTTCTCTTTTTCTTTTGCGTACTTTGTATAGTAACAGGCTCTACCTCGTTTTGATCCCATAATTCAGTTAACGTTACTTGTTGCTCTATATTACTTTCTTCTTCACTTTCTCCAATTACTTGCTCTATAGAAAACTTTTGCTCCATTTCATTAGTAACTTTCGTTACGTCCTCTTCTAATGCTCCGTCCATTGTTATTTGTTCATTATCAAAGAAAAGAGCTTGCGTTAACTTTTGAGGCAAAGCTTCCCTTTGTATATAAGGTCCGTAGTAATTTGCCGTCATGCTATATTGCTTATCTGTAAGATAAAAAAAGCATACTTTTCCATTTGGTGGGATACTATGTTTTAATCTAGTAACATTAGATTGAGCAGCATGAAACGTAGGAAAGTGCTTTAAGTATACAGAAAACTGTAAGTGTAAATAGTTCTCTGCAAGAAGTTGTTTACGAAAACGCATATAACGTTTACGTTCTAGTTTCGTTTTTACAGGTAAATCAAAAGTTGCAAGAACCCACATAATTTTGAAACTTGTTTTCATACAACTGTATGCTTCAAAGTAGGAAAGGTTTTACTTGGTCTTCCTTTTTGCGGTTTGTTTGGCAATTCAATTTGACCGCGACCTACTTCTAATAGCTTACAAAAGCTAGTAATAGTTTTATCTATCCCATGTAAAAGGCGATAAGTTGCCTTTCCTAAAACAGGCTGAAACTCTACAATTTGAGATAAAATATATCTTTTCGTTATAGGAGAAAGCTCATCGCCGACTATCTTACCTTGTATAATACCAGGAAGCACAATTGAATCAACAAGAAAGCGATAGGGTTCAATAAAATCTTCTACTAAATTAAAAGGATTATCTTTACGTATATGACCGACACCATAGTTTAACACTAAACCGTGCGCACAAAGGCTTCTTGCAACCATAGCACGAACAACAGCATAACCATAATTCAAGCTTGTATTAATAATATCTTCTGCTCCTTGTTTATAACGGCGATCAGCTCCTTCAATTTGTTTAAATATAGCTTGCCAATACAGTTTTGCGGCAAATGCCTCTTGTTCATAAGCATTATCAAGCGTAACTTTTTTGGCACGATCATACAAATAATATAAATTAGGTAACGCAAGCTTTTCTGCACAATAAACCTGTCCGTATAATTTAGATTGGATTATTTGTTGCCACGCTTTTTTATAAACGCCGTTTTTCATTGCTTTAATTTGATAAAATGCATTACGTGCTCCCTGCTTATTCTTAAACAAGGGAATAGTCATAGTATCAGGCAAATGTTCACGTGTACAAGATAGAACAATAGCATTACTTTCTGCTAATACACGAAAAACTTCATGTGTTAACACAAGAGCCGGATGATCGAGAATAAGCACGGCAATATCATGAGGTGCAAAAAACATGGGGTCTTTACCTTTATTTTCAATAACAACACGTTTTGAATCAACATGTATATAAGCTGGAGAAGATAAAGTAATAATATGATCGTTTGCCATAATTTTATTATGCTATACTGTATTCTTTTTTTATACGAACCATATCTTCCCTTGCGTGAACAGGGATAAGAACTGGAATGATTGATTGTTTAAATGTAGTACCGGCACGTTTATTTTTTGTATGTATATAGCCTGTTTGTGCTGTTGCTTTAGCATAAGCAAAATAACCTAAAATTGTATTAAATATAGTCATATACATAATAATTTTAAAATCTTTTCCCCAACAAAAGGGAGCAATAAAAAGACCTGCTAGAAAAAATCTTTCTCCTGCAAAAAGTAAAGGAGAATCTATGTATTTTAATCTAAACTTAACACCAACAAATCCTGTTGACCATAATAAACATGCTAAAAATCCAAGTAACATTCTATAGTTCTTATTTTTAATAATAATTATTAAAGACTCCCTTTTTTTGAATTTTCTATAAAATTCTCTATAAGTTGTAATCCATAATTACTTTTTATACTTTCCGGATGGAACTGAACACCTTCGATGCTATGTGTTTTATGCCTTACCCCCATAATATAATTATCATTTACAGAGGTAGCACTACATATAATTTCTTGATTAGGTTCTATTTTTTCAATAATTAAAGAATGATATCTTGCCACTTCATAAATAGAAGGCAAGTTTTTAAAACATCCTTTTTGATCATTTTTTATTAAACTAGTTTTTCCGTGGAGTCTTTTTTCGGCTCTAACAACTTTAGAACCATAATAACAACCAATAGCTTGTAGACCTAAGCAAACACCTAAAATAGGAATTTCCCCTTCAACTTTTTTTATAATTTCAAGATAGCCACATTCAAGAGGATGCCCCGGACCCGGACCTAATATAATTAAATTATATTGATGTAACGTTTCTAATTTAACTTTATCATTCCTTACAATATGAGTTTCGTGACCTAAACGTTCTATATAATTTTTTATGATATAAACAAAACTATCATATGAATCAATTAATAAAATCTTCATTTCTTAACTCCCTCCCTGTTATAGCTAAATACGGTGAACTTAGTTTACTAATCGTTTCTTGCCATTCTCCAAGAGCCGTAGAGTCTTCTACAATTCCTCCAGATGCTCTGATAGAATACTCTTTATCTCTATAACTAGCAGTTCTTATACAAAGGGCTGAAATTACAAAATCATTAAATCCAAAAAATCCGATTGTTCCTGCATAAGTGCCTCTTTCTAAGTTTTCAGTTTCTTCTATTAACTCAATAGCTCTTACTTTAGGCGTTCCTGTCATCGTTCCTGCTGGAAAAGTATTTGAAATAACATCATATTTAGTTAAATTTGTTTCTACTGTTCCATGAATATCAGAAACAATATGAATGACGTGAGAATATTCTTCTAAAATCATAAGCTCATCAACGTTTAGCGTTTGAGGAATGCAACATCTTGCAATATCGTTTCTACATAAATCTACAAGCATTAAATGTTCAGCTTTTTCTTTTTCATCACTTAATAATGTTTTTCTATTATTTTCAGTTTCAATTTGAGAATTTCCTTTTTTTATAGTCCCTGCAATAGGTCTCATAACTAGTTTTTTGTCATTATCAATATTAATAAAAACTTCAGGACTAGCTCCTATTAAAGTTAAACCTGTGTTTGTTGTAAAGAAATACATATAAGGAGAAGGATTTTTTTCTCTCATATCTAAATAGGTAAGATAAGGCGGTTTATTGCTTTTTATCTTTAGTGCATGACCTATTTGGATTTGATAGATATCCCCAATATCTATATGATGTTTAACTTTCTTAAACCATTCTTTGTATTTTTCTTTATTTACTGTTGGCGTGACATTAAATTTGAATTTTTCATTTGAAATTGTATCAACAATTTCCTTTTTTTCATCTACCAATATTTTTTCAATTAAATTAATATTTTTATCATTATTTACTTCCTTAATTGAACTATGATAAAGTTCTACTTTTTTAGTTTTTATATCAAAATTGAGAATCGTACTATAAATTGAAAGTTCTATTTCTGGGATCTCACAATCTCTTGGAATACTTTGTTTGATATTTTCTATATAAAAAATAGTATCATAACCAAAATAACCAAACCAACCTAATGACTCTAAACCTTTTATTTGTTTTTTTTGAATAAAAATATTCTCTATTTCTTTCATTGTAAAGTAAAGTTCTTGAATATTTTGTATTGCTATTTGTAGTTCTTCTCCTTTTTCTTTGATTTCAACCTTTTCTTCTAATTGTTTTTTTATACTATCTAACAGATATGTAGAAGAAATATATATTTTCTTATTTGAAACTCTAAGGTTTAAAATAGGAGAAAGCCCTATTATAGAACTTTTACAATCTTTTTTTGGTCCACTTAAAGATTCTAATAAAAATTTCTCATTGTCTTCAAAATAGGGATTTAACATTTGAAATATATCGATAGCCTCTTTTTCTGAAAAAACTATTTTTTTTGTATTATTTACATTAATCTTCATAGAACATTCCTTTTTCCATTCTTTCGTTATAAGTAGTCTTATAATTATTTTTATTTTCAATAACAACAGGTTTTAAATCAACATGTATATAAGCTGGAGAAGATAAAGTAATAATATGATTGTTTGCCATAATTTTATTATGCTATACCGTATTCTTTTTTTATACGAACCATATCTTCCCTTGAGTGAACAGGGATAAGAATTGGAATAACTGACTTAGTAAAAGTAACACCAGCACGCTTATTTTTTGTATGTACATAGCCTGTTTGTGCTATTGCTTTACTAAAGGCAGAATAATCTTCATTAGTAAGAATAGCTTCTATATAATTATGCGCTCTATTTAACCCTGTAATAATATAAAATTGTTTACTTTCAGTATGAAAAATCATTTGACTTTTGAAAAAAATAATTTCGTTTTGCTTAAACGTACCTCCTTTATAAACACGTTTTTGTTTACTATCTTTATTTGGTGATTCATATTGATATACTTCTTGTTCAAAATCAGCTTGGGAAATAAACTTCCATGATTTTGTTTCTACGTTAGCTTTTAATGCTGCATAATTATTAGCAACCCATATAGCTCGTTGTTTTTCTTTCTCACCATATATAACGCTTTTATGCTGTATAGGATTATAATTACCTTGCCAATAATATAGTTTATGTAAACGATTTTGCGTATTTTCTGGAAAATAAATTCCGTCTTGCCTACCGTCTGGAAGAAAGGATTCTATTTTATCTTCATCTGTTCCGTCTGTATTTTCTTCTAATGAGACGCCTTTACCTAGTAAAGCTTCTTGAAAACTCATACCTTCGTTTAATCGTTCTTTAACTTTACCGATTAAGTAAGTACGTAAATTATCACCAATAATATAATGAAAGAAAACTTTCAAATGATTTTCAGTAATATCTTGATCTGATTCTATATCTTTTTGTTTAGCTTTCATTTTACAACATTTATCATATAGATCACGTAATGTAATACGCTGCGTTAATGCCGGCTCATCATTAAACGTACGGTAACCTGATGGATTTTCTTGAAAAAAGCTACCTGACGCAAAGCGATCCGGCTTTGACCATACTGTATAATGAAGTAAAGCCTGTTTCAAATTGAGTACAAAATTATTATGAGGCTTCCCGGGATTAAATTTTTCCACTTTTATCTTTACCCATTGCTTACCGGCTTTACTTGTAAAATAATCTTCGCGATAAGCTTTATATTCATCTTTATGAGCATTATAATAACTAGCTGGAAAATAAAGAGTCGTTTTCCAAAGCGAATCATATTTTTTACGATGATCGGTGGCTCGTTGCAAAATAGAAGTAGTAGATTGTGCAATGACAGCCGCATCAATAGCATGATGACGTTGATCGCACCGTTTATCAAACTTATGTAAATAATGACGTGTTTCTAATTCTTGTTTTGTTACCTCATCTCGTTTAGATATAAACGCTTTATATTCTTGTTCTGTAATTAATCCTTTATCTTCATTCAAAAGCGGTTTTCCTTCTTGTCTACGTAACTCAGGCAAAATTTGATCTACACCCCATATTTGCCGCAAATGAGCTGTAATACTTCCTCTTGTTACACGAACGTCTTCACATACCGTTCCTACCCAATCACGTACTATACGACCTACCCATGCAGTTTCTTGATTTTGCGAATCATTAAACGTATTAGTTCGTTCTTCCGGTATTTTTTTACTCACTAATAAAATAGCGCGCATTTGATTATCGTAATTTTTTCCTTTCTTAGCTTTATACTTATCTTCTTCTAGTTGCGTATGTTTATCGTCTGGAATCCAAGATTTAGCTAGACTCATAATACTAGCCCACTGAGAATCAGAAAAAATATGCGATTCATAAGCTTGAAAAGGTGTAAGATTCGTTTTTTTCTGATTACATTCACGACAAACTAAAGCTAAGTTAAATTGTCTATTTGTTCCGCCTTTAGAACGGGGGATAATGTGATCTATTTCTGCATTATAACCAAAGATTTCATTTAAACCGAATTTTTTCCCACAATACGCACACTGATGCCATTGCTCTGTATATAATCTATATCGTAAAATATCAGTCTTCCCTACTAGTGCTCGCCCGTGTTTTTCTAGCTCTTTCAAAATCCTTTGATTCATAGCGCGACGTTTACCCATTTCCCTTTCATCTTCGCTACGATCGCTAATAGATTGCTTCATATCACGACTCATTTCTATAACTACACGCGTTAATTTGCCTCCTTGTTTGTTACATTTGCGAATAGCATGATTAAAGCTAACACGAAACTCTTCTAATGATTTTTTGACAACAGGATTGCGTAAATCATCGCCTTGTAAGTATTGAGCAAGCGGGTCTAATAATTCTAAATGGGCGTCTTGTTTAACACTTTTATTATATTTTTTACGTAATGCCTCGGTCGCTTCATCAGGAGCTAAACCGTCTTGCATAAGAGCAATAAGTTCTTTCAATGTTGTATGACCATACGATGCACGTCCAGCAGTAAAGCCCATTTGCGTAACTGTCCCTAATTTCTTATGATTAGCTATAGCTTGTATAAAAGTCATAACCTGTTCTAGGTTAGCTATTGGCAAGCTGTATTTCTCGCTACCTTCAAGTACAAGCTCTTCTAGATTTTCACAATCTACCATTTCAGGCAATATTAACGCTTCCGGATCGCTTATATTAGCAACAATTGCCATTGCAAGTTCTTTATCTTGTTCGTTTAAAGCTTCCCATTTATCAGTAAGCTTTAAAGTTTTCATATTGTAATTCGTTACGTTTCCTGATAAAGGTTTATCTTCTGAAGGACGACGATCAAAATTAATTTTAACTTCTTTGTCATCTAGTTTAAGCGTAGCATATACTTTACTCCATGAAGCTTCTTTTTGCTGATTTAATAAAAGTCGCAATGCATGTAACTGTTCTGCTGAAAAGTGCTGCCAAGAAGACGCTTTTTGTTTATCTTCATTTTTAGAATTAAGTTCTTTATAACGTAAATTAGCTAACGTTTGTTCTAAACGAAACGCTTGGAAAATTGGCGAAGCACGTGAAACGCGTAGCTCATCTTCATGAAAAGGACATTTACCTATTGTTTCTGTATCCCATTTTAAAGGACGTTGGTATAGTAAAATATGCGCTAACACGTCTGCCATAGGAACAGACTCGCCGGCTTTATAAAGGTCGTGAAAAATACAAGGGTTAACAATCTTAATATTATCGTTAAGAATAGGGTGGTGTTTTTGTTGTTCTTGCAAAATTAAGTTGAACTCTTCTTCTGTCATCTTACGACTTGTATAAGTTCCGGTTTTCTCAATATTACGCCATGCTTTACGTTCTTGCTTAGCGTCTTCTCTGCGCTTATACCATAACTGCCCTAACGTCTTTACGCCTTTGTTTTGAATCTCTGCTTCTACTTTTTGGATTGACTTAGCGACTGTTCCGTCTGTAGCACGTTTAAAATCACCGTAATACCCGCGATTTTTAGCCATATGAAGCAAAACTTTTGCTAATCCGTCTAGAGGAATTTTTTCACTGACTGCTTTAGCACGTAAGGTAATAACGTCTTGTTGGCAATCATCTGTGCCGTCTTTGCCATAAAATCCATGTTGTTTACAAAATAAATATATTTTTTTATATCGCTTTTGTGTTCGCTGGGTTTGACGGCGCGCCATTCTTCTTTCCCGTCTTGTTTGATTTTTAAGAGCATAGCCAGATTGTCCGTGCTCTGTTGGTTCTTTAAAGATATAGCTATCTAAATGTAATAATTTTTTTGTTGTCTTATTATCTTTATCATTATCTAGTTCATAAGCGGCAATGCCTACTGATGCCGTTCCTATGTCTATGCCAAGAATATATTCCATTTTCCTCCATATATAATAACTTTATCTTTATATAACAATATATTAACATTTTGTAAACAGATATTTAATAAATAACAGGAACAAAATGATTTTACATAAAAAAAGGCACGTTAAAAAATTGTTTGCATATGTTGTCGTAGTTTTTATAAACTTACTTAATACCTTGGGGCTTCGCCGTCCGGTCTTGTTTTGAAACGTCTATGAACCCAATAATACTGCTCCGGACAGGTTTTTACATACTCTTCTATTTTACTAGTATATAAAGATGCAAGATTTTGTACGTCTTTCTCTTTATCACCTGTAATAGTATAATTAAGTTTCTGCATTTGTATAATATAAGGTGAAGGCTGATTTTTCCCTTGGTATTCAGCATGCATCAGGTAAACCGGTTTTTTATGCTTTATAATCAATTCAAACATAGGTTTACCAATAGAAACTTGCTTTGAAAAAAACGTAACAAACAAATCTTTATTCGGCACGTTCGTGTCTAACGCCGTATAAATCACCGTATTATCATTTCTAAAGTTCCGTATTAAATCCATCATTTGCTTTTTATTATAGCGATTAATTGGTTTCTTTCCTCTTTTATATGCTGACTTAGAATATTTATACTCTATAAAAACATTACGTGAAGCATATAAATAATACAGCTCTTGTGTCTTTGTTTTTGGTAGTGTTAACGTAAGCCAACTTGAAATCAAGCTAGTAGTGTGCATATTTAAACCAACAAATCCGGGATCATCTTTTGTGGTTTCTCTTACCAGTTCCCACGCTTTTTCTAGATCTAAAATAGCGGCAAGGTATTTATTTGTAAAACGTAAAGCATGTATAGCATATATCCATATTTGAATACCGTTAACTATATAATTTTGTTTACAAATTTCTTTCAGCTCTGCTTTTGTTTTCTCTTTTTCAAATGCGATTTGGAGATTTTTTTCAACTATAGAGCGTCTTAATTTACATTTATACAAAGTAAGACCTAGTAACTTTCCTATAGTAATATGCGCTTTATAGGGAAGTATAATTGTTAGCATATAAAAAGGAAATGCTAAAATATGTCCTATGAGAATATAAAATATACGTTTCATTGTTAAAAGCCGACTAATAAAAGTTGATCTATACTAAGCATGCCTACTGTTTTGCCCTCTTGTAAAACCGGTACTATTTTAGGTAGCTGTTTTCGTTTCATTGCTTCAAAACAACGTAGCGCAAGCATAGTAACGTCAATGGTAGTAGCTTGCTTATTCATAATAGTGGCGGCAGTTTGCTCTTCTAGATTTGTTTTTGTATGTAAATATTGTTTTAACGTTTTACGAATATCATAACTTGTAATCATGCCTTGAAATTCGTTTGCTTCGTTCACAACAGAAAGGGCGTTCATTTTATATTGCATAATAAGATCAAGCACCGTTTCAAACGAAGCGGATAATAAAACGGTAGGATTCATTTCGTCTTTACTCATAACGTCTTTAACAGTGTATAAAAGCTGCTTACCAAGAGAACCGGCAGGGTGGCGTAAAGCAAATTCTTCTTTTGTAAAGTTCTTTTTCCGCATTAACACAACCGCAAGGGCATCGCCAACGGCTAACATTGCCGTAGTGGAACAAGTAGGCGCTAACTTTAAGGCGCAAGCTTCTTCTTTAACAGGGACGTATAACACAATATCCGCTAGTTTAGCAATCTTTGATTCTTTAGAGCTAACTATAGAGATAATAGAACATTGTAATAAACGTAATGCCGGAAGCAGCTGAAGCATTTCCTCTGTTTCCCCTGATTTACTTAATAAAACAACAGTGTCTTTTTCACGAACAACGCCAAGATCACCGTGTTGCGCTTCCGAAGGATGAAGGCAAACTGCCCTTGTTCCTGTTGAAGCTAACGTTGAAGCTATTTTTGCCGCAATATGATAGGATTTTCCAACGCCAAAAAAACAAACTATATTTGTTGTATTATATAATAAGTTAACTGCTTTTTCAAAAGAAGAATTAACTTGAAGGCGAACGTCTTGCAAAGTTTTTTCTTCTAAAGCAAGGACGTCTTGAATTTGCTTTATAACAGACATAGGCTTACGTATTAATTAGATTTTTTATATTTATGTAAAAAGACAAAACCATAGACAAAATAGATTAATAAAGCAAACAAAAGGAAACTATATAACCACTGCGTATTTTTAGTTAGCAAGCTAAGTGCCGTAATAAAAAAGCAAAGTAATAAGCCGACAACAGTCTGAATCGGTGAAAGATTAGGAAGAACAAGTCGCCCAAAATGAGCAAAAGGTATTTTAGAAATCATTAAAAAAGAAGCAACAATAAGCAAGCCTATTTTTGTGTACGTACTTAAAGCAAGTAGAGCAGTGCTTCCAATAAAAAGCATACCTGCCGGCGCAGGCAAGCCTGAAAAGCTTAACGCGGCATTTTGTTTTTCTTCTTCAGTACGATACGTTGTAGTAGACTTATTCACAGTATAACGAATTAATCTAAAAAGAGTAGCAAATAAGTAAATTAAAGCAAGGATAAGAGCGATTGTTTTATTTTGAAACGAGTAATAAATAAGCAAACTACCGGTACCGCCAAAATTAACGGCATCGCCGACAGTGTCAAACCAAGCGCCTTTAGGCGTACTTCCCCATTTCATGGCGGCGCGACCGTCAAACAAATCTAAAAATTGACCAATAAAACAAGCGGCAAAGGCAAGTTCTGTTTTATTGTAAAAAAGAATAAGGTAAATACCAATAATACCACAAGTCATATTTAACAAACTCAGTATATTAGCATACCAATAAGTAGGAATAACCTTAAAAATCAAACTACATAAAGCTAGAACAATCGTTGCATATAAACAAACGGAAATCAAATCCGGACTTAACTTAGTAATTTGGATAATATCTAGATCATTAACAATAACAAGGAACAAAACAAAAGCCGCCATGGGTGTTTTTGCTTTACCAAATAAATTAGCCGATTTATTTTTAATAAAATAACGTGACGATTGCCCGATAATATCAATAACAAAAAATACTAATAACCAAGACATACTAATATCGTCGTACCAAGCAAAATAAAACAACGCTGGAAACAACATTAATTTATCAGAAAAGGGATCTAAAATTTTTCCCTTCTCTGAAATCAATTCAAATTTACGAGCAATTACGCCGTCTAGTAAATCAGTTACTAACCAAAAAGAAAACCAATAAATAGCAAAATATTTTATCCATACATGCCCGCTCATTTCTCCAAAAAAGTATATTAAAATAGATACGAATCCCATAGGATAACGTGAAGCACTTAAAAAATTAGGTTGTAGCCAAAATTGTCGTTTAACCCATTCTCTCTTTTTTTCATTTTTCGAAATATGGAGTAAAGTTAAATAGGGAATAAATAACATTATGGCAATAGGAATGATAAAATATAAAAAAGAAAGGAAATAAGAAAATAACATTAGCGTGCAAAAATTTAATTAATCTACAATGGTTTTTAACATATATAACAGAATTTAACTATACATAAAAGTATTTTTGTAGTATACATGATATAATATGTTTATGTATATATATAAATTTAAACTCTTTTATATATCATAGTCTAGTTAACTAACTTTCTTTTTTTATGCTTGTTAAAATGATGCCTATACGTATAAGACCTATTTTTTGTTTATTAGTAATATTTTCTTTTTTATTGCTAAATAGTTGCGCTGAAACGCAAGTAGGGGCAAAAACTATTGTAGCTAACTATAACTTAGCTTTATATTATATTGATATTGAAAACTATACCCAGGCTAAAACCTTACTTTCTGATATTACGGAAAACTATCCTGAAACAAAATATGCAAATTATGCTTATTTAAAACTTGGTGATATTGCTATGCGCGAAGGAAGTTCCGCAGACGACATTAAAACGGCAGAAGAGAATTATAAGATTTTTTTACGGCAAAACGCTTCTAGTCATCTTGTTCCTTATGCACTTGCGAAGCTTATTGAACTTAACTTTGATAAAACAAAAAGTATTCTTTTTGGGGATTCGTACGCTGCTAAACGAAGTAGCGAACCATTTAAAAATATCATCAACGCATACGAACGTTTTTATTTAATGTATCCACATAATCTTTATTTACAAGATTCGCAAAAGTACCTTACTCTTTCAAAACAATACTTATCCGAACATGAAGATAATATAGGTAATTGGTACTATGATCAAGAACTATACGCATCTGCTATTGCTCGTTATTTATATTTATTAAAGTACTATCCTGGATATAAAGATAAAAATTTAGTATTAAAAAAAATAATCCTTGCTTATAAAAAAATCAAGCAACCTAAACAAGCTGAAAAATGGCAAGCAATTTTAAACCAATATGCTTCTTTAAATCATAATGTCACGCAATAAAAACATTGTTTTTTTCTTTTGTTGTTTACTTTTTCTTACTAGTTGCGCTGGTTTTGCACCGCGTCAAACGACGCAAAGCGACGTACAACATAGAAAAGAAATAGATCGACTGAATCAAAAAATTAAAGAATTACATACAATAGAAGAAAAAAATAAGAAACAATATAAACAACAGTTGCGACGTATGGAAATCACGTTACAACTAATGGAAAAAAATCTACAAAGACAAGATCAAATTGAAAAAACGCCGCAAATTCAAAAAAAAGATACTATTGGCGAAATTCCTTTACAAAACGGCGAATTAAACCTTGTAGAACAAGGAACGCATTCTTTACCAAAAGCACAACAAAAACAAGCTTTTAATTCATTGCTTTCTAAAAAAGGAAAACCTACTATACCGGCAAAAAAAGCACCAAACACAACAAGCAAGAAAAAAGTAGAAACGCCTAAGAAACAAAATAAATTAGCTACGAACGTACCGGCAAAAGAACCAATTGAAACAGTGTTCTTATTGCCTTCAGAAAAACAAAAAGCACATAAAAAGCAACAAGCATTAGCAGCAAAACAAAAAAAAGTAGCAACACCAACAAAAGTAGCTAGCAAAACACAGAAACAACCAACAAAGCAAGCTAAAGCAACGGCAAAACCGACAACAACGCAAGCTAGTTTACCGCCTCTATATCCTAATACGGCAAACACGCCACTACCTAGCGCCGTAACAACCAATACGGTACCTATTAAAAAAAAGCAGCCTATTCTTCCTGTACCGGCATTTAATAAAAAAGTAGCGACTGTTCCTAAGTTTATAGATCCTTTACTAGAAGAAAGTCCGGCGCCTATTTCTTTGTGGGTTATGCCAGAGGCGCAAACTAGCTATAATCAAGCATTCAAAAGCTATTCTCTTGGTAAATATAAAAAATCTATTATTCTTTTTACTAAGTTTTTAAAACAATACCCTAACTCGCAAGATGCTGACAATAGTCAATTTTGGATTGGCTGCGCACAGTATCATTTAAAAAACTATCATAAAGCTATTGCCGCATTTAGAGCAGTCTTACAAAACTATAAACACGGCAAGACCATAGACGGATATAAAACGCCTGATGCAATCCTTATGCTAGGAAAAAGCTACTTAAAACTAAACAACCTAGCAAAAGCAAAATATTATTTTCAACAAACCACCGCCTATTTCCCAAATAGCGTTTCTTCTAATAAAGCGCAAATTACGTTAAATAATTTATAATTATACTTATGCTTTCAACTACACAAAAACAATGGCTTGCTTTGTGGCTTATTCCTAAACTAGGTCCGGTAAAAATACTTAAACTTGTTTCACAATTTGGCTCTATTAACGCGGTGCTTACTGCTTCAAGGCAACAACTAGAACCGCTTCCTTTTATTACTGCCGAAACTAAAAACGCTATCTTAGAGGCATTATCTTCGCCTCTACTTGCTAAAGAAGAAGAATTAATTGAAAAAGAGCAAGTAACGCTTATATGCTTTGACGATGACAATTACCCGGCTTTGCTAAAAAATATTGCGTCTCCACCTGTTGTATTATATCAAAAAGGGAATTCTATTAACCTAGCTGAATACCTAACGCTTGCTTTTATTGGAGCAAGAAAAGCTTCGTATATTGCTAAAACAACTTGTCGCGAAACTATTATAAAGCTAGCTAGAATACATTCTAAAACGGTCATTGTTAGCGGGTTAGCTTATGGCATTGATTCTATTGCGCACCAAGCGGCGCTAGAGGCGAAATTACCTACTATTGCCGTACTGGGCAACGGTCTTTGCTTTGTCTATCCGGAGCAACACACTAATCTAGCAAGGCAAATTATTGAGCAAGGCGGCGCCGTGATTTCTGAATTTCCTATGTTACAATCACCTATCCCTTCTAATTTTCCTTTACGAAACCGTATTATTAGCGGTATCTCGCAAGGAGTCGTTGTTGTAGAAGCCGGTGAAAAAAGCGGATCTCGTATTACTTCCAATTTTGCATTAGAACAAGGCAAAGAAGTATTTGCTTTTCCAGGCGCACCTAATTCTCATTTTACAAGAGGGTCTAATCGACTCATACAAAAAGGCAACGCTAAGCTTGTCTTAGATCCGGAAGATATCCTTGAAGAATATACTTTTTTACAAACACAGATGCAAACGCCAGCTACAGCAACGGCAGCAACAAAAGAAACTTTATTGCCTATAGAAAAAGATATCCTTTCCATGCTAGAAGCAACGCCAACGCAAATTGATACTATTGTTGCCAATCTTAACAAACCGTATCAAGAAATAATGCAGGCTTTAACTGTGTTAGAGTTAAAAGGATATATTCAAGCTTTAGCCGGACAAAACTATACTTTAACTCATCTATAATTTTCTTTTTGTTTTGCTTGCCAAAGTAGAATAGAATAGGTTATCTTATAAATTATTTACTTATCTTAGGTGTTATCTATGTTCTCTATTAAAGGTATTTTTGCAAATAATACCATACATTTACAAGAACCGTTATACTTAACAAAAAATGCTAAAGTCGTTGTTACGCCTATTGCTAAAACAAAAACTATTAGCAAAAAAGATCTTGAAATTGCTTCAAAATTGCTATATGAAATGGAAGAAAAAAAAGAATTTGACCTTACTCCGGTTGATTTTGAGCTAGATGAAACAAAACAAAACGAGCCTTCGTTAGAAACGCAATATCCGGATATTACTCTTGTTCCGTCCGTTGATTTTGCGTCGTTAGAAAAAGATTTAACACATAGTTTAAACTTTGAACAGCAAGAATTAAACATAGAAGACGATGAATTAGACCACGCTTTGATTGATTCAGAGCTAGACGACTTTTTAGAAAACTCCGACTTTTCAGATGAAATTGATGATTCTGCCATCTTAGTAAGGCAACACAATAGATATAATATTATTGGAACTATCAAAATACGCGGAAGCCAAGAAGAATATAGATTGCAAGATTATTCTGCAACCGGGTTAAGTTTTCTTAGTTCAAAACTTTTTACCATAGACAGCGAACTACAAGCTATTTTTCAGGAAGAAGGCGGGTCTACAAAAGTAGAATTCCCATTGCGAATTAAACATATTACACGAAAAAACAATCAATATTTATTTGGTTGTGAATTTACTACGCCGCTAAATAAAACCTCGCCTTTACTGCAAGCTTTAGAACTTTTAAGATTATAAACTATGCTTCTTTCTAGCCTTTCTATTTTAAAAACGGTAGTATCTGTTTCTCTAGAAGTTTACTTATGGATACATTTAATTGCCTTTTTACTTTCTTGGTTTCAACCGGATCCACGTCGTCCTTTCGTTCAAATTATAGAAAAACTAACTTTACCAGTATGGCGTTGGATTGGCGATCATCTTCCGGTACGTCATAGCATTGCCCCTTACGTATCGCTATTATTTATTATTTTCCTGCAAATCTTTCTTGTTGGAACGATTCAATCTATCACTGCGGCAGTTGCTCATCAATTACCTGCCATATTTGTTACTAAACAAGTTACTTTGCTGTTTATCCTTGGATTAACTAGGGTCATACAAACAGTTTTACAATTATTCTTAATTCTTAGCCTTGTTTATTTTGTTGCTTTGCTTATTACTTCTAATTTTGGAAATCACTTTATTCGTGTAATGGACGGGTTACTTTATCCTTTTGTAAAGCCTTTTTACGTTATCTTGAAAAGTGAACAAAGCAAGCAATTTGCCCCGCTTTTACTTGCCGGTGCGATTTACCTCTTAATGCAACTTATCGGCTACTTAAGCGCTCTTCTTCTTACTTTTAGTTCGTAAGCCTATTGCTTTTAACATACTTTGCAACTAATTCTTGTAGAGTATAAAATAAAAAGCATTACATTTGTCGTCTTGCTTATTACTTCTAATTAGTGAACAAAGCAAGCAATTTGCCCCGCTTTTACTTGCCAGGTAGATTTACCCCTTAATGCAACTTATCGGCTACTTAAGCGCTCTTCTTACTTTTAGCTCGTAAGCCTATTGCTTCTTTTTAACATACTTTGCAACTAATCCTTGTATAATATAAAACAAAGTAAAAAGCACTAAATTTATTGCTTTGCTTATTACTTCTAATTAGCGAATAAAGCAAGCAATTTGCCCCGCTTTTACTTGCCAGGTAGATTTGCCTCTTAATGCAACTTATCGACTACTTAAGCGCTCTTCTGCTCACTTTTAGATCGTAAGCCTATTGCTTCTTAACATACTTTGCAACTAATCCTTGTATAATATAAAACAAAGTAAAAAGCACTAAAATAGAAATAAACGTATATGGATATTGTGTAAAGAAACTACCGCCGCTTGTTTCGTCAAACGGCATAGCAATAGTTTGCACAACCTGTTTAAACATAGGGGCATGCGCTATTAGCTTTCCATTAGGTAAAAATGCATTGCTAGGTCCGTTATTAATTACATGAATCAAAGGAACTCTATTTTCAATAGCTCGTATTGCGGACATTTTCATATGCGACCAAGCTGCGATTGTGTGACCGTACCAAACGTCTTGCGATTGTACTAGTAACATTTTACCGTGTGTCGTGCCTTTGCGAATTGCTTTAACAACAAAAAAAGGAAATAGCGACTCATAACAAAGAACAGGTGCAAGGTTTACGTTTTCAATAGGGAAAATTTGCGCTTCTTTTCCAGCAGTCAAGCCATCTTCAATAAAATCAGCAAACCAATCTCTTATAAAAGGAATCTCCAAAATAAAAGGCGATTTTTCACCAAACGGCACTAGTTTCATTTTATAGTATTTATTTTGAATGACTCCTTGTTTATTCATATACACAGACGCAAGATAATGATTTTCTTTGAATTTATCTATACTTACTTTGTGATCTATATCTACATAAATAATAGGTGTTTGCATCTCTCGAACATAACTTCCAAACGCATTTCTTATCGGTATATTATAAAAAGTACGATAGAAAAAACCTTCCGGCCAAACTAAAAAATCAAACTTTTGCTTTGCCGTAGCTTGTTGACTCATTTCCATTTCTAACGGCATATCCCATTTATTATTACCTAATCTATGAGGAGTATCATCATATTGAATAGGGTGGTTTGGTTGTACTAGTCCAATTGTTTTTATGTTATGCCACGACTCTATTTTAGTATTCCAATAATATTGTTTTCCTGCGCCTATAGCTAGCCAAATCACTAAGAAAGTGCCAACAAGGAAATGATAGTTTTTTGTTTTTCTTTGTGATAAAAAGAAAAAATCAAATAACGTAATATTAACAAGTAGTATTAAAAAATCAATCCCTAGTTCGCCGGTAATATCAATCGGTTGCAAAACAGTAAGGAAGCTAAGTTGCGTTGAACTAAACGTATAAGGAAAAACGGCAGGGAATAAGCTAAGGCTTAACGTAAGCATAGACGCAAAGCAACAAAGCGAAACAAAGCGCGAAAAATAGGGCTTAAGCCATTGATGTAACAACACAGGAACAATAATACTATGTGCCGTATAAAACCAAGCAAGAACGGCAATGAGTAAAGAAAGATACCAAGCTAAGTTAAGCGAAATCTCAGAAAAGTTATATATCCAATATCCTATAAAAGCAATAAAAGAAAAACTCATTAACAAAGAAAAATAGTACACTTTTTTCAAAGGCAGTTTTTCTATAACATATAAAAAAGGGATCCAACCAATCCATACAGTAAAAAATAGACTAGGAACATAAAAAGGCAAGCCAAGTAAGCAAGCAGAAATAAGGCAAAGTAAAAAATAAAATAGATCAGATTGCAAAAAGGATTGATTAACGTACTTTGTTATCATATGAAATAAAAGGCAAATTATACTAAGTCAGTAAAGTCAAAAGGAAAGGCACCTTCTCGTAAAACAGCAATATCACTACCTGCCGTTATTTTTACCACACTAGAAGGTTGGCTAGCTTGTAAAGTTCCCGCATCAAAATATATATCCACAGCATCACCAAAAAACGACGTAGCTTCTTTTATATTCATAGCAGCCGGTTTACCGTGTATATTGCAACTAGTACCAACTAAAGGAACTTGCACTTGTTGCACTAAATTAACGGCAATTTCACTTAGCGTATGACGAAAGCCAAGTAACAGGTTATTTTTATGTAAATTAGCGGCTAATTTAGCTTGCGAAAGAGTTACAACAGTTAAAGGCGCCGGCCAGCGTGATATTAGCCACTGTCTTTGCGATTCTAAAAGTGGATAGCTATAGTTTTCAAACATAGCAAAAGAAGACACTAAAACAAGTAAAGGCAAATCTTCTTTTCTTTGTTTAAGCTGGTATATACGCTCTACGGCAACGGCATCAGTTGCTAAACAACCAATAGCATACGTTGTTTCCGTTGGATAAACAAAACAACTGCCTTCGCTTTTCATTAACAAACTAGCTTCTCGTTTGTCCTCATTAGATTGAAAAGGAACGGAAAAAACTTTAGACATATATCTTATTCTCTGTTACTATAAAAATCAAATAGATACACTATTAAAAACGTATATTACTATTTAAGAATATACTATAGATATACAATATAGCAAGTATATATTTATAAATAGTATTGATTAAAACAGAATAAAAACATATAATGTAAAAATATAATTATTATTACCTACTCTATCTATTCTTATGCATACAGACAACGAACAATCCAATTCCTTTACTAGTCCAAAATATAACGAAAATCAATGGCGAACACTTCCGGCAAAACAGCAACCAAAATGGAAGAACCAAGCGCAGGTTAACAAAGTAGAAGATAAAATTCAACGTCTGCCGCCGTTAGTCTTTTCCGGTGAAATAGAAGCGTTACGAGACAAAATTGCCTTAGCTGCTAATGGCAAAGCTTTTTTACTACAAGCCGGCGATTGTGCAGAAGAATTTAAAAACTGTACGGCAAATGAAATTAAAGGGACTTTGAAAATTATCCTTCAAATGGCTTTAATTATTACCTATGCCGGAGAGAAACCGGTTATTAAAATGGGACGTATTGCAGGACAATATGCAAAACCAAGATCAAGTGATTTTGAAACGATTAATAACCAAGAATTCCCAAGTTATCGCGGTGATATTATTAACGATATTGCGGCAACACTAGAAGCAAGAGAGCCCGATCCGCAACGTATGCTTGACGCTTATCAATATGCAACGGCTACGTTAAATTTACTTCGTGCTTTCAGTTCAGGCGGTTTTTCTTCTTTATCTCGGATTCACCTTTGGAATCAAGAATTTCTTGCTAGCTCGGCACAAGAAAACCAATATAAAACTATGTTGGAAGAACTAAGCAAAGCATTAACCTTTCTTGATACAATCGGTATATCAGACAAAAGGGAACGTAGTTTACGTGAAATTGATTTTTATACTTCTCATGAAGCGCTTTTACTTCCTTACGAAAGTGCGTTAACAAGACAAGATTCAGTAAATCACCATTGGTATAACTGTAGTGCGCATATGCTTTGGATTGGAGAAAGGACAAGGAACCTTGACGGAGCTCACGTTGCTTTTATGAAATCAATTCGTAATCCTATTGGTATTAAATTAAGTGCAAGCGCTTCTGTAGACGATACACTTGCTCTTTTAGAAGCTTTAAATCCAGATAGAGAAACCGGGCGTATTGTTTTAATTCCAAGAATAGGATATGACAAAGTGGAAGCCGTTCTTCCGTCGTTAATTCGTGCTGTTGCAAAAGAAGGCTATCCTGTATTATGGAGTTGCGATCCTATGCATGCTAATACATACGTTACGAAAAATGGATATAAAACAAGAAACTTTGACTATATAGCAAAAGAATTAATTACTAGTTTACATATTCACCAAGCTGAAAACTCGGCTCTTGGCGGGTTACATTGTGAAATGACAGGAAAAAACGTAACTGAATGTGTTGGCGGCGCTGATTCGATTACAGAAGAAAGCTTATCTGCACACTATGATACTAATTGCGATCCTCGTTTAAATGCGCGTCAAAGTGTGGAACTTGCTTTCTTATTGAGTCAAAATCTTAAGGCTATGAAAAATTCGTAATATAAATTATTCTCTTACTAAAACAATATGCGAAAACAAAAACATGAATTAATGGCATATAAAGGTAAGCAACAAATAGCTATGATTACTGCCTATGACGCTTGGTCTGCCGGCTTAGTAGATCGTTACGTTGATATTATATTAGTCGGTGATTCGCTTGGCATGGTTGTACAAGGTAATGATTCAACTTTGCCTGTTACATTAGATGAAATTATTTATCATGGCAAATTAGTTTCTCGTGCAAATCAATCGGCTTTTCTTGTTGTCGATATGCCTTTTATGACTTATCATATTAGTATAGAGCAAACTATGCTTAATGCCGCTCGCATTATGAAAGAGACCTGTGCTCAAGCAGTTAAACTTGAAGGCGGGAAATCTATTTGCCCGGAAGTTAAAGCACTTACGCAAGCAGGTATCCCCGTATTTGGGCATCTTGGTTTAACGCCACAATCATTGCATCAACTTGGCGGATGGCAAAAACAAGCAAAAACACAGGAGCAACAAACAACTTTAATGGAAGACGCAAAAGCGCTTGTTAATGCTGGTATATGTTTTCTTATATTGGAAAACATACCTCATGATTTTGCAAAACAAGTAACGCAAGAACTACCTATTCCTACTATTGGTATAGGTGCCGGTGCCGATACGGACGGACAAGTGCAAGTCTTTCACGATTTGTTTCATCTTAATCCTGATTTCTTACCTAGACACGCTACAGTGCAAGCTCATCTTGGTGAGGCTATGCAAGAAGCTCTTCAATCTTATCAAGAAAAAGTTAAGGCAAAAGAGATTCTTTCTAAATAACATTCTTTTATGAAACTAGTAACGTAAGGTTGCCTATTCCTATGCCTTTAGTTTTCCCCTCTACTATTGGCATAGTGATCAGCACTGATTTAAATAGGCAACTGACAACTTTATACTAAAATTTCTTTCACGAAACTAGTAACGTAAGGTTGCCTATTCCTATGCCTTTAGTTTTCCCCTCTACTATTGGCATAGCGATCAACACTGATTTAAATAGACAACTCGTAAGTTTATACTAAAACTTCTTTTACGAAACTAGTAACGTAAGGTTGCCTATTCCTATGCCTTTAGTTTTCCCCTCTACTATTGGCATAGTGATCAGCACTGATTTAAATAGACAACTCGTAAGTTTATACTAAAACTTCTTTTACGAAACTAGTAACGTAAATATAGTACTAAAATAAAGGAAATAACTTTGCCTATCCCTACTATTGGCATAGTAGTTAGTACTAATATGAATAGACAAGTGGCGATGTTATAAAAAATCCTTATTTCTTATTAAAAGTACGTCTAATTTATTTTGCTAAAGCTTGATCTAGATCAGCAATTAAATCATCAGCATTTTCTAATCCTATAGATAGACGTACAACGTTATTCGCTATACCGGCTTTTGTCTTTTGATCATCTGTTAACTGAGAATGAGTCGTACTTGCCGGATGAATAATCAAACTATGCGCATCTCCTACTTGAGCGGAATGTAAGAAAATATTAACGTTATCTACTAAACTTTTTGCAGCTTCATAGCCTTGTTTTAAGGCAACAGTAAACACGCTACTACCACCGTTCGGCAAGATATTTTTTGCTTGTTTGTTTGTTATATGATTGTCTAAAAAGGAATAGTTTACTTTTCCAATAGCCGGATTAGTTTCTAAGTACCGTGCTACTTTTATCGCATTTTCATAATGTCGTTGCATGCGTACATGTAAAGTATCAAGACCTTTTAATGCCTCTACCGCAGCAAACGGAGAAAGTGTAGTACCAAAATCGCGTAAACCAACGGCAATACCGCGTAAAGTGAACGCCATGTTTTTAAAGGTTTCAAAAAAGCTTAGTTCGTAAGAAGTTTCTACTTGTGTTAATAACTTAAACTTATCGTTTTGTCCCCAATCAAAAGCCCCGCTATCTACAACGGCACCGCCTATAATCGTACTATTTCCTGTAATATATTTACTTAACGAGTAAGTAACAATAGTAGCGCCGTGTTCAATTGGATTTAAAAAGTAAGGAGTTGGGAAGGTATTGTCTACAATGACGGGAATGCCATATTGATTAGCTAAAGTTGAAATGGCTTTGATATCAGCGACGACCCCGTGAGGATTAGATTGGGATTCAAGAAAAATCGCTTTTGTTTTTGGAGTAATTGCCTGCTCTATTTCTTGTAAATTAGTAATATCAACAAGTGTAGATTGCCAATTAAATTGTAACGGAAACGTATAAGTAAGTTGCGTTATAGAACCACCGTATAAATACTTTGAAGCAACTATATGATCGCCTGGAGTCAATAAATTAGCAAATGCAAGGAATTGAGCGGCATGACCAGACGAGGTGCAAAACGCGCCAACTGCATTATGCAAGCCGGCTAATTTCCCAGACAAGGCGTCTACTGTTGGATTAGTTAAGCGAGAATAAATATTTCCCACTGCTTGCAGCGCAAACAAGTCAGCTGCCGTTTTGGAATCAGCAAATTTAAATGCAGTTGATCCCACTACCGGATATTGTAGCGAATCAATAGATTGATTAACGCCACTGTGTAAAGATTGAGTTTCTTTATTATATTTTAAATTTTCTACCATTATTCTACCTTTGAATATAGTTAATAAATAAATTTAGAGTATATGAAACAATAGCTTAACACATAGATTTGTATTTGTCTAGCTTTTTTTATTTTTATTTTACCTATTGCATTTTTAATTTTTCTCATTTATTATGGTAGAGTTTGTATTACTTTTACGTAATTGTTTTTACGTTTATTCTACCTTTACGTACGGTTTAATTTATGAAAGAAATCCGTCTTCAAACAAGTTCTCCCTACACACTATATCTTGCTAAAGATTTAGATAAAACAACGTTACAATCTTATCTTAAACCTTATCAATCTAGTACAATTTTTATTGTAACCGATAATAAGGTTGCTTCTTTATATAAAGACAAACTCACTTCGTACTTAAAAGATTACCAAGTACAATGGCACTCTTTACCATATAACGAAACAAAACAAGACCTTGTTTCTATGGAAGAATACAAAACTATAGACTCTATTCTTTCTATATACCAATTTTTAGCAGAACATAAAGCACATAGAAAAAGCTTATTAATCGCTTTTGGTGGCGGGGTGATTGGTGATTTAACCGGATTTGCGGCGGCTACGTATATGCGCGGGATTGACTATCTTCAAATACCAACAACTTTACTTTCTCAAGTAGATAGCAGTATTGGCGGGAAAACAGGCTTTAATTTTGCTAATGGCAAAAACAATATAGGCGCTTTCAAACAGCCTATTGCCACGTTTATTGCTACTACTTTTTTACAATCACTTGACGCAAAACAATGGTTATACGGCTATAGCGAACTACTTAAACACGCTTTTATTGCGAAACCTTCTTTATTTCATCTTTTACAAAACTTCTCTCTTGCAACATTACAAAAAGACGAAGACACGCTTCTTGACGCATTATATGAGTCATGTAGTGTAAAAGCAACGATTGTCATGCAAGATGAAAAGGAATCTTCTGTACGTGCTTTACTCAATTTTGGGCATACACTAGGACATTTACTTGAAGAACACAGCGATTATGCTATTGCTCACGGCTTATCTGTTCTTTGGGGAATGGACTTTGCTTTATTTTTCTCTTATACGCAAAAATATCTTAACGAGGCGGATTACCAGCTTTTACACTCTTATTTACAACCGTTTTTAAGTGCTAATCCAATCAAAGAATATACAGCGCAAATGAATAATAAAGAAACTTTTGCTCATTTACTAGAAAAAGATAAAAAAAATACGGCGTCCGGGCTTACCTTTATTGTGCTAAATCAACTAGGCAAAGCTAGCTTACTACACAACGTTTCTCTAGATTTACTTTGGCAAACGTGGCAAAAATACGTTGCCACCATTGCTTAGTTACCCTAGATAAGGCTTGCTCTTTTTACTTTTTCGCCGTTTCGCTTCTTTCTTACCTCGTTTATTTTTGACTTTTTTTTATTAATTAAGTATACTTTCAATATATTTAATTAAAATACGTTCATTAACTTTAGCATATATTCATTTTTGATTATGACACAAACAAAATCGCAAACAAATTTTACATTTCAAGCTGAAATGTCTCAAATTCTAAACCTACTTACTCATTCTTTATATTCAAAAAGAGAGGTTTTTCTTAGAGAATTAATTTCTAACGCGTCTGATGCGCTTGGGAAATTACATTTTGAATCCCTTACGAATACAAGCTTAATCGACTCAAACGATACGCTACAAATCAAAATCAAAATCGATAAAGATAGCCGTACGCTTTCCATTAGCGATAATGGGATAGGCATGACAAAGCAAGAATTAATAGACAATATTGGAACGATTGCTAAATCCGGGACTTCTAGTTTTCTTGAAAAATTAACAGGAAACAAAGAAAGTGATATTGAATTAATCGGTCGTTTTGGCGTTGGTTTTTATTCTGTTTTTATGGTTACTAGCGAAGTTACAGTAGAAACAAAATCATATAAAGACGAACCGGGTTATATTTGGAAATCATCAGGGGAATCCGGCTTTACTATTGAAGAAAGCGACACAACAAGAGGAACTACTATTTCTTTTATCTTAAAAGAAGATGCTAGTGAATTTGCCGAAGAATATCGTGTTGAACAAATTATCCAGCAATATTCTAATTT
Organism: SAR324 cluster bacterium; assembly: GCA_002995645.1. Taxonomy (GTDB): domain Bacteria; phylum SAR324; class SAR324; order XYD2-FULL-50-16; family HCM1; genus HCM1. The sequence continues at coordinate 33,984 of PUHO01000017.1, read as the reverse complement.
TGTTTCCTTTCCTATCTTACTTAACGAGAAAGAAACAAATAAAGAAATAGCTATTTGGGCAAAAACACCGCAAGAAACAAAAAAAGAAGAATACCTTTCTTTTTATAAACACCTAAGCCATACTGAAGAAGAACCTTTTGAATGGCTACACCTTAAAGCAGAAGCACCGGTTCAATTTTCTTCTATTTTATTCATTCCTAAACATAACTCGCGATCGCTTTGGCAAGAACAAAGGGAAACGTCTTTGCAACTTTATGCAAAACGTGTTTTCATACAAAGCGAGTGTAAAGAGCTATTACCGGCTTGGCTTCGTTTTATGCAAGGCGTTGTTGATTCGGAAGATATTCAGCTTAACGTTTCACGCGAACAAGTACAACAAACAGACGTATTACTTAAAATTAATCAATACTTAACAAAACGTATATTAAAGCTTTTCAAATCATGGGCAACTAAGAAAGTAGAACAATACGAAGTTTTTTGGAAAGAATTTGGTAACTTTATTAAAGAAGGTTTACATACTGATTATGCGCAACGAGAACAATTAATTGAGCTTTATCGCTGTTCTTCTTCTTTGCATCCGGATAAGTTAATTTCATTGCAAGAATACGTAGACCGTATGCCGGAAAATCAAACGGAGATCTATTATATTTACGGACAAAATAAAGAAGCTCTTGCTTTTTCGCCTAATCTAGAATACTTTCAAAAAAATAATTTTGAAGTACTCTATTTATACGAAGAAATAGACGATTTTATTATGCCTTCTATTGGTAAATATAAAGATAAAAACATTGTTGGTATTGATAAAGCTAACCTTAAACTTGATGAAAAAGAAGACAAAAAAGAAGACACTGATACAGACAACAAGCTATTACAATATTTCAAAGATATACTTGGCGATCGCGTTAGTGACGTTATTACTTCTAAAAGATTAATTAATAGTCCTTGCACTGTTGTTCGATCTGAAGAAAACATGACTCCACAAATGGAAAGGTTAATGAAAACTATGGACGCCAACTTCCAAGCACCTAAACCTATTTTTGAGATTAATATGGAAAACGCGTTAATTCAAAATCTAGCGCAAATTCAAAAGAATTCTCCACAAGAAGCGATCTTAAAAGATACGATTAATCAACTATTTGAAGGAGCTTGTATGCAAAACGGTATTTTAGAAGACCCGTCTGCTTTCTTACACCGTAACGTTCAATTTATTGAACAAGCTATTGCATCACACGATAAATTACGCAATTCGTAATTTTCTTTTCTAGAAAAGAGGCTATTTTGAGTTCCTTACGTAGTATCACGTATATCTTATGTTGCCTCTTTTTGCTTCCTTTTGTAGCTAGCGCTAGCAACATGCACTTTGACAGCTCTAGCTATACTTATAATTCAAAAACAAAAGAATTAAAGTATCAAAACACGTCTGTTTCTTTGAAAGAATATACTATTTCTAGTAGCGTTATTTTTTATAACAAAGAAAAAAACTTCCTCAAATTTGGAAAAGACACAGTTATAGATAGCAAGAAGTTTATACTCTTTGCTGATAGTGGTTTTCTAGACGAAAACACGCATCATTTATCATTATACCAGGTTTCCGGTATTGACTTAAAAACCAATTTACGTATATATGCCGATCAAGTAGAAAGACGGAAAGACGGTAGTTTTATTATTTCAAACGTTACTTTAAGTTATTGCAAAATTGGCGATGAACTTTGGGATATACAAGCAAAAGAACTTTATTATCACACTAACGATTTTGCAAAAGAAAAAGGCGCCGTTATTCGTCTTTTTAAAATTCCCGTTTTCTATGTTCCTTTTTTCGTTTGGTCAACGCAGATAAAGAAAAAATCCGGCTTCTTAACTCCTAAAATGAAGGTACATAGAAATAGTAATAATTTATTAAACTCAGGTCTTCACGTTCAAATTCCTTATTATCTCGCACTATCTCAAGATCAAGATTTAACTTTAACGCTACATTCAGTTCAAAAAAGAGGGGAAGGCTTAGCTAGTAAATACCGCTATCATTTTCGCAAAAATACGTTTGGAGAATTTAATACTTTCTTACTTTACGAGTCTCGTTTTATTCGTTCGACACAAGAAGAAAACATAGCGTCGGTTTTGCAAGGATCTAACACAAAACAACATGCTAGACGGTATTTATATCATTGGCAAGATACAAGAGAGCTAGGCGGCGGGCAACTATATATTGACTCGGTAGCCAATAGTGACAACCAAATACTATACGAATATTTTGACGAAGATAATAAACTAATAGAAAAATATCACCACTACATAGATTACGCCTATAACTGGGTTTCCGGTGGGATTGTTACAGGAATGCATAAACAAAGTATATTTACAAACGAATCAGTATTAAATAAAACAACTGATAGCGATACGCATTTGAATCGCCTTCCCTACGTAGAATTATACCATTCTGTTTTTCCATTTTATAGTAATTCATTTTTACTTGGCACTAAACTTGGCTATACTTATTATAATCGTAAATATGGTTGGAATACTAGCACGATTACAATAGACACTTCTTTCAGTTATGCTTTTAACTTGTCTTTTTTACATTTTTACCCTAAAATAACAAGGCAGTTTTCTTTTAATGGTATAGGCTATAAACCGGATCCTACACAGACGGAAATAAAAGACTTGCATGCTAATTTTTTCATTGATACCGCTGAAGTAGAAACGAATTTTACTTTATATCATTTCTTTTATACTGACCAACAAGCTACGTCAAAAATACAAATTACACCGAGATTAATCTATCGCCGCGTAACTGATAGGAATCAAAGGGATTTATTAGATAAAACAAGCGCACCGAACGAACATATAACGCATACCCCGGCAGATTATGCGAAATTTGATCCTATGTTTTCACCGTTAACCTATGGAGAGAATAACCTTACTGCAAGATTAGATTTTACTTACTTGAAAAAAAATCAAAAAGAAAACTATATTTTCCCACTTGTTGGTATTTCCTTAATACAACAATTTGATTTAATGAACGAATCAGATAGCCCTTTCCTTTCTGAACGCTACAAAGGACCGCGTATACCGCTGGAAAACAGACAAATATCGCCTCATTCTCATGCGCTTCCGTTAAACGTTCTTTTTAATTTTTCTACTGAGTCTAATTACCAAGCTTTATTAAGTTATCGCTATAATTACCAAACTCATTCGATTCTAGAAACAGAAGCAAACTTTTCTTCTACGCCAATAGATCGTGTTTCCTTCGGTTTAACTTATCATAATAACAAAAAAGAGTACCAACTTCTAAATGGGGATTTACGTAAAAAAGAAAATACGTATACACTGGAAAACAACGTACTATTTTTAGACAAATTATCTTCCGATATATCAGCAACATGGGACACAAATAGAACGCAAGCTTTCTTTGATAGCGATCCATCTCATAAAAGACTACACAGACAATTAACTGCATTTACTTTTGCTTTACATTGGATTGGTTCTTGTTACGTACTTAACTTTAATGTAGCTAACAAAATACAAGAACATACGCAAGGTGGCGATAAACAAGAGTATATAGATACTAAGTTTTCCATGTCTGTAACATCTGCGCAATTTCTCTCTTCACCAGTAGTGAATAACCTGTTTTAACTAACTATAGAATGAAAATTTTTATTTTTATACTCTCTTTAGGCTATTGTTTGTTATTACTAAAACCGACGTTGCTAGCAAAAGAAGTAAAAGAACCTCTTACAAAACAACAAAGCAAGCTTTCTCACACAAGCAAAGAGATGCCTTTACTCAAAGAAGAAAAGACAAACGTCATAAAGCCTTTAGACGCAAGTAAAGTATATTTTTTTTCTTCCTCTGCCGTACGTATAGGTTATTCTATTCTGAACGTTAAACTACGTTTTCATAATAAAAAAATCTCGTCTAGCAATATTTTATTCCTTCCCCACTTTCCAAAGAAAAATCCGCCTATTGTCTCTATAGGATATCGCTTTAAAACATGGGATCTTGCTTTTGCAAACGGAACAATAAACGTACCGTTAAACGCAAATTATACGTTTAATAATCAAATATATAAATCCTTGTCTCTTTCACTTACTAATCTTAGCATTACCAAATTATGGACGATTATACAAAATCGATTGAGTTTTTATAACGGTATTTCCTATCTTCATTCTACAAGACAACTGACAGGTCTTAAATCATCATCAAGCTATTCTCTTTCACAAGCAGCGATTAAAGTAGGATTGAGACTTTACACAAATCATCATTTATTACTACAATACGGATACTCACAAACACTTTTCAAAGATAAACTAGAATGGGTAAACATTGGCATTTCTCTATTTATACCTTTATAAATACGTCTATTATGTTACAATCTATATTTTTCTTTTTTTTAGTTACCACTTTATTAGGTTGCGGAAAAGAAACTATGCCTGTGCCTATTCCTGCAAAAAAAACGCAAGCTGTGCTTGCTACCTATTACAAAGGTAGTTCCTTTGTTTTTACCTGGCATACAAACCACCCTTTAAGTAAAAAGCAAGCTGATACAAATCCAAATAAAGCCTATATTACTAAATTTACAATCTATATCTATCCTTTAGATTCAAAATGTTCTTCTTGTACTAACTCGTTTAAACCAAAATTTACACTAACCTTACACCCGCAAGCTAAACTTGTAGCTGACAATCAACAAATTGACTCAAACAAATGGAAAGCGTATATTAATAAAGATACGTTTACGTTAATTTTCTCTCAGTCCCTTTTTAAGGCAACAAACCAAAAAGAAATTATAGAAACTAGCTATTTACTTTCCAACGGAGACACAGAAACAACAAACCTTACTTTATTTCATGATCAACCGTCTTTATTGCCGATTACAAGCGCAAAGGCTATTCGCACTAAAGAACGCGATCCGCATTGTGTAAATATTATGAATCCTATTCATTCCTTACGAAAACAAACGCATAATGCTTGCCCTTTGAAAGCGTATATGATTATAAAGTGGACGAGTTTTCTTGACAAACACAACATTAACAACAAGCTAAACCCTAACATAATTGGCGACACAAATTATTTTGTTAACATTTACTTTGTTGACACTAAAACAAATACAGAACGTTTAATTAAACGCGCTCCTGCTTTAGCCCATTTTGTGAAACTCAAATATATGTCGCAACCTTTACGTATACGCTTTAGCGATAGGTTTAATAATGAATCTAAAGCAACAACCGTTATCTTTTCTAAATAATAATGAAATTTGTATTTTTCCTTATACTTACAGTGCTTCTTGTTAGTTGTTCGGCTACAGAAAATCAGAAAAATCAATTGTTAGTTATTAATCAAAATTATGATCAAGCGATTGCAAATTATAAATTAAAAATTACGAACAATAAATTAAATCATACTGCCTACTATAACCTAGCCCAAGTTTATTTATTAATAAAACAATTTGACCTTGCAGAGCAAGCTATTAAATCAGCTTTAGTAATCCAACCGTTAAACTCTAAGTATCTTTTCCTTCGTGGTAAAATTAATTATTATCGTAAAGATTATTTCCTTGCCATTACGCAACTGCAAAGCTCTGTTCGTATGAACTATTCTAATCTAGAAAGCTATTATTATCTTGGTAAAAGCTACTTTAATATTGGGAAGGTGCAACAAGCAAAAAGCACGCTCCAACAAGCTTTAGAGATAGAACCGCATTACTTTCCTTTTGTGTACCTACAAGTATACATTGCTTTTCACAGCTATTCTTCTACTAACCTTGCAACAGAAAAAGAGTACCTGACTTGGATTCAAAGTATGGACAAAGCAATTAAACTATTACCAACTGACGTTCGCGGATACGTTCTTCTTGCCGACATATACCAAGCTTATGGCAATACGCCCTCTGCTATGCACATACTACACACAGGCATAGATAAAGTTCCGACTACAGACAAAGATCAACTATATCTCAAGTTAGCTAATATACATTTTCAACAAGGCGAATCCCAAAAAGCCGTACAATATATCCAATCTATACAACATCAATCTGCAGAAGTTGCCACATTAGCTTTAGAATTTACCGTTTCCCAACATCCGGACGATAATGCGCTAACTTTAGTCGATAAGCTGATTCAAACCTACCCTAAAGATTATAATCCTTTATTATTAAAAGGCAAAATCTATTTATTACAAAACAAAACAAAAGAAGCGATTCAAATTTTTAATTCTATTTTGTTAAACAATGCTAAAATAGCAGAAGCGCACTTCCTTTTAGCGAAAGCATATAACAGACAAGAAAAAGTAAGTAATGCTATTTTTCACATACAAGAAGCATTAAAAGTAAACCCAAATAATTTACATTATCATCTATTTTTAATTGAACAATACTTACACCATAATCAATTAATAAAAGCAAAAAATTATTTAAATGCCTTAGCTATAGAAAAAACGTCGTCTACTTTTTTCTTATTACAAGCGCAACTAGCTAAAAAAGAAAAAAATTACCAACAAGCGAATACGTTCTTGCAACAAGCTTCTAAAATAGGTTTTTCATTAGCGCAAGAAAGGGAAGCAGTTGCCGTTGCTATGTTAAACGGAAACCTGCAACTAGCAAAAAACAAACTAAATTTACTAAACAAGCTTGGTGATTCAAGTATAAAAACGAAAATACTCAACGCTAAGTTACTGTATCTTCAAAACAACAAAAAACAAGCAACAAGCATTCTACAACCTTTGGTACGTAGTGACGTTAATTCGCTACAAGCTATGATTGTGCTTGCTATGATTTACACAGAAAAGAATCAATTTGCTTCGGCTATTCAAATTTTAGCTAAAGCTTGGCAAACGCAACCGTATAACCCCATTATATCATTACAACTAATCAACTATTACGAATGGACTAAACAATATCAAAAAGCTATCCAAGTGCTTGGGAAGCTGCAAACTTTACAAAAAACAACAATTCAAAATGAAATTGTGTTTAAACAAGCTCTGTACCTTAAACGGTTACATCAAACGCAAAAAAGCCAACGGCTTTTAGCACAATACAATAAATCCTTATTATATTCTACACTCTAATTTTTTGTTATGAAACAAATTACACTTTATACGCTTATCTTAGTCGCTTTAGATCAACTTTTAAAATACATGGCAGTACACTACCTTAACATGTACGAAACCATTCCGATTATCCCGCATTTCATTAGCCTTTCTTTAGCTTATAATAAAGGCGTTTCTTTTGGTTTTCTTGCTAATTTACCTGATCTTTGGCGTAATATTATTCTCATTGGCGCAAGTACGCTTGCTTCTATTGCCATTTATATTTTTCTTTGGAAAAAACAAGCTTCTCTTCCTTTGCTAGAGCGTATAGGGCTAGTTTTAATTTTAAGCGGTGCTCTTGGTAATTTATACGATCGTGCAGTACATAAATACGTTGTAGATTACGTTGCTTTTCACATTTTCACTACGCCTTTGTTTATTAATAACTTAGCTGACGATTTTATTTCTATAGGTCTTGTTTTCATTGTATATAATCAATTCTTTAACAAAAAAAGCTAAATATGTCCTATCCTATCCGCACAACAAGCGAGTTTCTTAGTGTTTTAAAAAAAAATAATCAACTATGGATTATAGACAAACCGGTTGATCCTTACCTTGAACTTGCGAAAGTACACAGAGAAGTCTGTAAAAGAAAAGGTCCTGCGCTTTTATTTACTAACGTAAAAGGAAGCTCATTTCCTGTTGCTACGAATTTATACGGCGCGGCCGATCGTATTTTATTAGCTTTTTCAGAAAAACGAATGCAAGCCATTCCTCAGTTGGCACATCTTGCTTTACACTTACAAGAACAAAAAAAGCCGTCTGTTATTTCTCTTTTGAAAGAAGCTAAACAATTTCTTCATGTTGGAAGGAAGCGTATCACTAAAGGATTTAACTACACCGCCTTGTCTGGCGACGCTATTGCAAAACTACCTCAAATTCATGCCTGGAAGGACGATGGCGGCGCGTTTATCACCTTGCCACTCGTTTATACTAAAAGCTTACTAAATCAAGCTGAGAACCTTGGTATGTATCGTATACAGCTTTTTGGGAAAAACCAAGTCGGCATACACATGCAAATACAAAGAGGCGGCAACCTGCATTACTATGAAGCTGAAAATCAAAACCAACCTTTACCGGCACGTATCTTTATAGGTGGCGCTCCTGCTTTAACATTGGCAACTATTGCACCGTTACCGCAAAATATTCCAGAATGGCTTTTAGCTTCGTTTTTAATGGGAGAAAAAATACCTTATTTTCAAAAAAATAAACAAGAGCTGCCTATTTTTGCCAATACTGATTTTATTATTACAGGGGAATTGCCACCAAAAGAAAGAAAAGTAGAAGGTCCGTTTGGCGATCATTACGGGTACTATTCTTTAGCGCATTTATACCCGTTTATGAACGTAGAGTCGGTATTACATAAAAAAAATGCTATTTATCCAGCAACCGTCGTAGGCAAGCCTATTCAAGAAGATCACTATATTACTGAATTTCTGCAAGATATGCTTTCGCCACTCTATCCTTTAGTGATGCCTCATGTAAAATCTATTTGGGCTTTTGAAGAATCAGGCGTACATACCCTTGCCGGCGCAGTCGTACAAAATACCTACCCTAGAGAAGCGTTAACCGCCGCACTTCGTATACTTGGCGAAGGACAGCTTTCTTTAACTAAAGTCCTGTTTGTAACGGATCAACCTATTGCTATTAAAAACTTTACTTTATTACTAGAAACACTTCTTGCTAGAGCAAACTGGGAAACTGATTTATTCTTATTAACTCATGCTTCGCAAGATACGTTAGATTATAATGGGAAAAAGCTTAATCATGGCGGGAAAGCTATTTTTATGGGGATTGGGGATCCTAAATATACATTAGCAACACATTGGCAAGGAAGTTTCTATAATACTAATTTTGGCGACGCCTATGTTTTTTGTAAAGGTGTTCTTTGCGTTAGTGCTAAAGTTAAGTATGACCTTAGTCCCAACTTAGCTGAAAAGCTTGTTTTAGAAGAGGATATACAAGCATTCCGTTTAGTTATTTTATGTGATGACGCTAAAGAAACGATTAAAAACAAGAATGCCTTCTTATGGAACGTTTTCACTAACTTTGATCCGGCACTTGATTTATATGGCAAGCAAAAACAAGCCGGTTTGCATATTGGTATTACTGGCACTTTAATTATTGACTCTAGAAGAAAAACTTGGTACGCCCCGCCTTTAATTGAAGATGAAGCCACAGAAAAAAAAGTAAATGAAGAATGGTTGCCATTAATTGAAAAAGCTTGCCGTACAATGGGTACTAAATAGAAGTTTTGCTTTATAAAAAGTGATATGTAATAAGCTGTTATAAACTACAAGCTTTATATTATATCGTTTTTTAATACTATCTTGAATCTACAAACTTACTAAAGATAATCCTAAAGAGTTATCAATAAAATTTTCTTTGCTTGAAAAAAATTGCTTGTATAATGGGTGATAATTAGAAGCTTGTTTTATAAAAAGTAATACATAACATGATATTAAAAAATACTGTCTTTATATCATCTCGCTTTTCTCAATACTATCTTGAATCTACAAACTTACTAAAAATAATCTTAAAGGGCAATCAATAAAATTTTCTCGGCTTGAAAAAAGTTTGCTTTTACAATAGGTGATAAATAGAACTTCCTTTGCTTGAAAAAAACTTATTTAGTAAAAAGCAATACATAACAGGATATTAAAAATCAATGCCTTTATAAAATATCTTTTTTTCAATGCTATCTTGAATCTACAAACTTACTAAAAATAATCAATAGAATTTTCTTTGCTTGACGAAGCTTGCTTTTACAATGGGTAATAATTAGAACTTCCTTTGCTTGACGAAGTTTTTTACAATGGATAATACATAACAGGATATAAAAAAACACTGCCTTTATATCATCTTGAATCTGCAAACTTGCTAAAGATAATTTTAAAGCGTTATCAATAGTATTTTCTTTGCTTGACGAAGTTTTTTACAATGGATAATACATAACAGGATATAAAAAAATACTGCCTTTATATCATCTCGTTTTTATCAATATCACCTTGAATCTACAAAATTACTAAAGATAATTCTAAAGAGTTTTCTCGGCTTGAAAAAACTTGCTTTTATAATGGGTGAAAAATAGAAGCTTGCTTACTAAAAAGCAGTACATAACATGATATAAAAAAATACTGCCTTTATATCATCTCGTTTTTTTCAATACTATCTTGAATCTGCAAATTTACTAAAGATAATTTTAAAGCGTTATCAATAGTATTTTCTTTGCTTGACGAAGTTTTTTACAATGGATAATACATAACAGGATATAAAAAAATACTGCCTTTATATCACCTTAAATCTACAAACTTACTAAAGATAGTCTTAAAGAGTTATCAATAGAATTTTCTTGACTGACGAAGCTTGCTTTTATAAATAGAAGTTTGCTGTATAAAAAGTGATATGTAATAAGCTATTATAAACTATAGGCTTTATATCATCTCGTTTTTCTCAATACTAGATTGAATCTACAAGCTTACTAAAAATATTCTTAAAGAGCAATCAATAAAATTTTCTCGGCTTGACGAAGCTTGCCATACAATGGGTGATAAATAGAACTTCCTTTGCTTGAAAAAGCTTGTTTGCTAAAAAGTAATACATAACAGGATATAAAAAAATACTGCCTTTATATCATCTCGCTTTTCTCAATACTATCTTAAATCTACAAGCTTACTAAAGGCTAATATCGGCATTATTATCGCTCTGAACCATTACTTTAGCTTACAAACTTACTAAAGATAATCTTAAAGAGTTATCAATAGTATTTTCTCGGCTTGAAAAAACTTGTTTTCTAAAAAGTAATACATAACAAGGTATTAAAAAACACTTCCTTTATATCATCTCGTTTTTTCAATACTATCTTGAATCTACAAACTTACTAAAGATAATCTTAAAGAGTTATCAATAGAATTTCCTTTGCTTGACGAAGTTTTTTACAATGGATAATACATAACAGGATATAAAAAAATACTGCCTTTATATCACCTTAAATCTACAAACTTACTAAAGATAGTCTTAAAGAGTTATCAATAAAATTTTCTTTGCTTGACGAAGCTTGCTTTTATAATGGGTAATCAATAAAACTTCCTTTGCTTGACGAAGCTTGCTTTTACAATGGGTGATAAATAGAAGCTTGCTTTATAAAAAGCAATACATAACAGTCCATTAAAAAACATTGCCTTTATATCATCTCGTTTTTATCAATATCACCTTGAATCTACAAATTTACTAAAGATAATCTTAAAGAGTTATCAATAGAACTTTCTTTGCTTGAAAAAAGTTTGCTTAGCAAAAGCAATATATAACATGATATTAAAAACCACTACCTGTATATCATCTCGTTTTTTCAATACTATCTTAAATCTACAAACTTACTAAAGATATTCTTAAAGGGTAATAAATAGAACTTTCTTTGCTTGAAAAAGCTTGCTTTTATAATGATAGAACTTTCTTTGCTTGGCGAAGTTTTTTACAATGGATAATACATAACAGGATATAAAAAAATACTACCTTTATATCATTTCGTTTTTATCAATATCACCTTGAATCTACAAACTTGCTAAAGATAATCTTAAAGATCAATCAATAAAAAAAGATCAATCAATAAAATTTTATCGGCTTGAAAAAAGCTTGTTTAGTAAAGTAATAACAACAATCTTTTATACTCGTTTCTACAAAATAAAAAAGGCTATCTTATATACATAAGATAGCCTAAAGAAAAGCTTTTAATTAAAGAGTTGCTTACTAACCTTTAGCTGCTTTAGAAATGGTAACCATACCACCTGTTGCGCCCGGAATGGCACCTTTCACTAAAATAGCGTTAAGTTCCGGTTTAATATCAATCACTTCAAGCGACATAGTTGTAACTCGTACGTTACCGTATTGTCCTGCCATTTTTTTATTCTTAAAAACGCGCGCTGGATCAGCTTGTCCAATACTACCGCTTTTACGACCTAATCTATGTCCGTGACTAGCAGGACCGCCAGCAAAATTATATCGTTTTACCACACCGGAAAAACCGCGTCCTTTTGAAGTGCCCATAACATCTACTTTTGAGCCTACTTCAAAAATGCTTGTATCAAAAGTTTGTCCTACTTCAATATCTTCCACTGTTTCACATCTAAATTCACGTAAAAACTGTGTAGGCGTTTGTTCAGCAAAATGACCTTTTCTAGCCTTAGTTTGCTTTCTAACTTTTGCTTCATTATACGGTTTAAAACCAACTTGTAACGCATTATAGCCGTCTGTTTCAACAGTTTTCTTTTGAATAACCGTAACAGGTCCGGCTTGGATAACGGTAACCGGAATACGGGTTCCTTCTTCTGTAAAAACTTGGGTCATTCCCAATTTAGTACCAATAAGTCCTTGTAACATAGTATTTCCTAGAATATCTCTTAATAATTACTTATTTTTTTACAATATTACTTTTTTCTATATCTTGTCAATAGTTTTTTAGTAATTATAGAAATTTTATTTTTTTTCTTAAAATTATGATGATTTTTTCAATACTTCCATCGCTTGATTTAAGCGTTATTTAAACACTTTCTAATAGTAATATCACTTTTTAAGTATGAATGCAAGTAAGAACATTAAAATAACGTTTTCAACTTTATGCAAGGTAATGCAAAGGATCGCTTGAGAGCGCTTTTTCCATTTCAGTAAAACCTTGACTTAAATTAATTTTATAATTTTGCAAACGAAAGCTCATTCCCATAGCGTATAAAGTACGAAAAAGGTTATAGTTACGACATTGCTCGCCCATTTGACCTATACGAATAATAGGCAAGCCAAAAGAACCGGAAATCTCTATATTAAACGATTCGCGCATAGTCTTACGTATTTCTTTACTATCCACTTTCTCCGGCAACGCAATAGCAAGCACTGTTGCAAGTCTTTCTTCTTCTTTACGAATAAATAGCTCTAGCCCCATTCCTTCTATACCTTTTTGTAAAGCTCTTGAACATAAACTATGTCTTGCAAAACGGCGCTCTAAAGTTTCCTCACAAATTAAACGTAACGCTTCGTGCATAGCTAAAACAGCAGACACGGCGGCAGTATAATGATACCCTCCTTGCGACCAAAAAGAATCCGCCTTCTTAGCATCAAGACACCATTGCGCCGGTACTTCCGTCCTGTTTTCAATATACTTCCAAGCCTTTTTTGAGAAGGCAATTAAAGAGAATCCTGACACAGCTGCCAATCCTTTTTGTCCTCCTGTAAGAAGACAATCAATATGCCATTGATCCATTTGGCAAGGCATAGCTGATAGCGTACAAACTGTATCTACTATAAACAAACAACCTTTTTCATGGCATAATTGACCAATCTTGGGAACATCGTCATTATATATCCCACATGAAGTTTCACCTTGTGCCATGGTAACGGCATGATATTCATTCTCTTCTAATTTCTGTTTTATCACCTCGTACGTTGCCGCCGTTGCTTCCGGCAAAGTGAGATAGTCCACATTAGCACCGCACCTTTCCGCCATCTCGCCAAAACGATGACTAAAAATACCGTTGTCTACAATTAAAATGCGATCGCCTTTTTGTGTTAAATTTGCTATTGCCATTTCCATTGCTGCCGACGACGGTCCGCTAATACCAATTATTTTTTCGCTATCTGTCTGAAAAACATATTGTGCCATTACTCTTAAACGGTGAATTACTTTTGACATAGTTTCACCAATATGATTAATCACAATAGAATTTGCTTGTGCTACTGACGTTGGAATAGGCACCGGTCCTGCTCCCATTAATAACAACGGTTCTTGTGGAAGAATATGACTCAAAGGAATCGTTCTTGGCGGCTGGTATTGTAGTTCGTTTTTATTCATTATATTTTACCTCTCGATTCCTAGCGCTGCCTCTTTGATAGCTTCGCTAAATGTAGGGTGTGGAAATGCTAAATTAGCTAATTCTTTTGCCGTTACCTTAGCTCCAATGGCAACCATACCAATGGCGACTAAATCGGCTGCCCTTTCCCCTATAATATGCATACCAACAACAATATCCGTTTCTTTTTCAACAAGAATATGCAATGCCCCGTCTAGCGTATCACTTGCGTGACTTCTTCCTAGAGCACGAAATAAACAACTCCCTTTCTTATACTCTATACCTTGTTGCGTTAGCTGTTCCTGCGTTTTACCGATCCAAGCTATTTCCGGTTCTATATACACAACGGACGGGATCATTTCTTCTTTAACTGCGCTTCTTGTTTCATTACACAGTAGATCAATGACAAACGTACCTTCATTACTTGCTTTATGAGCTAACATAGCCCCTTTTGTTACGTCGCCTATAGCATAGATAGTTTCTATATTCGTTCGTTTATTTTCATCTGTATGAATCGTACCGTTATTATTACGTTCTATCCCTATTGTATCTAAATTCAAACTATCTGTTTCCGGCACCCTTCCAACGGCAACTAAACAGTCCGTTACTTCTATTGTTTTTTCTTGCCCTTGTTTATTCTGCATTGCTAGAACTAAGTTTGCCTCATTCACTTGGCAACCGGTTAAGGTCGTGCTTGTGTGTACCTTAATCTTTTGTTTTCGCATAAGCCTTGTTACTTCTTGCTTTATACTCGCATCAGCTTCGCATAAAATAGAATCGTTTCTTTCAATAATCTCTATTTCACTGCCTAGCCTTTTGAAAACAGTGCCTATTTCTAGACCTATAACACCGCCGCCTATAATAGCTAGTTTTTCCGGTATTTTTTGTAATGACAAAATAGAATCGGAATTAAATATACGGCTATGATCAACTTGCAAGATAGGTAGTTCTGTTGGTTTAGAACCGGTTGCTATAATAATATACTTTGCCGTAAGTTCTTCGTTTCCTTCTTTTATTTGTACTGTCACTTTATGCGGATCTATAAAGCTAGCTGTTCCTTCATATTGTGTAACGCCGTATTTTTCAAAAGAACGGGCTATGCCTTGTGCATTCACGTTAACAACTTTATCTTTATATGCTTGTAAGGTTGCTAAAGAAAGAGTCGTATTCGACTCAATACCACGATGTTTTGCTTGCGTTGCTTGTTGATATAAATGAGTAGCTTCTAGCAAGGTTTTTGAGGGGATACAACCAACATGCAAACAAGTGCCGCCGGCTAAACTACGTTTATCTATAATTGCCGTACAAAGTCCTTTCTTACCGGCATAAATAGCCGCTTCATAGCCACCGGGACCTGCACCAATAATGATAACGTCATATTGATATTTTTTCATATTTAAAGACCATTAAAATATATTTTTTATTCTTTCCATGTACTCGGTAAAAAGAAGACAACAATAGCTAAAATTTCTAAACGTCCTAGCACCATATCAAAACTTAGCACCCATTTACTCATAGAGCTAAGATGTCCAAAATTAGAAGCCGGACCAACTGTACTAAAACCGGGACCAACGTCGCCAACTGCAGACACGACAGCACCGATCGCCGTCATTAAATCAGGAGCATTCAAAGAAACAAGCAATAAAGATATGCCTATAACGCCAAGGTAAATAAAGATAAAGCTTAATACGCCGGAAATAACGTTCCTGTCTATTAATTGATTATCTTTTTCCAGTGGTTTAACTAAATTAGGATGTAACAGTTTATACATTTCCGCTTTAGCATATTGAACAATAAGTTGAATACGAGCCACTTTTATCCCACCAGCGGTACTTCCGGCGCAAGCGCCAATAAACATTAAAAGTAAAAGGACGATTTGCCCAAAAATAGGCCAAAGAACGTAGTCCACCGTTCCGTATCCTGTTGTAGTTAATACAGAGACCACACTAAAGGCAACACCTCTAAAAATAGAAATAATATTACCGCCTAGCTTGAAAAAATTCACTAACGTAATAGAGACAATGGCCAAAGTAGTTAAACATAAATAAAAACGAAACTCAGCGTCTAGCAAATAGTCGCGTATCTTCATTTTTCTATATAGTAAACGATAGTGTAAAGCGAAGTTCGCTCCGGCAAGGAACATGAAAATAATTAATATAGCTTCAATCACAGGTGAATGAAAGCCACTAATACTAGCATTTTTTGTACTAAATCCACCGGTAGACGTAGTTGCAAAAGCTTGTGCAATAGCGTCAAACCAAGACATGCCGGCAATACGTAGAATAAAAATCAGTACTATAGTAACAATTACGTAAACAAACCAAAGAACCTTTGCCGTGTCCGCAATACGAGGTGTTAACTTATCCGCCGTTGGTCCCGGAACTTCAGCTTGAAATAGCCCCATACCGCCAAGATCAAGGTAAGGCAAAATAGCTAAAGACAAAACAATAATACCCATGCCACCAATCCACTGAGTCATACTACGCCAAAGTAATATTGGATGACTCAAAGATTCAATTTTCGTAAAAATAGAAGCGCCGGTTGTTGTAAACCCGCTTACTGTTTCAAAATACGTATCTGTAAAACTAGCAACGCCAGACAAGTAATAAGGCAAGCCGCCAAGCACGCCAAGACCTAGCCAACTAAGGGATACAATAGCAAAAGCATCTTTATTTTTTAAGGCTTTATATTTTGTTGGCAACAAAGCTAAACAAGTGCCAAGAATGAAAGTAATAAGGAATGAGTATAGAAACGATTTCCAATCGGGACTATCTAACACAAGGGCATAGATTAAAGGCACTAGTAACGTTAAAGATAACAATACGATAATAGAGCCTAAAACTTTAAAAATAGCAGAATAATGCATAAAAACTTTATAAAAAAGAAATACGTTCTTGAAGTTCTAAGGTATTCCCTGTTAAAATCAAACGATCTTCACCTTCTATGATTAAATCCATATTTGCCGTGATATATTTATGATTTCGCAACACAAGTAAGGTTTTAATTTCTTTACACAACCCTAAAGAACCCAATGTTTTACCTATAGACGTTGAATCACTTTTAATTTTCACTTCGCAAATTACAAGCGTAGAATTAAACAAAGGAATGTAAGTTAAAAAATCAGGTTTTCGAAGTAGGTTAAGTAAAAATCGAATTAATATATTACGTGGTGACAAACTTGTATATATATACTTTTTTGTCCTTAAAATATCAAAGAAAGACGGTTGACTTAATAAAGGAATACATTTAGAAATACCTAAGCCAAAAGCATTAAGGCAACTTGTAATGTTAACGGCTTCTTTTTGTGTTACTGAAAGAAAATAATCGGCATTTTCTAAGTTTTCCATTTGCATTATTTCTTTATCCAATCCGTCAAAATTTAGCACTCTTGCATAAGCTAACTTTTTTGCAATATGAACGCTACGTGCTTCGTCTATTTCAATAATGCTAATACTATACTTATCTTTTGGCAACAATTCTGCAATGGCAACGCCGATTTGACCGCCTCCGTTAATTACTATTTTTTGTTTTTTATTTTTTTCTACTCTCTCCACTTCTAAAAAATGATATAAAGCAGAACAATATTCTTCATGTAATAAAAAGTACACCGTATCAGTTGGTTGTAAGCGTATTTGTTTTGTTGCTTGCTGAAAAATATAGTTGCTATATACAAAGCTAACTTGGATTGGCAAGTCATGTTTTAAAAAATAGTCTTCTATTTCTTCTACTGACAAATTGGCAAGAGCAAGAACGCGTTGCACTGGAAAACCGAGCATGATAAGCTCATCGTTTGCCAGTTTATAAACGTCCACTGCTAAAGGATAATTTAATAAATTAACAAGCAAGTTTGCGACTAAAGAAGCCGTATTCAAAAGAACGTCAACCCCAAAAATAGATTGTAGTTTTTTATCTTGTTCCGAATCAAGGTGACCTCGTTTAACTGTGGCAACCGTTATTTTTGCATTTTGCTCTTTTGCAACTTTACAGGTAAGCAAATTAGTAGCGTAATCATTTGTAAGTGCAAAAAGGTAGTCTTCAGATGAAATCGTACGTAGCGTATTACTTTGTAATATAGCCGCGTCTTCTGATTTTAAATTCTCATGTTCACGAATAAAATAAGAATCGTATTCTACACCTACAATTTTAAGGTTAAACTGCTCTTGCAATAGTTTTTCAATTGCATAAGCTCCTATTTCTTCCACTCCGGATAAAATAACTTGCAAACTATCTCCTTAAAGGTACTTTCTAAAAAATTATTCTTTACACTGTTCTAATAGCGCCTTTAGAAGCGGTTTCCACATGAGCGGCATATAGTTGTAAAGATTTTGAAACTTGCCTGTCTCTTTTTGGAACGTAGGCAAGTTCTTTTTTATCTTTCATGGCTTGACGTCTTTTGTCCATTTCTTCTTGCGTAATATCTAAATGCAAACTTCTTTTTGTAATATCAATTTCAATTATATCACCTTCTTCAATTAAAGCAATATCCCCACCAGACGCCGCTTCAGGCGAAGCATGTCCAATAGAAAGCCCGGCAGTCCCGCCACTAAAGCGACCGTCTGTTAACAAGGCTACCGTTTTGCCTAGATTTTTTGATTTTAAGAAACTAGTAGGGTATAACATTTCTTGCATACCCGGTCCGCCTTTAGGACCTTCATATAAAATAATAACAACGTCGCCGTCTTTAATTTCATTACGCAAGATAGCATCGCACGCCGTTTCTTGCGAATGAAAAACGCGCGCACTTCCTTTGAATTGCCAAATAGAAGGATCAACTCCCGCTGTTTTCAAAATACAACCTTCTTGCGCTATATTACCAAACAAAACGCATAAACCGCCGTCTTGTGAATAGGCGTTTTCTTTATCACGAATACAACCGCTTACTCGGTCTGTGTCTAAAGTGTCATTGTATTTACTTTGTGAAAAGCCTTCTGTTGTGCGGATTCCAGCAGCTTTTGCCTTATAAAAATCCTCTTTTTTGTTTTTTAGGATAGAATAGGCGTCAATTTGCTCTTGCAACGTACCACCGGCAATAACTGGTACGTCTGTGTTTATCTTCCCTTCTTGCGCGAGAATCTCCATAATAGAATTAATGCCACCGGCGCGATGAACGTCCTCAATATGATAAGACGAAGAAGGAGACACTTTACACAAAGTTGGTACGTTTTTAGAAAGCCAATCTATATCTTGCATAGTAAAAGAAACGTTTGCCTCGTTTGCTATGGCTAACAAATGTAGTACAGTATTAGTACTGCCGCCCATGGCAATATCTACGCTCATTGCATTTTTAAAAGCATCTATAGTAGCAATCGAACGTGGCAACACTGAATCATTACCTTCAAAGTAATATTCTTTTGCCGCTTCCACAATACGCTTTGCCGCTCTTTCAAACAAGTCTTTACGTAAGCTATGGGTTGCTAACAAGGTACCGTTACCAGGAAGCCCAAGCCCTAAAGCTTCAGTTAAACAATTCATGCTGTTTGCGGTAAACATGCCGGAACAAGAACCGCAAGTAGGGCAACCGCTTCGCTCCAACGTAGCAAGCTTGTCATCAGAAACCGAATCATTACCGGCAGCAACCATTACGTCTATTAAATCTAGTTTTTTATCGTCTACTTTACCCGCTTCCATTGGTCCGCCAGATACGACAATCGTTGGAATATTAAGGCGCATTGCCGCCATTAACATACCAGGTGTAATTTTATCACAGTTTGTAATACAAATCATAGCGTCAACACAATGTGCATTAGCAACGTATTCAATAGAATCGGAAATCAATTCCCTACTTGGTAGAGAATACAACATACCAGAATGTCCCATTGCAATACCGTCGTCTATAGCTATTGTATTCATTTCTGCGGCAAAGCCACCGTTAGCATCAATAATTTTTTTAATATATTGTCCTACTTTATGCAAATGTCCGTGTCCCGGAACAAATTGCGTAAACGAATTAACAACGGCTATAATTGGTTTTCCAAAATCGCCGTCTTTCATGCCGTTAGCGCGCCACAAAGCTCTTGCGCCAGCCATACTTCTTCCATCTGTCGCAACGTGGCTGCGAAGAGATCTTTTTTTATTTCCTGTAGTTGTTTGTGAATTTTGCATAAATTAAATATAAATCTTTGTATATAATATGATTTGTTAGTATACTACTTGCCTGCTCTTTAATAAAAGGGTATTCTTATTTAGAGAGTTTTACTATATAATAAAATCTAACTCTCGTCTATAGTATTATTACTACTATTTAAAAAATTAATATTTTACTTTTTTATACACATTAATGAAATCTTTATTTCTGTACGTTTTATTCACTTTACTAGCTTGCCATTGCGCTTTAGCACAAGTAAGTAATAAATATGTTTTTGAGCGTAGTTTTTTTGCTCCTGTTGGAACTATTTTTGATTCGTCTCTTGCACCGGACTCAAGAACCTCTGCTGTAATTGATTACACACATACGATTCGCGTATGGAATACAAAAACCGGGCAATCTCTTAAAGTTATTCCTACGTACGCACATAAAGCAACTATTCTTAAAATACTACCTTTTTCTAATTTTATTCTCACCGGCGGCATGGACGGAGTCATAAAATTACACAGCATTGCAAGTGGCGGGATTATACAAAATTTTTCAGTTAACCTTGGTTTAATCAAACACCTACAAACAAGCAAAAACGGATCTTTCTTTATTGCTAGCGGAGAAGAAAACAAAATTATCTATTGGAAATTAAATCAATTTATCGGCACGCACTACTATATTCCTACTACGTCAAAAATCACCGCTTTAGCCGTACATCCTTCAGGCAATATTATTGCTTGGACAGATATAAAAGGAAATATTAACCTTTGGAGTTTATTAAGACAACGCCTTCTTATACGTGCTAAAATCACTTCCCAACGTATTACGCATATTAGCTTTGATCCTAGCGGAAGATTTATTGCTTTTGGCGGTTATGATAAGAACGTCTCTATTTGGAATTGGAAGCAACACAAAATTACAACTGTAATTAAACATAAAAAGCCAATTATTAATTTTGGTTTTACTGCTGATTCTACGGAAATAATGGTATGTACTGAAGCTAATAAAGTATATATATGGAATATTAACACTAAAAAACTAGTGCAGTCTTTACAAAAAATTGACGGCACAATTAACACCTGCGCCGTTTCGTCAACAGAAGATTTGCTGCAAGTTGGTTTTTTAAAAACAAAAGTACGTATTTTCAAAAAAACGGCTTTACAACATATTTTGTCTTTACAAAGCCATAAAACCCGTATTCGTACGTTTGACGCTTCTAAAGACGGGCGGTTTATTTTAAGTAACGACATAAGTAACCAATTCAAATTATGGGATTTAAAAAGAAAGATTCCTATAGGTCAAATTCCAGCGCCTAAAGATCCCATTTTTGCCATTCGTTTTTCACCGGATAGCAAATTTTTTGCTCTTGGTGGAGAAAACGGGCACCTTAGTTTATGGGACACAAACACAAAGAAACAAATTCGCTCTTTTCTTGGATATAAAGCTCGTATTCTTTCTATTGCCTTTCATCCAACAAAACCACTTATAGCAGCAGTAGGAGAAGAACCGGAATTATTTATTTGGAACTATAAAACAAAAGCCTTAGTTTTACATAAAAAAATACATAAAGGACCGATGACGTACGTCAGCTTTTCAAAAAACGGTGACTTACTTGCCGTAACCGGAACGGATAAAACGACAATCGTCCTAAACACAGATGACTTTTCTATAAAAGATACATTTACAAAACATAAAGGAATCGTAAATAATGCCGATTTTTCTTATGATGATAAACAACTCGCCACAGCTAGCGCCGATCTTACTTCGCTTGTGTGGGATCTTAATACTAAAGAAGAGCTCTATCGCCTTAACGGGCATGAAGCTAGTGTTGCGCGAATCTATTTTTTACCTAATAATCAATATCTTCTTTCAGCAGGGAATGATAAAACAGTACGTTTATGGTTTTTACAAAATAAAAAATTCTTTCTTGTCTCTACCTTAAAAGCTTTGCCTATTCATATTTCAGAGCTACGTATTGTCGAATCAAAGCATCTAGCCGTTTTATCCGGTGATTCAAATAAAATTTATCTTCTCGACTTATCGAAAAAGCTATTTATTAAAAAACAACAAAATCAATCTTTAGATCCTCTTTTAAAAAGTACAATTACAGATTTCCTTCCGGAAGAAACGATTATTGAAGAAAAAGCCGCTCGTATTAAAGAAGCAGAACTATTACAGAAGTTATTAAAAAGGCAAAAACAAAGACGATACGGCTTAGCTTCTATTAGCTCAAAAAACTTTTTCATATGGAAAAAAACAAAAGTAAATAAAAAACTATTACAAGCAAAAAAAGCTTTAAATAATTTCTTAGACAACCCTGATTTTTGTAAAGATAAAGAGTATATTAAAAAACTAGCTTTAAATATCTTAAAAGAAGATTCCACTGATAAAGCGGCGTATTACGCTTTGATTCTTACTAGCTTGCAAGAACGAAACACTATGCCTATTTTGCTTTTTAGTAAGCTAGGATCTAACGCTTATTTTGACACTGATATATATAATTTTATGAGTGAATGGGACTTAGATCTTTATTTCCTTGTTTGGGATAAATTCCTTTTTGATCATACTTCTCGCTTTGCTATTGGATTAGAAAACATTGAGTTACGCACTTGTAACGACACGGTTATTCTTTCCGCTATTCCGGAAGAATATATTTTTCTTGATATTCCAAATGAAACGAAACTTGCTATTACACAAGGCGAAACACAAGTTGATTTTACTACGTTTACAAAAAAAACTAACTTTGAAGCATTTAGAAAATATATTTATATCTTAAATGAACTTATAGCAAACAAGAAAAAACTAATTACACAACAAGACTTTGCCGCCTCTTTCATACGATGGCGTTACCTTAACGATACAATTTTACAACTAGATTTTTCTAAGATTCGCCAATGGGATAAGCAAAATAATACGATCCTATTCAAAATAAAACCGCAAAAGAAAACGTGGCAAACATATAATACAGACACAAGTAAATTCAAAATTTTATTTGTACCGAATAATCATTACTACATTCAAGCAAACGGCAGCTTAAAAAAATACGTTTCTGTGTCTTCTGATTCGCCAAGAAACAGTTTCTTTAATATACAATAATTTTGCTATTTGTTTTTTCTTATTTTTATGCTAATATAATACTAGTGGCTTACATCATTCGTAATAGATAAGCTACTGCAACTTGATTAAACGCATAATTTTGGAGATTTGCAAATGGCTACTTTATTTGATACTGTAAACTTAGGAAACAAAACGCTTTCCAATCGTATTGTCCTTCCCCCTATGACTCGCTGCCGTACTTCGCAACCTGGCGACGTCCCTAATAGCTTAATGGCAGAATATTATACGCAAAGAACCACAGCCGGGCTTATTATTGCCGAAGCGTGTGATATTACACAAGACGGCAAAGGCTATTCTTTTTCACCGGGCATCTATACTAACGAACAAATTGAAGGCTGGAAAAAAGTAACCTCTGCGGTACACAGTAAAGACACACCTATTTTCTTACAAATATGGCATACCGGTCGTGTTTCGCACCCTGTTTTTCATAACGGCAACGCGCCGTTAGCTCCTTCTGCTATTCCTTTTCAAGGCGCTATTTGGCATTATGACGAAGCAAAGCAAGAAGGCGCTATGCTTCCTTGTGTAACGCCACGAGAAGCAACAAAACAAGATATTAAGAATATTGTTAACGATTTCAAACAAGCGGCAATAAATGCAATAAAAGCCGGCTTTGACGGTATTGAAATACACGGAGCAAACGGCTATTTAGTCGATCAATTTATGCGTGATATTTCTAATCAACGAACAGACGAATACGGCGGCAGTATAGAAAACAAGACGCGTTTTGTGAAAGAAATCATCACCGCGATCGGCGAAGCTATTGGATTTGATCGCATTGGGCTACGTGTTGCACCGTTTTTCAAAGGGCAAGGCATGAATTCACCTGATATTTTAGATACCATACAAGAAGTAATCAAGTTTTCTGATAATAAAGGCATTGCTTACCTTCATATTGCCGAAGCCGATTGGGACGAAGCGCCTGTTATTCCTGAATCATTTCGCCAACAAGCACGAGCTAATTTTAAGCACCCTATTATTGTTGCCGGCGTATATGACAAAGCAAAAGCAACGCAGATTCTTGCAAAAGGCTATGCTGATTTAATTGGTTTTGGACGTGCTTATATTGCAAATCCAGATTTACCTTACCGTTTAGAAAACGATATTCCACTATCACAAGCAGATGACTCAACTTTTTTTGGTGGCACTGCAAAAGGGTACACAACCTACACAACGGCATCGTAATTTTACAACGAGAATACACAATAAAAAATACCTAATTTTAAGCTTTGCATAAAAAACTTATTTTTTTCTAGCTTTTATAAAATTACTGTGTTATAATTCTCAAAGTTACAAAAATAAGACAGATATTATATCTCTAATATTTATAAACAAACTCTTAAGGAGAGAACATATGAGTACAAAAGTTGGAATTAACGGCTTCGGTCGTATCGGTCGTCTTGCTTTTCGCGTTATGATGGAAAAAAAAGATATTCAAGTAGTTGCTATTAACGATTTAATCGACGTCGAATACATGGCGTATATGTTAAAATATGATTCTACGCACGGTCCTTTCAAAGGCGAAGTAAAAGTAGAAGGCGGCAACCTTATCGTTAACGGTCAAACCATCAGAATCACTGCGGAAACAGATCCAACCAACCTTGCTTGGGGAAAAATTGGCGCTGACGTTGTTGTTGAATCAACAGGTATTTTTACGACTTTGGAAAAAGCGGATAAACATCTTCAAGCAGGCGCAAAACGCGTTGTTATCTCAGCTCCGTCTGCTGATGCACCTATGTTTGTTTTAGGCGTAAACGACGATACTTTTACTCCTGATATGAAAGTTATTTCTAATGCTTCTTGCACAACTAACTGCCTTGCGCCTTTGGCTAAAGTAGTACATGATAACTTTGGTATTGTTGAAGGTTTAATGACTACAATCCACGCAACAACTGCAACACAAAAAACAGTAGACGGCGTTTCTAAAAAAGATTGGCGCGGTGGACGTGGTGCCGGTCAAAACACAATCCCAGCTTCTACCGGTGCGGCAAAAGCGGTTACAAAAGTTATTCCTTCTTTAGTTGGAAAATTAACAGGTATGGCTTTCCGCGTTCCTGTTGCTGACGTTTCTGTTGTTGATTTAACAGTACGCCTTGAAAAAGCAACGACTTTAGACGCTATTAACCAAGCGCTTAAAACAGCTTCGCAAACAACAATGAAAAACGTTTTAGCTTACACTGAAGACGCCGTTGTTTCTGCTGATTTCATTGGTAGCCATTATGCTTCTATTTA
Organism: SAR324 cluster bacterium; assembly: GCA_002995645.1. Lineage (GTDB taxonomy): Bacteria > SAR324 > SAR324 > XYD2-FULL-50-16 > HCM1 > HCM1. The sequence continues at coordinate 8,646 of PUHO01000017.1, read as the reverse complement.
TGATGCAACTGCCGGTATTGCTCTTAACAGCAACTTTTTCAAGTTAATTAGCTGGTATGATAATGAATGGGGTTATTCAAACAAACTAGTTGACTTAGTAATTTCTACTTCTAAAAAAGGTTTCTAATTATTAATTGAAATACCCTTTATAAGCTTACTCTTAACACATTATGAGTAAGCTTTTTTTTAATATAAAATAATTGTAGATTTAAATATCAACACCATGTATACTACAACTACTAAATTAATTTCTTTTCGCAAGTTATAGATTATATGATTTCATTTACAAAAATGCACGGTCTTGGTAACGATTATATTTATATATACGATTATCATCAAAGTAAAGAAAACGTATCTTCTTTAGCAAAAAAAATTAGCCATAGAAGATACGGCGTAGGAGCAGACGGCATTGTGCTTATTAATCCTATCCAAACAAAGCTAGCCAAATGGGAAATGCAAATCTATAACGCAGACGGCAGTATTGCCGAAACTTGCGGCAACGCGCTTCGTTGTGTTGGCAAATATTTGTGGGATAGAAAATTAGCACCTTTAGCACCTATTTCCGTTGCTACACTTGCCGGCATTATCACCATGGAAACAACAGACACAACTTTACCTGTAAACAAGATTAAAGTACAAATGGGAATCCCTTCTTTTCTTGCTTCGTCTGTAGCAAATAACCAACAGCAAGAAACAATAGAACAACCAATTTCTTTTCAAGGTATTGATTCACCTTTACAAGTTTCTTTTGCGTCTATGGGGAATCCACATACTATTACGTTTGTTAAAGACCTACAATCCTATCCTGTTACTACGTACGGTCCTATTATTGAAAAGGATCCCATTTTTATTAAAAAAACAAACGTAGCGTTTATTGAAATAATAAACGAACAACATATTAAACAAAGGACGTGGGAACGAGGCAGCGGCGAAACTTGGGCTTGCGGGAGTGCTGCTTGCGCAGCAGTTGCCGTTGGCATACGTACAAAAAAATTAATTTCTCCAGTACGCGTTTCTTTAACCGGCGGAGATTTAACAATCACTTGGAACGGCAAAGATTCAATTTCAAAAGAAGGATCAGCTACCGAAGTATTTCAAGGAAGGCTGACAGCATAAGCGAGAAACTATGTTCATTATTAAAATTCTTCTTAAAAAATTATACTTTAATAAAATGCTAGGCGACGTTATTATCGCCTCATTTATTGGAATTACCGCCGGTTTTATTTCTGTCTTCTTTCATTTTGCCTTACATTCTGCTTCTCATTTCGTACACCATACTATTGAAACCTGGCTTGCACACTATTCGCCTTTTCTTCTTGTTCTTGTTCCCGCTCTTGGCGGTTTGTGTCTACTTCCTTTTGCGCTTCGCTATCCTTCGGAAATTCACGGTTTTGGAATGCCTAGATTTTTAATGAATATTCACTTTCGCGGTGCTACGTTAAAAATAAGAAATATTCCTATTAAAATTATAACTTCTATCTTAACCATTGCCACAGGCGGATCGGCAGGGGTAGAAGGTCCTATTGCTCAAATTGGCGGGACTGTTGGTTCTGTTACAGGTAGTTTTTTCAAAGCCGGAACAAACCGTGTTAAAATGTTAATTGCTTGCGGGGTTGCCGCTAGTATTGGCGCTCAATTTAACGCACCTATTGCCGGCGTTCTTTTTGCTCAAGAAATCGTTATTATCCAACCGTTGCAAATGAATACGTTTGCCATGATTGTTATTTCTTCCGGTATAGGAACGGCTATTTCCCGTATATACTACTCATCGGCACCTTTATTCGGTTCAGTAACCTATTCTTTTCATTCCTATTACGAACTTGCTTTATATAGTATTCTCGGTATTATTATTGGTATAATAGCTTTTATTTTTATTCGCTTTTACTATTTTACAGAAGGCTTTTTTACTAAACTACCGATTAATAAACATCTTAAACCAGTTATCGGTGGTTTATGCGTTGGTTGTATTGGTTTAATACATCATAGTGCGATTGGCGAAGGGTACGATGTTATCCATGCCGCTTTAAGTTCACCAATGAAATTTACTGCCTCTGTTTTCTTTTTGCTCATTATCTTGAAAATTATCGCAACAAGCATAACGCTAGGATCTGGCGGGGTGGGAGGTATGTTTGCTCCGTCTCTTGTTATTGGCGCAACGATTGGTGCCGCTTTTGGGGCTTCTATTAATATGTTCTTCCCGGCTTGGCATATTACGCCTGAATCCTATGCCCTTGTTGGAATGGGATCCTTTCTAGCTGCTGCCACACATGCCCCTATGACGGCTATATTCTTATTATTTGAGATTACTAATAATTACGTCGTTATTTTGCCAATTATGTTTAGTTCGGTTATCGGTTTAATTATTGCCTCTCATTTTTGCCCTGAATCGCTTGATACGTACGGATTAGCTAAACAAGGCATTCACCTTCACGGTGAAAAAATAGAGCATTTACTTGCAGATAAAACTATTACTAGTTTGATTCATGATGACTTTCACGTCATGCCGGAAAATACAACTTTACGAGAATTTATCTCTATTCTAAGTAACTCTCAATATGAATATTATCCTTGTGTTGACCATAACCAAGAATTAACAGGTATGTTGTCGTTTCGGCATGTACGTCAAATTCTTTTTCATGAAAAGTATCTTGGTGATTTATGTATTCTTAAAGAGATCGTTAGCCCAGACTTAGTTTATTTTCTCCCTAACGTATCACTAAAAAAAGCGGTGCAAGTTTTTCAATTAAAAGAGTTTGCCGTTATTCCTGTTGTCGATTCAATAGAAAACAAGCGGGTTATTGGATTAGTTCACCATAAAGAAGTAATCAAAGAATACAACCGTACCCTTTTATTACATCAAACGCATGTCGCTCAAGTCTAAGGCAGCACCAACCTACCTATATCAAACGTTAGACTCCCCTGTTGGTCAACTAGCTATCTTAGAAAAAGAAGCACAAATTACAAATCTATTTTTCTTAGCAGTTACAAAAATAGAATCGATTCCTTTCAACTTAGAAAAAAAAGAAACAACATTACTAATAAAAGCTAAGCAACAGTTACAAGAATATTTTGACTGTAAAAGAAAACAGTTTTCTTTAAATTTAAAAATACAAGGAAGCGTATTTCAACAGAAAGTTTTTCAAGCATTAACTACTATTCCCTATGGAACAATACAGACTTACGGTGAAGTTGCCTTGTCTATAGGATATAAAAAGAATGCGGCAAGAGCTATAGGCAATGCAAACGGACATAATAACTTACCTATTTTTATTCCTTGTCACAGAGTGATACAAGCTAATAAATCACTTGGCGGATTTATACAAGGTAGGAACAAAACAGCCCTAAATATTAAAGCTACGTTGCTTGCCCTTGAAGGTGTTGTTTTATAAAACAGGTAAATCACTTGGCGGATTTATATAAGAAGGAAGCCTATTTCAATACAGACTTACGGTGAAGTTGCCTTGTCTATAGGATATAAAAAGAATGCGGCAAGAGCTATAGGCAATGCAAACGGACATAATCAATTACCTATTTTTATTCCTTGTCACAGAGTGATACAAGCTAATAAATCACTTGGCGGATTTATACAAGGTAGGAATCTAAAAGCCCTAAATATTAAAGCTACGTTGCTTGCCCTTGAAGGTGTTGTTTTATAAAACATAAATAAATTTACATAATAAAAAAGGCTTACTTTTTATTGTAAGCCTTCTTATCACATAACAGGAAAAAAACTAACTTCGCTCCTTAATAGGAGTAAACTTCCTTTCTGTAGCGCCTGTGTAAACTTGCCTTGGTCTATCAATACGACTGTGTGGATCGTTACGCATTTCAACCCAATGAGCAATCCAGCCCGGAAGCCTACCTACAACAAACAACGCCGTAAACATATCATTTGAAAAGCCCATTGCCTTATAAATAAGACCGGAATAAAAGTCAATGTTTGGATATAATTTTCTTTCTTGAAAATAGCTATCTTGCAAGGCTTGTTCTTCTAACTCTAAAGCTAGATCAAATAAAGGATTATTCTCAGCTTGTTCTTTCAAAATAGTACGACAAAGATCTTTTACAATAACCGCTCGTGGATCAAAGTTTTTATATACACGATGACCAAATCCCATTAGTTTAAACGAATCATTTTTATCTTTAGCACGTTCGATAAACATTTTAATATTACCGCCTTGTTGGTAGATTTGTTCTAACATTTCTAGTACGGCTTGGTTTGCGCCACCGTGCAGAGCACCGGATAAAGCACTAATACCGCCGGAAATAGAAGAATATAAATTAGCTTCACTGCTACCAATCATACGTACTGTTGACGTAGAGCAATTTAATTCATGATCAACATGTAAAATAAGTAATTTTTCAATTGCTTCTCTGAATAATGGATTAGAATTATACTTCCTAGTAGGAACATTGAAAACCATTTGCAAAAAGTTCTCAACATAATTCAAATCCGTATTAGGATACGCATAAGGCAAACCTCTTTTTTTCTTATAACTATAGGCTACTAAGCTCGGCAACTTTCCAAGAAGACGAAAAATATTTCTTTCTAAATCGTCTTTTGTATCTTTGCCGTATACTTCACTTGACGAATAAAAAGCAGATAAAGCCACTGTTGTTGCTTCTAAAAGAGCCATAGGGTGCGTTGCTAAAGGGAACGCTTTAAACACGTCTTTAATACGCTCGTCAATTAAAGCGTGACGCATAACGCGTTCAGAAAAATTGTCTAGTTTTTCTTTTGATGGTAAATCTCCAAAAATCACAAGGTAAGCCACTTCTAGAAAAGTACAATTTAACGCTAAATCTTCAATACGATATCCACGATGTCGCAAGATACCTTCTTCTCCATTTAAATAGGTAATTTTACTTTTTGCAGAGCCTGTGTTAGAATACCCGCTGTCTAAAGTAATTAATCCCGTAGTAGAACGCAATTTTCCTATATCAATTGCTTTTTCTTTTTCCGTTCCTTCAATAATAGGCAAATCAATACTTTTATCTCCAAACGTTAATTTTCCATTCATAAAAATTCTCCTTATTTTAATTATAATTACTATAACATATTTATACTTATGATTGTTTTAGCTAATTTGTATTAATTACATTTAATTTTTTTAATTTAAAAATATATTCTTTTGTATAAAAGATAGATATCAAGTATAAAGTTAGATAGTTTAAAAATTAATTACTTTATCAAAAGCAAATAGAGTTTGAGTATTATCGTATCTTAAAAACAAAAATAAATCAATATTATTATTTATCTTCTTTTTTTCTGTGTTATTGTCTTTTTCTTTTTGAAGTAAATAATGGTTTTCTAACCAATGGATAAAGACAATTAAAGACGGCTTGCTATTAGCAGAGACTTAGCAATAAAGCGTATACTTATATCATACGACATTGTATAAAGTAGATATTAAGTATAGAATAAGATAGCTTAAAACTCAATTACTTTGTGTAAAGCAAATAAAGTTTTTCTTCATTCTATCTTAAAAATAAATATAAATCAATATTATTTTTTCTTGTTTTAATTGTCGTTTGCTTTCTAATATGGATTATGAATTCTTAATTAGTTGTAAAGACAATTAAAGACGGCTTGCTATTAGCAGAGACTTAGCAATAAAGCGTATACTTATATCATACAACATTGTATAAAGTAGATATTAAGTATAGAATAAGATAGCTTAAAACTCAATTACTTTGTGTAAAGCAAATAAAGTTTTTCTTCATTTTATCTTAAAAATAAACATAAATCAATATTATTTTTCTCTTCTTATGTTATTGCCGTTTTTTCTTTCTGAAACTAGCTATGATTTTCCACCTGTCGAGATGGCAAATAAAGACGGATTACTCGCTATTGGCGGAGACTTAGCAATAGAACGTATACTTACAGCCTATAAACAAGGCATTTTCCCTTGGTATAGTAAAGATACGCCTATTTTATGGTGGTCGCCGCCGCTTCGTATGTGCTTTTATCCTGATACAATTCATATTTCTAAAAGCTTGCTCCGTATTCTTAAAAATCATAGTTTTGAAATTACAATAAACAAAAATTTTCAAGAAGTTTTACAACATTGTGCTAACACGCCAAGAAAAGGGCAAGAAGACACTTGGATTCTTCCGGAAATGCAAAAAGCGTATATAGAGCTACACAAGCAAGGTTATGCTCATTCTATAGAAGCATGGCAGGGCGGTAAATTAGTCGGCGGTTTATACGGCGTATGTTTACACCGTTGTTTCTTTGGCGAGTCTATGTTTTCCCATGTATCTAACGCCTCTAAAGTTTGTTTAGCCTTACTTGGAAAAATGCTAACACAAAAGCAATATCGCATTATAGATTGTCAAATGTACACCTCCCATTTAGCAAGTATGGGCGCAAAAGAAATAGATAAATTTAGTTTTATTACTATACTCAAAAAAGCAATACAAGAATGTCCGGAAAAAGATAATTGGGAAGAACGTCAATTATATTGGTAATCTTACAATAGTTATTATTTTTTAATTGACAAAAGTATAAACCTTTATTACTATAAACATGACTGCGTTTGTTTGTAAATCATACTTAAACTAACTAATATAAATTTATTTAGAGGTCTTTTATGAATAATTTTGAATTTTATAATCCAACTAAATTACTTTTTGGCGAAAACCAAATTCAACAACTTGCTAACCTCATTCCAGCATCAGAAAAAGTAATGATTTTATACGGCGGTGATTTTGTATTGTCTAAAAACGGCATAATGGAACAAGTAAGAAAAGCATTACATAAGCATGATATCGTTGAGTTTGGCGGTATAGTTGCGAATCCAGATTATGATTCTTGCGTTGCCGCTACAGAAAAAATCCATAAAGAAAAGGTTACCTTCCTTCTTGCCGTTGGTGGGGGATCGGTTCTAGATGCTACCAAGTTCACCGCACTTATGGCGGCAAAAGAAAATAATATAACTGATGCATGGCAAGAATTGCTTGAAGAAGGGAAATATCATTTATGCAAAACAGCAATGCCTTTAGCCAGTATTATGACTTTACCAGCAACCGGATCGGAAATGAACGCTAATTTTGTTATTTCAAGACGATCTATACAAAAAAAACGAGATGGGAATTTGTCTTTAATATATCCTCAATTCTCTATACTAGATCCAACGCTAACCTATACTTTACCTAAGAAACAAGTAGCAAACGGTATTGTTGACGCTTTTATCCATGTTATAGAGCAATATTTAACACGTAACGAACAAGCAAAAGTACAAGACGAATGGTCAGAAGGATTGCTTCGTGTTTTAATAGAAGAAGGTGCGCGCGTTTTTGAAGGCGACAACCTTACTAACTATAATTGTCGTGCTAATATTATGTACGCCGCCACAATGGCGTTAAACGGCTTTATCGCTACCGGGGTGTTACAAGATTGGTCAACTCATATGTTAGGACATGAATTGACTGCTTCAAGCGGATTAGATCACGGCGTCACTTTGTCTATTCTTCTACCGGCTAATTTAAAAGTCAATTTTGAACATAAAAAAGAAAAATTAGCTCAATTAGCGTCGCGCGTTTTCAAAATAGAAAAACCAACGCAAGAAGAACAAGCTAAAGCGGCTATTACTGCTTTAGAAGATTTCTTTCGTTCTTTACAAATGCCTTGCAGTTTTAAAGAAGCTAATATTGATGCTAGCCATGTTGCTAAATGCGTTCAATCTCTAGAAGAAAACGGATTAACAAGTTTAAGTGAAAATCAATTTGGTATTGCGACAGCGCAAAAAATTTACGAAACGGCACTTTAAGCCTTTGCTTATTAACTACTAAACAGAAAGCCTTTATAGCATTACGTTACAAAGGCTTTTATCTATTCCAACGGCAGTAAGTAAAATAACACCACGAACAACGGCAGTCATTGTTACCTTTCCTCCGTTCAAAGAAACACCGCCTAAAATACAAGCGACAATAACGTTTAACTCAAAGCCTAGAGCAGCATTAGGTTGCCCGCTAGAAATTCTTGCAGCTAAAGCATTACGTCCACACAGCACTTTAAGCCTTTGCTTATTAACTATAATAGTACGTATAAATAATTATCGTCTATTCTTAAGCTGATCAACTCCAACGGCAGTAAGTAAAACAACACCACGCACAACGGCAGTCATTGTTGCCTTTCCACCATTCAAAGAAACACCACCTAAAATACAAGCGGCAATAACGTTTAACTCAAAACCTAGAGCGGCATTAGGTTGCCCGCTAGAAATTCTTGCAGCTAAAGCATTACGTTACAAAGGCTTTTAACTATAATAGTACGTATAAATAATTATCGTCTATTCTTAAGCTGATCAACTCCAACGGCAGTAAGTAAAATAACACCACGAACAACGTATTGATAAAAAGCAGAGATATTAAGCAAGTTCATCGCATCGTTCAACGTTCCCATAATAAACACGCCAATAATAACGGCAGTCATTGTTGCCTTTCCTCCGTTCAAAGACACACCGCCTAAAATACAAGCGGCAATAACGTTTAACTCAAAACCTAGAGCGGCATTCGGTTGCCCGCTAGAAATTCTTGTAGCTAAAGCATTACGCTACAAAGGCTTTTATCTATAACAGTACGTATAAATAATTATCGTCTATTCTTAAGCTGATCAACTCCAACGGCAGTAAGTAAAATAAC
>PUHO01000016.1:32498-77976 GCA_002995645.1 SAR324 cluster bacterium | reverse complement strand
TTGTTCGTAATGGCGTTAAACGGTTGTAATTTATTCTTATTTTTCATTATTTCTTAGCTGTGGAAACAGCTTTTTATAAGCAGGCTGGGGTTCTCTTATTCGTAACGATATTAAGCAGTTGTAATCTATAATTATTTTATGTTGTTTCTTAACAGTGACCTTAGTTGTTTATAGACGGGGCGGGGGGCTCTTGTTTCGTAACGGTGCTAACTATTTGTTATTTATAATTATTTTATATTGTTTCTTAACTGAGGAAATGACTTTTTATAAGCAGGGCGGGGTTCTCTTATTCGTAACGGTGTTAACCTGCTGCAATTTATAGTTATTTTATGTTGTTTCTTAACAGTGATCTTAGTTGTTTATAGACGGGGCGGGGGATCTTGTTCGTAACAGTGCTAAGTAATTGTAATTTATAATTATTTTATGTTGTCTGCTTGGCTATGAAATTAGCTTTCTATAGATTGGGAGGATTCCTTTTGTGACTTGTATTAAGTAATTGTATTTTATAGTAAATTATTGTTCTCTTTTAACCATGAAACTAACTTTTCACAAGCAAGAGAACGATGACTGATTTTGTTTTTTTCTTCTTTTGTCATTTGAGCAAATGAAAGCGAGCTCCCAACAGGTTGAAAACAAGCGTCCCAGCCAAAGCCAAAATCACCAACTGGCGGGCAAATAAGACCGTCTACATGGGCTTGAAAATGATAGGTTTTTTGTGAAGAAATCGCAAAAAGAGACAGCAAACAAGTAGCTTGTGCTTGCATGTTATTATAGTTCTTGGCAAGAGTGACAAATTCATCTAGCGTTAAACTAGCTAAAAACCATTTAATAAAAGGTCCCGGCAACGGCTTAATAGCGTCTAATGTAAGAGATACGTCGTCGGTAAGAAGCGCGTGATATTGCGATAAAGGAAGGGGAAGCTTGGAAGGCATCTGTGAAAGTTGCTCCCAAGCTTGCCATACTTTGGCATTGCCAATCTCTTCTATATCTAGGCTTTGTATTTCAGGAAGATCTAAACTTACTATATCAACTTGCACGTTAAGTGGTTGTAAAATACGAGTAAATTCAGCTTGTTTCCCTTTATTGCCTGTTAATAGAAGAAATGTAAGCATAACTTAAGTACTAGCCTAATTTAGGTCCTGCACCTTTTAATTCTGGTGAATCGCCTTCATATTTTTTGAAGTTTTCAATAAACATATTAGCTAATTTTGTTCTTGTTGCTTCAAAAGCAGCTTTATCTTTCCATGTGTTAACAGGGTTAAGGATTTCTGTTTTAACGCCTGGAAGTGCTGTTGGAATAGCAAGACCAAAAATAGGTTCAGTTGCCCATTGTGCGTTCAAAATAGAACCGTCAAGGATAGCTGTAATCATAGCTCTTGTATCAGGAATGCTTACTCTTGATCCAACGCCATAAGAACCACCAGACCAACCGGTGTTAACAAGATATGCGTTTGTTCCGTGTTGTTTCATTTTCTTAGCAAGTAAATCAGCATATACTTTTGGGCGAAGAGTCATGAAAGGACCACCGAAGCAAGTTGAAAAAGTAGCTTCCGGTTCAGTTACGCCACGTTCTGTTCCGGCAACTTTAGCAGTATAACCGTTTAAGAAATGATAAGAAGCTTGTTCCGGTGTAAGTTTAGAAACAGGAGGTAAAACACCAAAAGCATCACAAGTTAAAAAGATAATATTTTTAGGATGTCCACCTGTGCTTGGAACGGCAATATTATCAATAGAGTAAATAGGGTAAGAAACGCGAGTATTTTCTGTTTTAGTTGAATCATCATAATCTACAACACGATCTTCATCATAGATAACGTTTTCTAGGATTGCTTCATGACGAATAGCATTCCAAATATCCGGTTCTTTGTCTGGGTCAAGGTTGATACATTTAGCATAGCATCCGCCTTCAAGGTTAAATATACCGTTATCTGACCAACCATGTTCATCATCACCAATTAAATGACGATTTGGATCTGTTGACAACGTTGTTTTACCTGTTCCTGATAAACCAAAGAATAAAGCAACGTCGCCGTCTTTACCTTTATTTGCAGAACAATGCATTGAAAGTGTTCCTTTCAATGGTAAGAAGTAGTTCATAACGGAAAAAATACCTTTTTTCATTTCCCCAGCGTACTGTGTACCACCAACAATAGCTAGTTTTTTAGCTAAGTTGAAGATAATAAATACGTCACTGTTTAAGCCAAGTTTTTCAAACTCTTTTTCAAAATAACCGCATGCGTTCAAAATAGTGAATTCAGGGGCAAATGATTCAAGTTCTTTTTTTTCTGGGCGGATAAACATATTGCGAACAAAATGAGAATGCCAAGCTGTACTTGTTACGATTCGAACAGGCATAGCAAAGTCTTTATCAGCACCGCAAAAGCCGTCAAACATATATAGTTCACGGTTATCAAGGTATTTAACACATTTTTCTTGTAATTCATCAAAAACAGCAGGTGTGATTTTTGCGTTAACAGGTCCCCACCAAATGTTTTCAGTAGTAGAAGCTTCGTCTACAATAAATTTATCTTTAGGTGAACGACCGGTAAATTTCCCAGTGTCAACAATCATAGCGCCTTGTTGCCCAACAACAACTTCATCATTTTTAATTTCGTGTTCTATTAATTTTTCAACAGGTAAATTGCGATGTACCGCTTTAATATTTTGAAATCCAAATTGTTCTAAATTATAATTGGAACTCATAGAATTCTCCTTTATATAGGGGTTTAATAATGTTAAATATAAGTTATCGTTAATAAATATAGCATACAAATAAACATCAAGAACGACAACTTTTACAGTATAACAAGTTTTATAAAAAATTACAATTAAAATTTTATTCTTTAAATCAAAGATTAAATATAGTAATTTAGGAGTGATTTTTGTATAACTTTAGTATATAGTAGATTTTTATAAAATAATCAACATGAAACAATCAAAAACACTATATTATAAACTGCTTGCCAGCTTGTTTTGCTATTTAATCTTAGCAACAACAGCCTATGGGCAAATGGTATTCGCGAAAAGAAGCGCCGCTTTTATTCCTAAAGAAGGAACTGCTGATATTTGGCGTTTTGATAATATTTTAGCGCTACGTGCCGTTGCGCGTAAGGATTCAGGGGAACCTGAAGAGGCAATAGGACAGCCAAAAAAAACGATTACACTTGCTGCCGCCGAGGGATTATTTCATTATCAATATCAGGCGGTAGGCTTAAGTATATTTGGAAGTCGAAAACAAAATATGGCGTATTGGCATCCGGGGACGGCGTATAGTAATGCAAGGCAATATTTACAATACGGTGGAATCTTGAGTGCACGTTTGAAGTCGACTTATGCTTTATCTGTTGGATATCAATATGATCGTATACAATTAGAGCAGGATTTGCCAGCCCCGGCAGAAGGAACGGCTGATACAAATTCGTATAATTCAACTACACTTGACGTTGGCGTATCTATGCGTGCCTTTTCCTATTTATTTTTTAGTGGCGGTTGGCAACAAGCAAGCACGAAGTTACATTCGGCAGGTAGTACCACGTCACTTGGTGCAAGAAACAAGTTTTACGGTGCCGGTGCTTTTCTAATTGGTTCGCCTTCTAGTTTTGTAATGACCTTAGAAGGCGGAGCGCTATATGCCCCTGCATTAAAAGTAAGTAGTGTTAATCTAAGCAAAGCAATAACGTATCATGGTATTATTACTATTGGCTTTGTTAGTATTTTAAAAGGGATTGGCTTAATGCCGGCTAGTATTAACGGAGCTAATCTTTCTTATATGTATGAAAGGGCAACGTCAACTATAGAAGGGGCAACTGATTTGACGAAGGTAGGCGATGCCTATATAGCTTACCAATTAAAAACGGCGTCTACTATGTCGCATCAAACGCATGCTATTGATCTTTCACTACGAACAAAGCATACAACTTTAAGCTTAGGCATGACAGACGAAATTATTAATGTTGATACTTTCGGTAAGCATAAATATACAACGTATAATGCTACCGTTGGTTTTCTTTTTAGATAAGGATTAAAAATTATGTTACCTATTATATATGTTGGTATCGGTGGATGTTTGGGAGCGATTTCTCGTTATCTTTCCGGAATATTTGTTAGTGAGTTAGCGAAAAATTTTGTAATACCTTTACAGACTTTTTCCGTTAATATGTTAGGAACACTTATAATGGGTTTCAGCGCTACTATACTGACTAAGTCGATTCCCATTCACACAAATTTACGCTATTTCCTTTTAGTTGGATTTCTTGGGAGTTATACTACTTTTTCTTCTTATATGCTAGAAGCGATAAGACTTGTGAACTCAACTAATGCAAAGGTTACTTTTATCCATTTTCTTATCTATACGTTTGGACAAATTGTTTTGGGGTTTGTCTTTATTTCTCTAGGTGTTTGGCTTGCTCAAAAACTAATGGGGTAGATATATAGCAAAGAATGCGTTTAGCGTTGCTTAAAATAAGAAAGCAATGCTACATCTTGTTGCCATTTTGCAATAGTTTCCATTAGTTGTTCTGTTTTTGGATCAAGACGTTGCGTTTTTTCTGTTTTTGCTTGTAGTAGCAATATTTTTTGGCTGATTTCTTCTACAGAAGTTTGTATAGAAACAAGTAGCTCTTCGTAAGTTAAGCTTTGGGGCTTGCCATATATAATGGCGTCAAGATCTTTTTTAATAAGACCTAAATTTGTTTTTAAATTGTCATCTTGAATATGATCGAATAGATGATGTAATAGCTTAGAGTCTAAAACTAATTTTTCTTTATCTAAGTTAATAGGCATTGTATTTTATATAATGAATAAAGATGTACTTTGTATAGAATATCTAATTTACATGAATAAAAACAAGGAAGACAATAAGATTTAAATAAGATATGAATAAGCTATAACTAAACAGAAAAAGAGGATAGGTTAAAAAGAAAATAAGTAAAGCTCTGTAAGCTTAGATATCGTATTTTTTGCGTTAAGCTAGGCAATGCTATTCTTAGAATGAAAAGAGGAAGATTTGACGTGTATATGCTAGCTTAAAGCATATATTAAATTGTAGTAGTTTTTAGGTTAATAACTTGGTTTAGGTTAAAGAGAAATCACTTGTTTCCAAGCACGTAAAGCTTGGTAAGCTTGTATAGCGCGTTTTTGTTTTTTTGCGATTTTTTTCGTAAGATTAGGTAATAATCCAAACGTACTATTCTTAGGTTGGAACGAAGAGGATTCGGTTTGCGTATGTTGGATTAAAGCGCATATCATAGATTGTGGGTTAAGTTGTAGTGGTTCTTGATTGGCTATTTGTCGTTCAATAGATAAAGCGCACCATATGGCAGTTGCCACTGATTCCATATACCCTTCTACTCCGGTAATTTGTCCAATAAAATGTATATTAGAATGCTGCTTCCATGATAAATCAGCTTGGAGGTGTTTTGGTGCATTAATGAAAGTATTGCGATGCATACTTCCAAAACTAGCAAAAGAAGCGTTTGCTAAAGCAGGAATGAGTTTAAAGACGTTTGCTTGTGCCGTATAGGTCATACGCGTTTGACAACCAACAAAAGAATAGGTTGTTTTTGCTTTGTTTTCACAACGTAATTGTAATACGGCATACGGTTTTTCACTTGAATGAGGATTAGTAAGCCCAACAGGGCGAAACGGTCCAAAAGCAAGCGTTTCCTTGCCGCGCATTACTATTTCTTCAATTGGCATACAGCCTTCAAAAAGCTTTTTGTTTTCAAAATCGTGATACGGCGTTTTTTCCGCTTGTTCAATGGCTTCAATGAATTCGTAGTATTCACTTTTCGTTAAAGGACAATTAATGTAATCTTTTGTCCCTTTGTCATATCTTGCCGCAAAAAAAGCTTTATCAAAGTCAATAGAATCAGTAAATACACTAGGTGCAATTGCATCATAAAAGTAAAGAGCCGCGTTACCAAGCTCTTGTTCTAGGAACGAGCTTAACGTAGGAGAGGTTAACGGACCGGTTGCAATAATGATTTTGTCATATTTGTCTTGTAATGTATACGGGTTTGTGATTTCTTGTTGTATACGCGTAAATAGAGGTTGCTTACATAGCTTTTCTTCAATTAGAGAAGAAAAAGCAACGCGGTCTACTGCTAAAGCGCCACCAGCCGGCACTTGCGTGACATAAGCCGTTTCAAGTAGTAACGAGTGCGCCATTTGCAGTTCGGCTTTAAGTAAGCCGTGTGCTGTGGTGATATCTGTAGATTTAAACGAATTACTACATACGAGTTCGGCTAATTGCTCTGTTTTATGCGCAGGGGTAGGAACTTGACTTCGCATTTCAAAAAGTGTAACTTTATGCCCCTTTTTTAAAAATTGCCAAGCTATCTCTGTTCCAGCTAATCCACCGCCAATAATAGCAATGTTTAGAGTCATAAATTATGTATGTATAAAAGTTCCGTTTGTTTTAGACTGTAAGAACTGTAAAACAGCTCCTTTTGTGGCGATATTTACAACGCCAATAGGAAGGTTGTTTTCACGACAAAGAGCAATTGCCGTTGCATCCATTGCTTTTAAGTCTTTTTGCAACATTTCATCAAAAGACATAGATTTAATTAAAACAGCGTCTTTATGTTTCATTGGATCTTTCGTATAGACCCCGTTTACTTTAGTTGCTTTAATAAGTAAATTAGCTTCTATTTCTAAAGCGCGCAACGTTGCCGCCGTATCAGTAGAGAAAAACGGATTGTTTGTTCCACCGGCAAAAATAGCAATTTTGCCTTGTTGCAATGCTTCTAGAGCAGATCGTTTGTCAAACAAAGGCATAATTCTTGGCATTTCAATAGCGCAAGAACAATAAACTTTTTGATTCATTGATAAAAGTATTTGTTCAAGATACAGGCTATTCATGCAGGTAGCAAGCATGCCAATTTGATCGGCTTTACTACGTTCTAACGATTCGGCACTTCCACCGCGAAAAAAATTTCCTCCGCCAATGACAATGCCGATTTCATATTGATTTTGAGCTAAAGTGATGAGTTCAATACAAAGCGCCTGAACGGTTTCATTATCAAAAGAAACCCCTTTCACACCGCCAAGGTATTCACCACTTAGCTTTAATAAAATACGTTGTTTAGCCATGAGGCTTACAGTTGATCTTTATGAAAACGAAGAACTTTAATTTGCGCATTTTGCTCTTTTGCAACTTTTGCAATTAGTTCTTCAATAGTTATAGAAGGATCTTTAACAAAACTTTGATCTACTAAACAAATTTCTTTTTTGTATTTTTGTAAACGTCCAACAATCATTTTTTCAATAATTGCTTCCGGTTTGCCTGAATCCCTTGCTTGTTTCATTAAGAATTCTTTTTCTTTTTCAACTTCCGCAGGATCAAGATCGTCAGACGAAACAGCTTTAACGTCATTAGCCGCAATATGCATAGCAATATCTTTTGCTAACGTTTGTATTGCTTCGTTATTAACGGAAGATTCCAGTTCTACAAGAACGCCAATTTTTCCATTAAAATGGACGTAGGAGCCGGGAACGCTATTGCTAGCTATATCCCAAACTAAGCTAGATGCAATTTTGATATTTTCTCCAAGTTTTCCTATAAGATCGTTAATTGTTCCTTGCATAGATTCAATGAACGTTGCACTATCTGCAGTTAATGCTTTTTGTGCTAAGTCTTTTAAGAAATCTTTAAAAACATCATTTCTAGCAACAAAGTCTGTTTCACAAGCAATTTTAACAAGACTTAACTTATCTTTGTTACTGGCTACTTGAAAAGCGCCTTCAGTTGTGTCTCTTCCTGCTTTTTTACTTGCTGACGCAGCTCCTTGTAAGCGTAGGATTTCTTTTGCTTTTTCCATATCGCCGTCACTTTCTGTTAACGCTTTTTTACATGCCATCATAGGAGCGTCAGTAAGGCGACGTAGTTCATTGACTTGACTTGCCGTAATTTGTGCCATTTTTCCTCTTGAAATGTTAAGATATTTTAGTGATTTTCGTATTATCTATATATAAACAATTATGATTTAGCTACTTCGCTAGTCGTATTAGTTTCTTGTTTTGCTTCTTCTGTTGCCGGTTTTTCGTTAGTTACTGGCTTTGCTTCCGTAGCTTTCGGTTTTGCACTAGCCGCCGTATTTTTATTGTCTTTTGCCGAAGCTTCTTTTTGTGCTTGTAATTCATAAATAGCACGTCCTTGAATGGCTGCGGAAGATATAATACTAGTAATATAGGAAATAGAAAAAACAGAATCGTCATTAGACGGGATTGGAAAATCTATATCTTTTGGATCGCAATTTGTATCTACAAGAGCAATAATAGGAATACCTAATTTTTTTGCTTCTTGCACAGCAATATGTTCTTGGATAATGTCTACAATGAATAAAGCCGAAGGAAGACGACGCATGTGTTGTATCCCGGCTAGGACGTTAGTTAATTTTTTTCTTTGCTTATCATATAAAATAGCTTCTTTTTTCAAAATGCCGTCGTACTCGCCGTTTTCACCGGCTAGAGCCGTTAATTTTTGCATTTTGCTAATAGATTGTTTTACTGTATTTAAGTTAGAGAGCATACCGCCAAGCCAGCGATGATTTACAAAAAAGTTTTTACTTCTTTGTGCTTCTTCAAAAATGATTTCTCTTGCTTGGAATTTAGTTCCTACAAAAAGAATTTTTCCACCGTTTGCGGAAAGTTCATTAACGTAATTATACGCTTCTTCAAGCTTTTGTAGTGTTTGAACTAAGTCAATAATATGGATCCCTGCTTGTTTTCCATATATATAATTTTTCATACGCGGGTGCCATTTATAGGTCTGATGCCCAAGATGTACCCCTTTTTCAAATAGCTCTTTTACAGTAATAACGGCCATAGTA
This sequence comes from SAR324 cluster bacterium, assembly GCA_002995645.1. Lineage (GTDB taxonomy): Bacteria > SAR324 > SAR324 > XYD2-FULL-50-16 > HCM1 > HCM1. The sequence goes on along the minus strand of PUHO01000016.1, from coordinate 69,145 downwards.
TCCTTTAATAAGTTAATAATTAAAAATTAGTTAATAAAATATAAAACTATTCTAGTCTAAACTAGAATATACATTTTAGCAAGAGTAAAATAAGTTTTTTTTGAAATTTAATTTAAATATTTATTCAAAAAGCTTCATATCCGGGAATAACGGGTTTTCATATTCTCGAAAAGAAAGGAAATCAGCTTGATACGTTCTAGAATCAATGAAAGTTTTTAACTGATAAAAATAATCTAGGAACTTACAAATTTCTCTTTGCATATCTTCAACAAAACTTCCGGATTGAATAACAAAGCTTAAATCAGAGCTTTGCGCCCGTAATATTTCGCGCGCCATTTGTTCAAGATAAGGACGAAAGCTAGAATCAATAGATTGATTTTCTATTAGTTTTTTGTAATGATCTAAGATATGCATTGCCCTGTCTATTTCCCTTTGAATCCAAGCAACAGGCGGTGCGGTCCAACGTACGTGTAAAGAATTGTCTCCCCATGTTGACGGGTTAGGCATGCTTTGCGGTAAGGTTGGATTATTAGCTAAATAGTGTGACGGCGTAGTTAAACCAATTGTGGCGTCAGTGCGATATATTTCACGGATTAATTCTTCAATAAAGAAAGGTCCTTCTAACCAATGATGTCCAAACAATTCAGCGTCATAGCTACAGGTTAATAAAGGTGTGTTTGGTAATTGAAATTGACTAATATCATGACTTGTTTGTCCTAGTTTTTGATAAAAATCTTGTGCTAACGAAAAAGCGACTTGCTTTGCTTCTTCCGGGTTATAAAATTCTTTATCTTCACTTGTTTTTGACGTGATTCGCTTAAGAGGCAAGCCCCAATGACGATGATGATATTCACAAAACGAACTATGTCCGGCATACCCTTTGTCAGCGTCCCAAACTTGATACCTGCCTATTTTAGAGCGACCAAAAGCAACTATTTGCGAAGAAGGTAAGATAACCGGATTTTGTTCGCCACTTTGCGGTGATGGATTCCCAAAAAGAATAGCCTCGTTTTCTGCAAAGAAATAATGTAGCCCTATATCGGATAGATACGATTCTATTCCTGGGAAAAAAGAATTCTCAGCAAGCCAAATACCTTGCGGCGGTGCGTTAAAAGCTTGTTGATGATAATAGTAAGCCACTTCAATTTGCTGTTGTATGGCAAGCGGTTTGTTTTGTAAACAACCACTCATGCCATGTGTTGCCGTACAAGTAGAAATTTCTATATGCCCGCTTGCTTCTAGTTCCTTGAAAGCGCCAATAATATCTTTTTTGATTTCATCTTTATAAAAACAAGTTTTATCGTAAATAGTTTGTATATACCATTGTGCTGCGTCAATAGCTTGCTTTGAATCGCCTGTTGCTTTTAATAAAGCTAATCTACTTTTTGCAAATAATAACGTTCTTTCAAGGTAGCGACTAAAGAAATCTTGAAACCGTTTTGATATTAACGTATACACAACAGGCGGCGAAATATCTATACTTATTTGAAAATCAATGCCTTTAAAAGCTAATCTGCGAAAAGTTTGTAATAATGGAATCCACGAATCAAGACAATTTTTCATAATCCATTCACCTGGCGGATTGAATACTTCTGCTTGATTTGCATCTTGTATTGGCCAGGGTTTGTTTTGTATATACGGCGAACGGAACGGTTGTAGTCGTACCATATTCGGCGTATGCATATGAAAATGTAATAATACTTTTGCTTTGTTTTTATTATCCTGGTGGTGTTTGTGTAAAACTTGTTTTTGAGAAGGATGAAACCAATGGTCTTCTAGTTTATTTACTTGTGATGTTAAAGGCGGTTGTGGCGAATGTATATCTTTTGGCATGACTAACAAAGAACTTACCGGAGTAAGTGCTAATTCTTCTTGGAAGTGCCTTGCCACAAGTTCGGCGCTGAAAGTTTTTCCTTCTTCTAGAGGGATATACGCATTTTGCGAATCGTTAAGTAAATCAATAAGATGAAAATCTAAGTCTTGCCTTCTTGTTCTTTGTCCGCAATATTCTTCATGTACTTTCACATAGAAACCAACTTGATCTATAGTAACGTTCCATTGTTGTTGTAACATCGATTCTACGTAGGGTCGCGTTATTTCCCAATAAACTAAGGCTGATTGTGCGTTATACGGTTTTAACGTGATACTTGGCGGAAACGGGTTTGCATAATAAGGCAAGCTTGTAAGGTAGCCAACTTCGTTTTCTTTTACTTGTAAATCTCGTAAACGCCATTCACAGTGATAGTTTGTATAGGCATCTTGCGGAATATATTCCCATTTGTTTGCAAAAGCAATTTCACGATAAAACTCATAAGCTTGTTTTTCTGTTTCTATATAAAATACTAATTCTATGAAACATTCTTCCCATATAACAGTACTGTCTATATGGATTATCTTTTCTTTTGCCTTCGCTATATCTTGCAATGAGAAACCAACGATTTCTTGTTGTGCAAAATTTTCTATCGTTTTACTTAGTACTTGTTTTTTAAATAATTCTCTATGTGCTGACGTTACTTCTAACGTTAAGGTAATTTGTTGATTTGCTTTAGTATTGATTGCCTGTTCTTTGCAAACTATGGCAAAGGCTTGTAGCGGCGGCGTTGTTTTGTATCCAAAACCTCTTTGCTTTTGCAATAGTTTATTATTTTCATAAAAATACCATTCTCCTATAACAGTGCTGCCGTCTTGTTTTGGGAATTTTTCTTGTAATGCTTTTTGATATTGTTTGTCTAGATTATAAGAAGGTGGAATGGTAGCACGTAAGGTTTTTTTATTGATTGACGACGTTTTTTCTGAAAAATAAAGTATTGGCGCATTATATTGCGTTTCAAATGGAATCGAACAAACAACGTAGCCTTTATGTACGTTTGTTTCTACCTTAAAAAGAAGATCTTCTTTATCGTATAAGGCAATAGTTTTTATTTGCTTTGCATAGGAAAAGCTTGGTAAATCGTATTGCTTTAGTGTTGTTGCTAATTCATTATCTAAGTATATAGTATATTGCGTTGTTTTTGTTGACTCTGGGAGGTTATTCCAAACTAGATTATAGTATTGCTGTGTTTGTTGTGTTAAATCAACATGTGGTAACGCTGGTAAAGGCGAGGTTACTTTATAAGTAAAAAAAGGAAAAACCCAAAGATAGAGTTTATAAGGTAGGTTTTCTTGTAAAGTAAAATGGATTGGCGTTTTGCTATCAGTTGGTTTGCCCCATAAAGAAGGCAGGTTGCCTTCCGGTCTTGCTTCTACAATAAAATATTCTTTTTCAATATTAATACAAGGAAGATCTTTCCATGATAAATATACTTCTAAAAAACAATTATTGACTTGTTTAATACTAAAACCTTGTTTGCCCCAAAGTATCATAGTTGCCCCGTTTGTTTATTTAAATAGAGAGTAAAGTTGTTTACTATTTTTATATGGAAAAAAAATTAATAATATAAGAATGCTACTAACTAGTTTGAACCAATATAATTTTAAATGAAAATACCAAGTAAGTCTAGAGTCTTCAAAATCAACATCTAGAAAAATAGGTTCGGTTACAGAAGAAAGAGAGGAAACTATAGCGCTAAGCACCCCTTGTTGTAAGTAATTTTCACTTGATATATAAATATTACTTGTTTGTAATCGTATAATTTTATGTATTTTACTTCTTTTTATCAGTTTCCAAAGTTGTTTTATAAGAGGTTGTAAAGGACTTGTATATATTTCTTGTATAATTTTTACTTTAGCTAAACTTGCAAATAGCTTTTCTATTGGTTTCTTTTCGTCTATATGCGGTTTTTCTTCTGTAGCCTCTTCATTCTTATTTTTTTTAGGAATTATTTTTTGTATAATAATGCGAAACGGCGCTATTAACTTAGCACATATTAAGGATAGTAACTTAACTAATTTTTTGATAGGAGAAATTAATTTTTTTATAATAAAACTAAGTAGTAAAGCAATAGAAGAGAAAATAAAAGAGAGAAGCAAGAAAATGCCGGATAAAATAATAAGCACAAGAGAATAAAAACGGTTACTTGAATATAACCATTTTTTATGTGTATGCCTAACTGGCATGCCTAGAATATATAGTTTAAATTTTTGCGTTGTTGTTTTCCATGAAAGAGAAATCCACCAATTACATTGAATAACATGGTTTTCACTATCCCAAATAAAGCTAATAGGGCGAATAAAAATGAGAATAAAAACAAGAACAATAGAAAGAAATATATACATTATTCTTATTCTTATTTTTCATCAGGTTGCTTTTTAGGATTAATTTTATGCAACTTCTCCAATATTTTAGGTAGCTTAACAAGAAATACAAGTAGTTTATCAAGAATTTTAGGTAATTTATTTAAAATCCCGTCAATATTACTTGGTTGTAGTGTTTTCACTGTAACAGAACCGTCTCGAATCAAAATAAGACCAACAGGCGTAACAACAGCTCCGCCACCGCCGCCGTTCCTTTTCACTTTTCCGCCGCTTCCAAAACCAAGTTTAATAGCATGAATAGGGATAATTGTAGTGCTACCGGTAGTGTAAGGCTTCCCCATTACCGTTTCGCCAGCAACAAATTCTTTTAATTGAGTTAAGATATTTTCAATTGAATTAACGTTTACTTGTTCCATAGTTTATCCATAGTTTATTTATAATTTAGTTTTTTTAATGCATTTTTAATGCAAGAGCGGAAAATAAATTTAAAATAACCTATAAATTAAATAAAAGAAGCAAGTAAGTATACGCCAATTAAAGAACCAATAAAGCTTCCTAGATTAGCAAGTGCAATGACTAAAAGGATTCTTGTTACTTTATTTTTGTACCAGCCAGATAGACTTGTAATATCGTTATGTAAGTGATCAATATCTTCTACTTTTGGTTTACGAACAATCGCTTCTGTTAAGCCGGCAACCCAGCCGGCAGCAATGGCAGGATTTAACGAAGTAAAAGGCGCGGCAACAAAAGCAACAATAACAGTAATCCAATGCCCTCTTGCAAGAACAGTCCCAACCGCCGCTAGCGCCGCGTTAATCCAAAACCAAGTTTTGAACATATTCCAACCGTGAGAAAAGTCAAATTTAGTAAAACCATATGCAAATAAAGCAAGGACTAAAGCCGGTAAGAGCCATTTTAACAAGCGTGTCGTGATTTTTGGTTTCGGCATTTCTTCCAGTGTTTCTAAAGAAGAGATATTTGTGTTGTCCCCTTTTAAAATAGATACTATCCCCGGTAGATGTCCGGCGCCAACAACAACGGCTATTTTCTCCCCTTGAATAGGTCGCAGTTTTTGCGCCATATAGGCGTCTCGTTCATCTATTAACGTTTCTTTCAAAGTAGGTAGTTGTCCGCCAAAGTTTTCTAATAATTGCTCTAGCATATCTTTGTTTTTTAAGGCTTCTATTTCTTCTTTAGAAATACTATCTTGTACAAAAAAACTAGCTATTAACTCAGAGAAGAAACGTAGCTTATCACGTAAACGTAGGTTGCTCCAAAGTCTTTTTAATGTCGTACGAATATTACGATCAATGACTTCTATATGTATATTTTCTTCTTGTGCTGTTGTAATAGCTTGTTTTAACTCACTACCCGGTCGTATGCCAACTGAATCGCCGATCTTTTTTTGAAAGGCACTTAATAATAGATTGATAAATAAAACGGCAATTCTTTTTTCTCGAATTACTTGGACTATATCCATGTTTTTCCAGTTTGTATTATTTACAATAGTATCATACCTTTGCTGGCATAGTTCAATACAAACGGTATCCGGTTTTTCATTTAATAAAGTTTCTTTTACTTCTTCTACGCTTTCTTGAGAAACGTGCGCCGTTCCAATGAGAATATAGGTTTTTGAGTCAATGTTAATAGTTTCAATCATGAATCTTGATTTGTAATTATGTTAGAAAATAGATTATTCAAATGAACCTAGTACTAGGTTTATTGTTAAGTGTTGTTTTGTATTAAGTCGATTAATAGATAACTTTAATGTATCTTGTGGTTTATGTGTTTCAAGGATATTTAAAAAAGCGTCAATTGTAGTTACTTTTTTATTATCTACTGCAGTAATAACGTCTCTAATAGTAACCGTATTATTCGCCGTTTCTTGTAAACCAAGTAAGCCGGCTTTGCTTGCTGGTGAATTAGGTTTGATTGCCATAATAATGATGCCGTGAATATGTAATTGTCTTGCAACGGCATTGCGAACAAAAGAAAGCCCTGTTTGCGGGTGTCTTAACCTTCCGTATTTAACTAATTGCGGTATAATAGAAGCTATCGTATTAACAGGAATGGCAAATCCTATTCCTGAATTAGAACCGCTAGTAGAGTATATTTGTGAGGTCATTCCAATTAACTCTCCCTTTGCATTTAACAAAGGACCGCCTGAATTGCCCGGGTTAATGGCAGCGTCTGTTTGAATAATATTGCGAATAGTACGTTTATTTTCCGTTGTAAGTTCTCTGTTAAGAGCGCTGACAATGCCAACGGAAAGACTAGTAGAGAGCCCAAAAGGATTACCAATAGCTAAAACCTTATTCCCTACTTGCAACAAAGAAGAGTTGCCAAGTGGTAGCGGTGTTAGAATTTCTTGCGGTGCTTTAATTTTAAGAACTGCTAGGTCTTTTGACGGTGACGAACCGATTACTTGCGCTGTATATTGAAATTGATTACGAAGTGTAACGGTGATTTTATCTGCCGATTCAATTACATGATAATTAGTAATAATTAATCCGCTTTTATCCCATATAATCCCTGTTCCGCTACCTTGTTCTTGTTGGCTTACTTGGAAGGAGAAAAAGTTAAGTTGTTCTGTGTTGGTTGTAACAGAAACAACGGCGTTTTTTGCATGTTTAAAAACGGTAATGTTGTTTTTCTCAAATGCCGTTAAGCTAAAGCCTGCTTTGCAAATAAAGAGATACAGAAATATAAAAATAATATAAGAGAGAATTTTATGTTTCATAAAATCAAAATATATAATGACTAACTGTAAGTTATTTATTAAATATACTTTATTTTAATGAAAAAAGCTAATTATAGTTTTAAATACGCATTTTAAGCTATAGTATAAAATAAAAATAGCTTTGTTGTAAGTTGAAATAATTAATTTTATTTTTCATTAAGTCACTGCATAACGCGGCATAAGATAGATTGCCTAACTAGCTAGAGTGTATTGACGAAGATAGTTCATGTTAGATAATATGAAAAATCACAATATAACTGAATTTTCTTAGAAAGGAGCCTATAATATGCCTATGTATGAATTTATTTGTGAAGAATGTAAGAATGAACAAGAACTAATATGTAAGGTAGCGGACGCAAATACGGTAGCATGCCCTAAATGCGGGCACGTACCTATGAAAAGAAGAACTTCCCTAAGCGCTTTTCAATTGAAAGGCGGCGGTTGGTATAAAGACGGTTATACAAAAGAAAAAGTCCCGGCGAAACCGAAACCAAAATCAACAACATAAAAACGATTGCTTACGTTGTTGCTAATGCCGGTTCATGGTGGATTGTTAACTCGCCTTTAACGAGTGAAATCTTAATATGTCCTCCTTTTTGTAATTTACCAAATAAGAGCTCGTTAGCAATCGGCGTTGTAATTTCTTCTTGAATTAAACGTTTAGTTGGACGACCGCCATAAGTTTTAGAGTACCCTTTCTTTGCTAAATACATTTTAGCAGATCGTGAGATTTGTAAACTAATATTTTTATTTGATAGTTTACTTTCTAACTCGGAAAGGAACTTGCTAACAATGTTAAGCATAATTTTTTGCGTTAAATCGTTAAAAGAAACAATAGCGTCTAACCGGTTAAGGAATTCAGATGAAAAATGCCGTGTAATGGCGGTTTCTTCCTTTTTGAGGTTAAGATTTTGAAAACCAATATTTTCCGTTGCTTTTTCTCTTGAACCTAGATTAGAGGTCATAATAAGAATAACATTGGAGAAATCCGTTTTATTTCCGTTGTTATCAGTTAAAGAAGCATAGTCCATAATTTGTAATAAAATATTATAAATATCAACGTGTGCTTTTTCTATTTCATCTAGGAGTAAAACGCAATGCGGGTGCTGGTTAATTTTTTCCGTTAAAATCCCGCCTTGTTCAAAACCAACGTAGCCCGGAGGCGAGCCTATTAACCTAGAAACGGCGTGCTTTTCCATGTATTCACTCATATCAATACGTTCAAAGTGAATATCTAATTGTTTTGCTAGTTGAATACTGAGCTCTGTTTTACCAACACCGGTTGCGCCTGTAAAAAGGAACGAGCCAATCGGCTGTGTTGTCATACTTAAACCGGCTTTATTCCTTTTTATACAAGTAATGATTTGTTCAATTACTTCATCTTGTCCAAAAATATTTTTCTTAATATTTTGTTCTAGATTTTTAAGCTGTTTTTTTGCCTTATCGTCTTTATAGGAGCGAACGGGAACGCGTGCTATCGAAGAAACAGTTTGTTCTATTTCTTTCAATGAAATAGTGTTGCTACGCTTAATTGGTTGTATAGAAAGAATATGCCTAGCCGCGGCTTCGTCTATTACGTTAATTGCTTTGTCTGGCAAGAACTTGCCTGTAATATATTGAGAAGATAAAATAACGGCTGCTTCTAGTGCGTCTTTAGCATAGGTGATTCCAAAATGATCTTCATATTTACTTTTAAGACCTTGCAAAATAGCAATAGCTTCATCTTGCGTTGGCTCTTGTATATGTACAGATTGAAAGCGACGAACAAGCGCTTTTTCCTTGCTAAAATGCTGACGATATTCATCGTGCGTTGTAATGCCAATACAACGAATAGTGCCGTCTGAAAGAAACGGTTTCAGTAAGCTAGAAGCGTCTACAGTAGAATTGTTAGTTGATCCGGCGCCAATTAACGTATGTATCTCGTCAATAAAAAGAATAATTTTTTTATTGTGTTTTACTTCTTCAAGAATATCTTTAAAGCGCTGTTCAAAATCACCGCGAAACTTCGTACCGGCTAAGACGGCTGCCATATCTAAAGATAGGATACTAACGTCTTGCAGGCTTTCCGGGAGCTGTTCTCTTGTGATTAACTCTTTAGCAAGCCCTTCAATAATAGCCGTTTTACCAACGCCGGATTCGCCTAGCAGTAAAGGGTTATTTTGTTTACGTCTACACAAGATTTGTAAAATACGATTAATTTCTTCTGTACGACCGATTAGCGGGTCTTTCTCATCGTTGTGCGCTTGTTTCGTAAGGTTAACGGTAAAAGGCGTAACTTTACTTTCGTCTAATTCTTTTTGCGGTTCTTCTTGGACTTGTGAGGTAAGCGGTAATTCGCTTTGTTGCGCTATAGCGTGGATAGCCGCTAGAAGAGAGATGCGCTCAATTCCTTGTTGTTCCAGAAAACGAATAGCTTGCGAATTCGGTTCGTAAAAGAAAGCAAGCAACATGTCAATTTCAGTAGCTTCTTTTTTCTTTGCATTTTGAACTTGGTCAAGAATCCGCGTAATAGCTCGTTGGAAAGCCATTGTTTGGACAGGCGGCTCTTCTTTTCCTGATTCAAAAGAGGGGAGGCTTTGTAGATAGGTATTAACCTGTTGTTTTAGCTCTACCATGTTAGCCCCGCAATATTCAAGGATAGTTTGCGTTTGCTTGCTCTTAGATAGTAAAATATAAAATATATGCTCTATAGTAACATATTCATGATTTCTTTGTTTGGCTTCGTAAATAGCTTGCAACAAGGAATGTTCTAAATTTTTACTTAACATTTATATAGGCTCCATACTAGCTTTTAATGGGAAATTTTGCTTAGCTGCTAAAGAATGCACAAGATTAACTTTAGTCTCTGCTATCTCGTAGCAATAGGCACCGCAAACTGCGCTACCTTCAAAATGGATTTTCATAGTCAGATTTTCCGCAATGTCTGCCGGTTTATGAAAAACACGTTGTATGACATCAATGACAAAATCCATAGTAGTATAATCATCGTTGTGAAGTAGCACGTTGTATTTTTTTTCAAAAACAGTTTCGTCTAAAGTTTGCGTATCTGCTTGCTCGTTGTTTTTAGGCGATTTCTCCATGAATAGATCAATTTAAGAGTTACGTTATTATAACGTATATTAAGGTAAAATTCTATGAATGTGTGCAATGTTTACAATGTACACGTAACTTATGAATTTGTAAAGCTAGTTTCAATACGGTTTGAGCATAAACCAAACTATGATTATATTGTTTAATAACTTCAATATGGTTGCGATATAATTTCTTGTTAGCTAAACCTTTTTTCCAGTGGTGGTACATTAAATAATTAGCAGTAGAATAAATAGAATCAGGAACTAAGAAAAGATTGATCGTTCCGTTCTTGTCGCTATCATAACCCCAACGAAGGTAACTAGACGGTAAAAACTGAGGGATCCCAAAGGCACCGGCAAAGCTCCCGGTCAGTGATTCAGAAGAAGGCATTTTTTGTTTTAGAATAATAGCAAGCAAACTGTGTAATTCCCCTTGTGCCCAGGTTCCTTTTTGTCTGATTCGGCGTCTTCTTTTTTCAGTATATAAACTAGGATGTTTTTCGGCTTCTTTATAGGCAACAAAAAGGGTGCTAAACGTAGAAAGTAAGCGGTATCTTCCAGTATAACGTCCTAGATTCGTTTCGACCATAAAAATGGCAACAATTACTTCTTGATCTACGTTGAATTTTTTTTGTGCACGTATAAACGAGGTTCGCCATTTTTGTAAAAAGCGATAAGAACGCCTAGTCGCCCATTTAGTAGTAAATTGCTTGTAGTTTCGCGGTTTTTCTTTGTTAATAATATTTTTTGGAATAATAGCTACGTTTTTTTTTAAAGACGGTGATGAAAATATACGCTTTGTAAAAGATAAAGGAAAATATTTAGCATAATGCTGAATTAAAATTTGTCGTTCTTGTTTCGTGAAAGACGTGGCAAAACACAAAGAAACGGAGCAAAGAAAAACAAAGCTCACAACAAAGCTAAAAATATATTTCATAGAATGAAAAAATAAAACAGATTAGTAACCTCAATAGGTTAATAAAATTAAGATAGTTTCAAAATAAACTATTTTTTGTAAGAAGAAAAGCTTATTTATATGAAATACGAATTTTGCTAGTTTTATATCTTGATTAAAAATGTAAATTAATGCTACGATGAAATTAGATATTAATAAAACTTTAAGTTAAAAAACAATAATGATCCCTCAAAAACCTGTTTTAATTGTTGATGATGAAGTAGAAATGCGTATAGCTTTATCTAAAGCCTTAAAGCGTTACGGTTACGCTTGCGAAGTTTCTCATAATGCCATTGACGCCTTCAAAAAAGTAGAGTCCAACGAATATTCTTTAGTAATTACAGATATGACCATGCCAAAACGTAGTGGTATTAATCTGTTGAAAGATATAAAGAAAGCAAAACCGAATATCCCTGTAATTTTAATTACGGCATACGGCACAATTGATACGGCGATTTCCGCTTTCAAAGAAGGTGTTTTTGATTTTATCCAAAAACCTTTTGACTTTGATACGTTAATGTTTGTTGCGCAACGAGCGCTTAGCTATGAAGCCGAGCAAGTAAAGGCGATTGGACAGGCTAGCACAACAACGGCGCCAACAGTGGCAAAAAAAGGAGCGATAAAGCAACATAAAAGAGAATATCGCGATATTATCACACAAGACTTGACTATGCTAGAGGTGATTAAAACCGCAAAAAGCGTGGCAAAAGCAAGGTCTACCGTTTTGATACAAGCTGAAAGTGGCACAGGGAAAGAATTACTTGCTCATTTAGTGCATCTTGCTTCTGATAGAGCGCAAGGTCCTTTTGTTGCCGTGAATTGCGCGGCACTCCCGCAAAATTTGCTTGAAAGCGAACTTTTTGGACATGCGAAAGGTTCTTTTACCGGTGCTATAAGCGAACATAAAGGTAAATTTGAACAGGCAATGGGCGGGACGATTTTACTTGATGAAGTAAGTGAAATGCCACTTGCTTTGCAAGCTAAGTTACTTCGTGTTTTACAAGAAATGGTAGTAGATCGCGTGGGGAGCAGTACGAGCATTCCCATTGACGTACGGGTTATTGCCACAACAAACAGGGATTTGCTTTCCTACGTAGACGAAGGTAATTTTAGAGAAGATTTATATTATCGTTTGAACGTATTGCCTTTAAATTTGCCACCTTTACGAGACAGAAAAGGCGATCTTCCTTTGTTAGTTGATCATTTCTTGAAGAAACATGCCGAGTTAAACAATAAAGAAAAAGTACCGCCTATTACGAAAGCAGCGCTTGCTTTATTGGAAAAATATCATTGGCGCGGTAATATTAGAGAATTGGAAAACGTGATTGAACGAGCTGTTCTTTTAGCTGATAAAGAAGTTACACCGCAAAACTTGTTAATTCAACCAAATAAAAAAGAAAAAGAGGTTGTAAGCGATAATTCTATTATTATTCCTGTTGGGCTTTCTTTAGCTGAAATAGAAAAGCAAGTAATTCAAAAAACGCTTGCTCATACGAACGATAATAAGAACGAAGCGGCTGATATTCTTAAAGTTAGCGTGCGGACGTTACGTAATAAACTCAAAGAATATAGCGAAGAAGAAAGCAAAGAGAAAAGTAGTTAAAAAGAAAACTTTTGTTTATACATAATAACGAACAAGGCTAGCGATGCATATGCTAAGCTAACTATAAATTGAAACGTAGTTACATAGTTAAAAGCAAAAACAAGACCGCTTACGCTAGAGCCGATAAACATGCCGATAAACTTAAAAAGAGTATAAACGCCGCTTGCTGTTCCTTTCATTTCAGGCGGGCAAAGAAAGCTTGTTAACGCTGGCAGAAGCGGTTCAAATAGAATAAAGCTTGCCATGAAGAAAGCGTATAAGGTGATTTGCAAATAAAAATGAGAATGTAAGCTGGCACTTAGTATAAAAACAAAACAAGCGTTTACAAGTCCTATGGTCATTACAAGAGGAAACTTCTTTTTAGCCATAGCAAGAAATAGTAAAGGACAACTTAAAAGTAACCCGCCGATTAAAATAGGAACGTAATATTGCCACCATGTGTCTTGTGCAATATGCCTTGTTGTTAACGTGTGCGGTAAAGAGAAAAAAACAGAAGCTAAGCCAATACTTAAAAAACAACTGGTAAACGCAAGTAAAAGCAGCTCTTTACGTTGTAAAAGACTAAAGACGCTTTGCTTGTTTGTTGTTTGTTGTCTTGTTCCTTGAGGAAGCGCCGTAGCCGCCACAAGCGCAAGCGCACTAAGTACGGTTAAAATAAGAAACAAACCTTGTAAAGATAAAGTGTTAAGTAGAAACGGGGAAGCAATGAACGCCGTAATAAACGAAACGGCAATAACCCCGCCAAACATGCCGTAGCTTTTTAAACGTACCTTGTCTCTTGTGTTTTTAGCAACAAAAGCAAGTATAGGCGTGCTGGTAACACCGCAACCTTGTAAGAAACGTGCTATAATCAGTATGTATACGTTAGTAGCAAAACAACCAAGAATGCTGGCTAGTACTAAGATAAAAAGCCCAAAGAGTAACATGTTTTTTTCGCCAAACCGATCGCAACCTTTACCAAAAGGAACTTGTAATATAGCCGCGCTCATGCCGTAAGCTCCCATAGCTAAGCCTAGTAAACTAGGGCTGTTAGTTGTGAAAAATTGCCCTAGTGCGCTGAAAATGGGAAACAACATGAACAGGCTAAACATTTTTAAGAAAAAAATAATACTTAGAATAACTAATATTTTTTTTTCTTGTTTTTGGATTTTATTTTTTCTTTCTGTAGTTGACATAAAAAAAGATACTCTTTAAACTTAATAAATCAAGGGAAGTTATGTATACTATAATATAGTAACATTCTTTTTGTAAATAATACTTTTTTTGTCTATGTCTCCTTCAGGTCAGCCTAAGCACCAAACAAAGATAGAATATAAACAATTTTTTTATCCTGTTAAGCAACATCCGTTTCGTTTGATTCTTGGGATTATTGCTATTTTGATTTATGCGATTACAGCAAATGCGCCGGCTTATTATGCAAAAAATTTAGTAGACGCTATTTCGCATTCTCATATCCCTTCGTATGACGATTTTCAGTACGTTGCGGTTTTTATCTTTGCTTTGTTTTTCATAAAAGGCGTTGCCGCCTATGCTCGTGTGAATCAAATTAATATGCTTGGCTTATTAGTTTCGCGTAACTTACGATATACTTTATTTAAAGCAATTATAAACAACCCGATCATTAAAATACGCCGGCATACAAACGATAAATGGCTATCTCATTTTACAAATGATATTAGCCGCGTAGACGAATCGATTGCCACTATGATTTCCGGACCTTTTACGGATATTCCTAAAATCTTGGTTTTAGTTGGTATCTTGCTTTTACGTAGTTGGGAACTGTTTTTAATTTGTAGTGTGACCTTACCTTTTCTAATTAAAAGTATTAACTTTTTTGGCAAGAAAAAGGTGTCTATTTCATTTGATCAATTATCTGAATTTACTCGCGTTACTAGTTTTGTGAAAGAAATGATTTACGCAAATAAAGTCATCAAAAGCGCAGGTAAAGAAAAATATGAACGTAAGCATTTTAATCAAACAGATAAAGCATTAAAAGAAACGTTTATGAGATCAGTTCGTGTGGAAGCAAGTTCGCGCGCTGTCTTAGAGTTTTTAGTTTCTATTTACCTTGCTATGTCGCTTTGTGTTGGCGGGTATTTGCTGAAGTATTCTAGTATGACCGCCGGTGATTTTGTAAGCTTTCTTGCGGCGTTTGCCATGATTTATGAACCGATTAAAAATGTGAATAAGTTTTTACTCCAATGGCAAGACGGTAAGGTTGCCTTAAGCTCTATTGCCGCTATTTTGAAAGAAGCAGAAAGTTGGAATCAAACGAAATACCCGGCGTTAAAGCCGTTTTCTAAAGAAATTCGTTTTGATATAAATACGTTTTCCTATGACGGGGTAGAAACGATTTTACATGATATTCATTTTACTATTCCCAAAGGAAGCACCGTTGCTTTAGTGGGAATGAGTGGAAGCGGTAAAACAACGTTAGCTAATTTATTAGCCGGATTTTATCAGTGTAAAGAAGGCGAAGGCGCGGTTAGAATAGACGGGCAAGATATTGCCAAAGTAAGCGATTCTTCATTATGCCAAGAAATTTCTTTTGTAACGCAAGATACTTTTCTATTTAACAGCACTTTAGTGAATAATATTGCTTACGGACAAGAAAACGTAGATCAAAATAGGTTAAGCGAAGCCATTAACGGCGCTTGTTTGCAAGACGTTGTGGAAAAAGAAGACAAAGGAATTCACCAAGAATTAGGAGAAAACGGGACTTTACTATCTGGCGGGCAACGGCAACGTGTGGCGATTGCGCGCTCTTTGTATAAAGATAGCTCTATTTTGATTCTAGACGAAGCTACAAGCGCACTAGACACCGAATCAGAAAGCAAGATTCAACAAGCGTTAGTGAATTTAATGAGATCAAAAACAATGCTCATTATAGCGCATCGTTTTTCTAGCATAGCCAATGCAGATATGATTTACGTTATTCAAGAAGGGACTATAGCAGAAAAAGGAACGTACGCTGAATTATTAGAGAAGCAAGGCGTTTTTGCCGGGTTACATGCTGCATCAGAAAAGGAAGTATAAAAACACAACGTAGCAAGAAAGCTTGCAAAAAAGCACAGAAACAAGGACGAAGCTTGACAAGCAAAGCTAAAACTCTTTATTATTAACGGTGATAAATAAAGTAAATAAGCTTAAGAAAAAAAGAGTATGGATAATCAAAAAGCAATTGTAGTTTTTTCTGGTGGGCAAGATTCCACAACTTGCCTTGGTTGGGCAAAGAATCGTTTTCAAGACGTAACGGCGCTAGGTTTTCAATACGGACAAAGGCATATTGTAGAAATGGAACAGGCAAAACGCATTGCTGCTAAACTCAACGTTCCTATACGTATTATTAATTTAGATTTTTATGCTGATTTAGTACGAAGTGCGCTCGTTCATTCTGGCGACGTTAATGCGAGTCATGTAGATCATGAAAACTTGCCTTCTTCGTTTGTTCCTAATCGAAATACACTTTTTTTACTTTTAGCTCATACTTTTGCGATAAAGAAAAAAGCAAATATAATAGTAACGGGATTTAGTGAAGCCGACTATAGCGGGTACCCTGATTGTCGTAATGAATTTGTGGAAGCTATGGAAAAAGCGTTAAATCTTGGTAGCGAACAAGCAATAGAGATAAAAACGCCGTTAATGTATTTATCTAAAGCGCAAACCTTTGCATTAGCAAAAAAAGAAGGCATTCTTTCTTTAGTCATTGAAGAAAGCCATACTTGTTACGAAGGAATACGTACAAAGCACGATTGGGGCGCCGGCTGCGGTACTTGTCCGGCTTGTAAATTAAGAGCAAAAGGCTTTCAAGAATTTCAAAGCAAGCTAGCATAATCAATAAAAAGGAAATGGCAACTAGACTTAAAAACTAAAACAAGGTCGTTGCTAAAATATAACGTAAAGTAAAGGGTAATAATGGCAGTAGCAGAAGGCAATACGTATAAGTTTAAAGGAGAAGAAGCAATTGACGTATCCGTACTAGAAAGTTTTGCTTTTGCTAGCCCTAAACAATATATTAAAACGGAAACAAAAGAATTTAGCGCAGTTTGCCCTTTTAGCGGGTTGCCGGATATTGCTAAAGTTCGCATTGAATATTACCCTGAAGGGGGGAAGTGTGTTGAATTAAAATCGTTAAAATACTATATGATTAGCTATAGAGACGTGGGAATATACCAAGAAGCGGCAACAAAAAGAATGTATGACGATTTAACTTCTTTATTAGAAACAACTAAACTTAAAGTTACAACTATGTATGAACCGCGCGGTGGTTTCTATACAACTTGTATTGAAGGCAGCTTAGATTAAAATAGCATATGAAAACAGATATTAACGTTTATTTTTTTAATACGCTAAGCGGTAAAAAAGAGCGCTTTACTTCCATAGAAAAAGAGCAAGTGAAAATTTATACTTGCGGTGTTACCGTTTATGACGAGTGCCATATTGGACACGCCAGAGGGGCGGTTAATTTTGACGTGTTACGACGGTTTTTAACTGAGTTAGGATATAAAGTAACGTACGTTAAAAACTATACGGATATAGATGACAAGCTTATTAAACGAGCACAAGAAAACAACGAGAGCGTTAAAGAATTAGCAGAAAGAATGATTGCCTTACATGATCGCGATATGGATAGGCTACAAGTATTATATCCTGATATAGCGCCAAAAGCGACCGATCATATAGAAGAAATGATTCACTTAATAAAGCGATTAGAAGAAAACGGATTTGCTTATCAAAGTGAAAAAGGCGGCGACGTTTTCTTTGCTGTTGCTAAGTTTAAAGATTATGGCAAGTTAAGCGGTAAACGTATAGAAGAACTACAAGCCGGATCGCGTATAGACGTAGACGATTTGAAACGGGATCCTATGGATTTCGTATTATGGAAGCAAAAAAAAGAAGGCGAACCCTATTGGGATAGCCCGTGGGGACAAGGCAGACCGGGCTGGCATATTGAATGTTCGGCAATGAGCGAGAAATATTTAGGAAAACCGTTTGATATTCACGGCGGCGGAAGTGATTTAATCTTCCCTCATCATGAAAATGAGTTAGCCCAATCTTGCGCCGTAGGGAATACGAACTTTGCCAATTACTGGTTACATAACGGTATGATACGCGTTGATAATCATAAAATGTCTAAGTCGTTAAATAATTTTATTACTATTAACGAATTGCTAGACAAGTTCCCAACTGATTTGCTTCGCTTTTTTATTGTTTCTACTCAATACAGAAAACCGATTCATTTTTCTGATGAAGCGCTAAAACAAGCAGAAGAAAAACTACGTCGTTTATATATATCGCTAGAAAGATTTGATAAGGTTGCTATAGCGGAATATACGTTGACAACAGAAGAAGAAAAAGAATTTTTTGATTTATTAGCTGACGATTTAAATACGCCAATGGCAATAGCCTATATTTTTGAGAAAGTGAAGCTTTTAAACAAAGAAGAAATAGGTTCGCCGCAAGTGCCAAGATTATATAAACAAATACAATTTGCTAGTAATATACTTGGTATTCTTACGGAGGATCCACGAGCTTGGTTAACGCAAACAACGAAGCAAGAAGACGAGTTGACTGAAGAAGAAATAGAAGCCCATATTGAAGCAAGAAAGAACGCAAGGGAAAATAAAGACTGGCAAGAAGCCGACAAAATACGCCTTTTTTTAGAAGAAAAAGGGATTGTGCTTAAAGACGAGCACGGTAAAACTAACTGGATACGACAATAAAATAAAAATATGCAAAATAAAGAATACCTTTACGGTATACACACAGTGCAAGCCGCAATAGAACAAAAGAAAAGACCTTTATTTTGTTTATATTATAAAGAAGATGCAAAAGTAAAAGCAATTAAAAATATAATTGAGCTTGCAAACCAACAAGGCTGTGAAAGTAAAGCGGTAACCCCGGCTAAATTGGGGCAACTATCAGGTAGTAAATATCATCAAGGTATAGTCCTAGAAGCGGGCGAAATACTAACTTACAGATGGAAAAACTGGATAGATCAACATAAAAACGAAAAACGCCTTTTACTGCTCTCTATAGACCAAGTAAACGACCCGCAAAATCTTGGCGCGATTATGCGAAGCGCTTTATTTCTTGGAGCCAGTGCGCTTTTATATGCCGGGCAAAATTTATCGCCTTTAAGTCCAAGCGTTTCTAAAGCGTCAAGTGGTGCTATGGAGATTTTGCCTATTATTAAAGAAGTGAACTTAGGGCAAGCGTTGCGCGATTGTCAAAAAGAAAACTTTTGGATTATAGGCGCCGATATGGACGAAAACGCAAAAGCATATCAAACAATAGAACCGCTCGATCGTAGTGTGTTAGTTATGGGAAA
The DNA here is from genome assembly GCA_002995645.1 of SAR324 cluster bacterium. Lineage (GTDB taxonomy): Bacteria > SAR324 > SAR324 > XYD2-FULL-50-16 > HCM1 > HCM1. The sequence continues at coordinate 50,251 of PUHO01000016.1, read as the reverse complement.
CGAAGGCGAAGGATTACGACACAAAACAAAACAAATTTGTGATATAATTGCTTCAATAAAAGGAAGTAACTTAATTGATTCGCTAAACGTAAGTGCGGCAACCGCTGTTTTACTAGCTCACTTTGCTAAAGATATAGTGAACGAACAATGAAAAAGAGAATTTTACTATTAAACGGACCTAATTTAAATTGGCTAGGGAAAAGGGAACCGACAATATACGGAAACGTTAGTTTATCTAGTATAGAAGAAAAAATGACGCAACTTTGCAAAAGTAAAGATTGTGAATTAATTTGTTTTCAATCTAATAGCGAAGGCGGGCTTATTGACTTTCTGCAAAAAGAACACACAGCAGACTACGTTATTATTAATGCCGGCGCCTATACGCATACGTCTGTAGCGTTACGCGATTGCTTTGCTTCTTTGACTATTCCTTTTATTGAAGTTCATATTTCTAACGTATATCAAAGAGAAAACTTTCGCCATACTTCGTATTTATCACCGTTAGCGCAAGGTTGCCTTATTGGGCTAGGTGTAGAAGGGTATATCTTGGCTTTGTATAAAGTATTTTCTGATTTAAATATTGCCTCACTATAAACGAATGAAACAAACTAAATTTGCTAACTACACTTATAGTGAAATAGAAGCCTGGTTTACAAAACACAAAGAACCCAGTTTTAGAGCAGGGCAACTTTTTTCATGGGTATACGTTAAAAAAGTAACTGATCCGAACAAGATGAGTAACTTTACAAAAGAACTAAGAAAAAAATTAGAACATGCCTTTTCTTTTACTATACCGCCGGTAGCTAAGTACCAAGAAGATGAAGACGGGACTATTAAGTTTACGCAACAATTAAAAGATGATAAACGTATAGAAACCGTTATTTTACGGCATGAAGATCATAATACAGTATGTATTTCTACGCAAGTCGGTTGTGCTATGGGCTGTGCTTTTTGTTTAACAGGAAAGCTAAAGTTACGACGTAATCTAGAGGTGCATGAAATTGTTGACCAAGTGAGGCAAGCCGCTTATTGCCTACCTGAAGGGCAGACAATACGTAATATTGTTTATATGGGAATGGGCGAGCCTTTTCATACTTATGAAAGAACAATAAACTCTATTGCTATTTTTCGGCAAAAACAAGGATTTAATTTTTCACCAAGACGTATTACTGTTTCTACTTGCGGCATTGTTCCTAAAATATATAATTTTACTAGTTCGCCGTATAAAACAAATTTAGCGATTTCCTTACATGTGGCAAACCAACAAAAACGAGCTAAGTTAATGCCTATTGCAAAACGCTATTTGCTAGAAGATTTAAGGCAAGCTTGCTTTCATTTTGCAAGGCGAGCTAAAGAGCCGATTACATTTGAATATATTTTGATTGACTCCGTAACGGACAGCATAGAAGACGCTAAAAACCTTGTGTATTTTTTACGGAATATGCCGGCAAAAGTAAACTTATTACCTTTAAACGAACATAGTTCGCTTCCGTATAAACAGCCAAGTGAAGAAAAGATTGTCAAGTTTCAACAGTATTTATTGAAAAATAAAATTTTAACAGTCAGAAGAGTGACAAGAGGAAATAAGATAGCGGCGGCATGTGGGCAACTAGCTTTATTAGATAAACAGTAAATTAAAACGGAATTTAATTATCATTGTTAGAGAAGGGAATCTAAAAAAGCGTTAAAAGATATAGGATTAGCGCTTAGTACTAATAGATTTTACAGAATAAAAACAGGTCAATATGGCTAATGAAAATAAAGAAACTGCCGTTTTAGCGGCTAGGTGTTTGTTTGCTTATATACAAGGTAAACAAGCGAATGAAGTTACAGACGACATAGTACTGCCTTTTGTTGATTCGCTGAGTGATTTATATAGCGGGTATGAACAACAACCAGATGAAATAGTAACTTCTTCTTTAATGAAAAACACAGGCTCACAAGATATGATTGTCTTAAAAGATATCCCTTTTTCTTCTATGTGCGCCCATCATTTACTTCCTTTTATTGGTAAAGTGCACGTTGGATATATTCCAAACAACAGTATTGCCGGTTTAGGAAGTATTGTCCGTATGATTGAAAGCCTCGCTTCTCGTTTGCAAATACAAGAAAACTTGACTGATGAAATTGCAGCCGTCTTGTTTTATAGTTTACAAGCGCAAGGCACTATGGTCATGTTAGAGAGTAAACAAGCTTGCCTTTCTTGTAGAGGAGCCAAAAAAGAACATTTGTTTACAACAATAGGAGCAAAAGGCGCCTTTCATCGTAATGCAAAGGATAGCGAGATAGTAAGGAAAGAATGCCTTAGTTTATTTCAAAAAAAGGGAGAGTAAAATAAAAAGAAGGAAAAGCAATCGCTGTTTCCGTTAAAAGAAAGAGAGGAAAGTCCGGGCTTCATAGAGTGAGATGCCGGTTAATTGCCGGAGATGGTAACGTCATGGAAAGTGCCGCAGAAAATAAACCGCTAACGATCTTTTTAAAGATGCAAGTAAGGGTGAAAAGGCGAGGTAAGAGCTCACCGCAAAGCTAGTAATAGTTTTGGCAGGGTAAACCCCATCTGAAGCAAGTCCAAATAGAGCCGCTGTAATGATTACTCGTCTAGCGGCAGGGTAGGATGCTTGAAGCTTTAGGTAACTAAAGTTCTAGATAAATGATTGCTACTTGTAATATACAAGGACAGAACCCGGCTTATTGAATTCTTTTTATTTTATCCCCCTTCCCCCTTCCCTTTTACAATATCAATAACAACGGCATAGTCATTCGTCTTTGCAAGCTTGATTTTGTTTGTAAGATAAAGTTGATAAAACTTTTTTATTGACTACTTCGCCCCCCCCTCTATTCCCCCATAAATATGCTATATAGATTGTTTTGCCTCAATTGATTTCATAAAATATATAATAAAAAACAATATATATAATTAAGTTTATTATTTTTGTTCCGCTATATAAACATAAGATGCTTATATCTGTATGAAAAAAGTATAAAATTTGCATATCTTTTTGTAACGATTCTAACTTTACGAAACGAATAGCAATAAATAGACTTTTTTCTAACAATATATGGTTGACGTAAATAATAAGATGGCGAATAATGCTGCGGCAGCGGCAACAGCGCAACAACTTATGCCCAAAAAAACGGTTCCGACCAAAATGAGCGAACCGGCAAAGATTACCATGCCCGGACTTGGTTCCGGAATGGATACGCAAGGCATGATTCGTAAGATGGTTGCAGCTGAAGAAAAAAGAGTCGAGCCAGTTAAGCAAAGAGTAATGGAAGTAAAAACGCAAGTGGCGGCTTGGAACCAAGTGCGTCAAGTGCTAGATGCTTTAAGTAAAGTAGCTGAACCGTTAATGAAAAAAGAAACGTGGGAAGCAAAGAAAATTGAATCGAGTAACCCTAAAATTTTAGAAGCAAAAGGAACGTCTAAAGCAAAACCCGGAACCTATCAAATTAAAGTAGAACAATTAGCGTTAAAACATCAAATTGCTTCGCAAACGTTTGCTTCTAAAGACGAGCAAATTAACCAAGGTAAGTTTAGTATAAAAGTAGGGGACGATAAACCGTTTGTAGTAGAAATTAATGAAAAGAATAATACGTTAAAAGGTTTTGTTGAAGCTATTAACAAAGCGTCAGACGGGGCAGTAAAAGCAACGCTTGTTAATACTGGTGGAGACAAAAAACCGTGGCAGATTGTTTTAACAAGTAATAAATCCGGTATAGTTGGACGTTTGCTTATAACAAGTTCATTAAAAGGACAATTTAAAACGCCGAATTTTGAAGCAGGATATAAAAGCGAGCAAAGATGGAACGGCGTAACAAACAAAAAAGACGATGTTAAGGACGGCGATAAGAAAGATTCGTCAACAACCATTCCAAAACTAGGAGGCGTTTATACAGGTAGCGATCCAATAGACGTAACGGTAACGGTAGTAAATCCGGGGATTATTGGCAATGGAAAAGATAAAGTACGCTTAAAGTGGGAAGATACACTGGGAAGAAGCGGTTACCTTGATTTTGATCCGGATACGTATAATCCAAACTCACCGGTACCTTTGACTGACGGCGTGAGTATTGCCCTAGCAAGGGGAACGGCAGTAGCCGGCGATAGTTTTAAGGTTTCTATGAAAAACCAAGAGTCGCCTTTTTATTGGTGGAAAACGGACGCAGAACGAGCGTCTAAAATTGGGGTGCCGTCTACGTGGAAACAACCGGATCTTAATATGAAGCCAAATATTTCTGGCTGGTATGGTGATGATGACGCTGATTTTAAAATTCATATTGAAGGAAGTGGTATAGTTGGGGAAGCGCAAGATTTGCATGCTGTGATTACGTCAGATAATGGAGTGCATACAAGAGTTAATATTGGAAAAGGATATACGCCAAGAAAAGATTTGTCTGTTGCTAAAGGAATGAAGATTAATTTTCCTCGTGGTATTTTGAACGATAAAGCAGAATTGACGTTCCAATATCAAGGTAGTTCCACAGAAAGCTATTGGTGGTTAACAGATGATGATAAGAAAAAAGCACGGAGTATATATAACTTAGGCGATTGGGTAAATAACGATTTAAAAGCGAAAGTTGCAAAAGAGAAAAAAACAAACGTTCCCGTAAGGATAGTGGGACGATATAACGCTTTTAACACAAGACATTATACTTTTACCGCTGAAAAAGAAGGAACCGTTGGCGAATCACGTGAGTTGGTGATAGATTGGAAAGATGATAAAGGACATAAAGGAACTATAGACCTAGGGCAAAGATATAAAGCAGGTAGCCCAGTCGAATTTAGTGAAGGCTTGCAAGCGGAATTTGGACCGGGTTTTATTGAAAAAGGCGATTCATTTGACTTTAAAGTATATTCAACAACAATCCAACCACCGCAAGACGCAAGAATAAAACTAGGTGCAACAGACACAGGCGGCGGGTTAGACGTAACAAGTCATACAAATGAATTTAAAGATACAATTGAAGGCGTAACGTTAACGGCTAAATCAGTTAGTGATGAAATCGTAACGGTGACAGTTAAAAACGATATTGAAGACTTAAGAAAAAAGATAAAAGCTTTTATAGACTACTATAATGAAACGTTAAAATTCTTAAAAGAATTATCTTATTATGATAAAGATAAAAAAACGGCAGGACCATTACAGGGAAATTCAAACATTATGTATCTACAAAATCAATTGTCGCGTATTATAACCGATTCTGTAGTCGGTTTGAAAACTAAAAAAAATCAACTTTTTTCAGTTGGTGTTAAATTTGTAAAAGACGGGTCTTTAAGTGTAGATGAAAAAAAATTAGATAAAGCCTTAGACGAGAATTTAAAAGAAGTAGCTCTTTTATTTGAAACCAACGGGGCACTGAAAAACGGTGACATTTCTTATGTAGGATCTACTAATAAAACGGGGATAACCGGAAAACAAGGATATGATATTGACGTAACGCAAGCACCGGAATATGCAGAATACCAAACGCCACAGCTTGGGAACGTGTTTTATATTAATGAAGGCGGGAATAAATTTAGTATAAACTTGAACAGTCGTAACTCAAAGGCTTTTGAAATACCGGCAGGTCAATATACGATGGATTCGTTAATAAATAAACTACAGAGCTTATTTAAGAAAAATGATATTTTAAATAAAGCGGGTATTAAGTTTTTGCAAAGAAACGGTAGTTTAATATTACAAGTGAATTCAGCAGGGGAACACTCAAAAATTAGTTTGCAGAAAGAAAATCCGGGAGCGGATCCGTTAAGTGGAGGCATAGAAAAAGCCGGAAGGAATGCGGAAGGATCTATAGACGGGCAAACGGTAGATAGTTTTGGCGCTATATTAAAAGGAAAAGAAGGAACAAAGCTAGAAGGCTTACGTTTATACGTTAATCCGCAAGCAACGTATGATAAACCGGTAGATAATAATTTAGTATTGACTAAAGGGATTGCCACAAAAACGTTTGAATATCTTAGTGAGTCACTAGACACGAAACATGGTGAATTAAAACTATATACAGACACGGCAAAGACAGAAGAAAAGGGATATGAAGACCAAGCAAAGAAAATGGAAGCCGTCATTGAAAGAAAGAAAGAAAGGTGGCAACAAAAATTTGCTCGTATGGAAGGAAAGCTTGGGCAATTAAAATCGGAACAAAAATATTTATCATCACAATTTGCAAAATTAAAGTAAAATAGCTTTTATTGAAGGGGCAAAATGCAAGATAGAAAAAACCCGTATGGCAAAAGAGATTTTGCTTATAAGAAATCTAAAGTAACGACAAACGACCCTGTCACGTTAGTAATTTTACTATATGACGGTGCCATTCGCTTTTTAACTATTGCTGAAAAGGCATTGGAAAACAATGACTATGAAAAAGTTAATTTTAGCTTATTAAAAGCAAAAGATATTATTTCAGAATTAATAGCGTCTTTAAATTTAGATCAAAAAACAGAATTAGTTGAAAATTTAAGGAACTTATATAATTATATGTATGAAAGGTTGCTTGATGCTAATATTGAAAAAAATAAAGAATACATATTAGAAGTTAAAAAATTATTAAAAGATGTAAGAGAGGCATGGGATTTAATATTAAAAGAAAAGAATCATAGTGAATTAAATAACCCGGAACTCAAAAAAGCAACTATTACCTTAAAAGGTTAAGAGGAAGATATGTTTAAGCAAAATATTAAACATCAATTGACAAAAGAAGATAAACGACGTATATTAAAGCAATGTTTCGATCAAGATTCAATTCCTAATATTAATGTTGGATTAAAAATGCTATATGACGGAAATTCTACGTCTTTATTTGTGGAAATAAAACACAAGTCAAAAATGTTAGTTAACACTAATCAACAGAATTTAAAAAAATAATTATGGCTTTTCGACTCAGTTCTTCAGATCGTACTGGATTTAGTAAGATAAATTTACAAAATGCACAATCTAAAGCGGGGCAATCGCTTGAGAAATTAAGTAGTGGCTTGCGAATAAACAGAGGTGGCGACGATCCCGCCGGTTTATTGCAATCTGAAAGATTACGTGCGCAAATTGCTAGTGTTGACCAAGCAATTAAGAATTCGGAAAGTTCCATTTCAGTAATGCAAATTACTGATTCGAGTTTACAAGAGGTGAGCAATATATTGTTGTCTATGAGGCAAATTGCACTTGCTACAACAAACAATATATTTAATGACAATGTGACTCAAACAATGTACCAAACCCAATTTAAAGATTTAAAGCATAGTCTTGACGTCATTACAAGAGGGACGAAGTTAGGATCAAATCAATTACTTGGCGGCGGTAAGTTTGGTTTAAGTGGTATTGCGTCCGGTGATAAGCTCCATTTTATAAGTGGAACAGAATTAACAAAAACCTCACCAATGGAAGGCTATGCCGTAGCGATTACCGATGCCCCAACAGCAAGCTATTTGATAGGAGAAGATGACGTTAGCGACGTACTTGAGGAGGCGCAAGACGACGATGAAGTACCACCGGTATCACTTATCGTAACGCAACATGGAAAAACCTATAAATACACGGCGTCAAGAGATGATATTGATCCCAAACAATTTGTTACTAATGCACAAAGAGCATTAGACGAAAACGGATTTTCTTTACAAGTTTCTTTACAAGATGACAAACTAAGTCTAGCGTCAAGAAACCCAGGCTCAAAAGAAACGTTTAGCGCTACTTCTTCCTCTGACGGACTTATTTCTAAAGAGGCAATGGCATTTGAAGAAGCTATTAGCGGAACAGACGTAGTCGGTACGATTAACAACGAAATGGCAGAAGGAGACGGAGCTGTTCTTCATGGAAGTGCAAGTAACCCTAATACTGCGGGCATATCCGTTGCTTACACAGGAACGCAAGAGAATATAGACGACCAAGAATCAAGTGTGACCGGTTATGTATATGTAAAAAACAATAGCATGACTTTTCAAATTGGTCCTGATGTTAATAGTGTGGCGCATCTTTCTATTCCTACAGTCGATTCAGCGCATCTAGGTGTTGGAACGGTGAATGATAGCGAGTTTAATTCTTTAGGCGATATAGTCCTAGGTTCAAAAGAGCAAGGTCAAGATGCGGTTACCGTTATAGATAAAGCAACTGAGCAAGTTAACGTGCTTCGTGGTAAAATTGGCAGCATGCAAAAAAATACGTTAGAACGTAATCTTGCCGTTTTACGTGTGACAAAAGAAAATTTAAGCGGTGCTGAATCAACTATACGCGATGCCGACGTTGTAACGCAACTTTCTGAATTAGTTAAAAATAATCTTATTGCAGAAGGGGCCGCTAAAGCAATTGATTTTTCTTCTAACCGGACACAGCAAACAATGCGTTTGCTTCTTGACGGTTTTCAATAAATATTTTTAATAATAAGATATATAATAAGTTTTAATAGTATCCTATTTTGATTTTGCAAAAAAAATCTATTTGATGCTTGACAAAATTGCTTTATTAATTTTATACTCTAAAAATATATGACTTAAGTTTATCACGCCTACCAAAATAACTACTAATGGGAACTATTTCCATATCTTTAAATAGACAATCCGCTATTGTTTGTTTACACATGTCCATTCTTCTTACGCAAGCAAGAATACTGTATAAACTATGTCTCCCTATATACAAAAAATTATATCTTGATTTAATATCTATTCCATTTTTTTACAAGGTAATAGTCGATGAAACCATTTAAATCACAACCTAGATTTCGTATTGATTTCGGAAAAATTCAAACCGTTTTAGAACCACCCTATTTACTTGAAATGCAACGCAAAGCGTTTGACGATTTCCTTCAAATAGGCACAGATCCTTTTAAAAGAGAAGATAAAGGATTGGAAAAAGTCCTACGAAGTATATTCCCTATAACGGATTTCTCCGGTAAATGTACTCTTGAATACGTTTGCTATAAACTAGGAGAGCCTAAATATCTTATGCAAGAGTGTTTGATCAGAGGAACTACGTATGCCATACCTGTTCGTATGACAGTAAAGTTAATGCTCTGGGAAGAAGATTCCGCGCCTAAGAAAGGCAAAAAAGAACAAACACCTCCCAAAATACGGGATATTAAAGAACAAGAAATTTATATAGGCGAATTTCCGTTAATGACAGAAAATGGATTGTTCATTATTAACGGAACAAAAAGAGTAGCCGTAAGTCAGCTACACAAATCGCCGGGCATCTTCTTTTCTCATGATAAAGGTAAAACAATACAAGGAAAATTACTTTATTCTACTTCTATTGTGCCACAACGCGGTTCTTGGATTGACTTTGCTTTTGATTCCAAAAATTTGCTATACGTTCGTATTGATAGGCGTAAGAAACTTTTAGCAACTACCTTTTTGAAGTGTTTAGATTATTCTGATGAAAGTTTGTTACGCTATTTTTATCATATTGAGAAAGTGAGCTTGAAAAAAGCGCATAATAAAACGGAAGATAAATGGAAGTTTACAAAAGAATTTGATCCTGTTGTTTCGTTGAATCAATATACAGTTGAAGCGATTTACGAAGATAAAGAGAAAACAAAACAACTTGTTGCCAAAGGAAAAAAACTTGGTAAAGCAACGATTAACAAGTTGGTAAAAAGTGATATTAAAGAGCTAGCAACAACAAAAGAAGCGATTATAGGGCGTTACACTGTATGCGATATTCTTGATAAAAACGGAGAGGTTATACTCAAATGTAATGAAAGTATTACTGAACCTGTTTTAGATATGCTTATAGAAAATAAAATCGCAAAACTAGAATTGCTTTGTATTGACGATTCTAGAATTGGTGCGGATTTTCGTAATACACTAGAACAAGACGCTAACAAAACGCCGCAAAATGCTATGATTGCCTTGTTTAAAAATTTACGTAGCGGTGAAGTGTTAAGTCCAAAAGAAGCGCAAAATCAATTTGAAAAGCTCTTTTTTGATGATGCAAGCTATGATCTATCTGTAGTAGGTCGTATGAAATTAAATACAAAACTAGGGGTTGCCGTAGATGAAACGGTTACAACCTTAACGCCGGAAGATATACTTGCTACAGTGAATTATTTACTATGCTTAAAAAGTGGTATAGGCGGAGAAATAGACGATATTGACCATTTAGGTAATAGACGAGTGCGCCACGTTGGGGAATTGCTAGAAGGGCAAGTTCGTATTGGTTTAGTAAGAATGGAGCGATCTATTAGAGAACGCATTTCTATGCAAGACACAGAGAATATTATGCCTCACGATATCATTAATGCAAAACCAGTAATGGCGGCGATTAATGATTTTTTTGGTTCAAGTCAATTGTCTCAATTTATGGATCAAACAAACGCGCTTTCTGAGATTACACATAAACGCCGTTTAAGTGCGCTTGGTGCCGGTGGTTTAACAAGAGAAAGAGCCGGCTTTGACGTGCGGGACGTTCATACTTCGCATTACGGTCGTATTTGTCCAATTGAAACGCCGGAAGGTCCTAATATTGGTTTAATAGCTTCGTTAACAACTTATAGTAAAATTAATAAATACGGTTTTATTGAAACGCCGTATAGACATGTGGAAAATGGCAAAATTACAGATAAAATAAGCTATTTATCTGCTACTGATGAAGGAATGCATAAAATAGCGCAAGCCAATGTTAAGCTAGATAGTAATAAACAATTACAAGATAAACTAGTCCAAGCAAGGGTGAACGTTAACGGCGAAGTAAAAATGATACATAGTGACGAAGTTGATTTAATTGACGTTTCGCCAAAACAGTTGGTTTCTGTTGCCGCTTCGTTAATACCGTTTCTTGAACATGATGATGCTAACCGCGCGTTAATGGGATCAAACATGCAACGCCAAGCAGTCCCGGTGATTCGCTCGCAAGCTCCGCTTGTGGGAACAGGAATGGAAAAACATGTTGCCCAAGATTCGGGCGTATGTATTCTTGCTAAAAATAAAGGGATAGTCGATCGCGTTGAAGCAGATCGTATTATTGTAATAGCAGATGCAGAAAAAGGCGAAAAAGCAAAAGGCGGCGTTGAAGTTGATATTTATCACTTACAAAAATATGAAAGATCGAATCAAAATACTTGTTTAAATCAAACGCCTATTGTGAAAGTAGGTGAAATTGTGGAAAAAGGACAAGTCATAGCTGACGGTAGTGATTGTGAAAAAGGAGAATTAGCATTAGGACAAAATATATTAATCGCCTTTATGCCGTGGAATGGATATAACTATGAAGATTCTATTTTAGTAAGCGAAAAACTTTTACATAAAGAAAATTTCACATCTGTACATATTGAAGAGCTTAAAGTAGTGGCAAGAGACACGAAAAACGTTCCTGAAAATATTACAAGAGATTTACCAAACGTTAGTGAACACGCTTTAAGAAATCTAGATGAAAGCGGGATTATTCGTATAGGAAGTTACGTTTCTCCCGGCGATCTTCTTGTTGGTAAAACAACGCCAAAAGGAGAAAGCCAGCTTAATCCGGAAGAAAAACTGTTGCAAGCTATTTTCGGCGAAAAAGCGGCGGACGTGCGAGATACTTCTTTACGTGTACCGCAAGGGATTTCCGGTGTGGTAATGGATGTGAAAATATTTAACCGCAAAGATATTCCTAAAGATGAACGTATGCTAGAAATTGAAAGTCAAAATCTAGCGAAAATCGAGGAAGATTATAGAGACGAACAAAGAATTATTGTTCGTTTAACAATGAATAAACTATTTCCGTTAATGGCAAATGCTGTGTTGCTACATGATATCCTTGACAGTACAAGTAAGAAAGTATTGATGGAAAAAGGTTCTACTGTAACAGAAGACGGATTTAAAACCATTCCTGTTATGGCGTGGGATCAAGTACGTTTACAAGATAAAGATAAAGATGCAACAGTACATGCGATTATTGAAACGGCATTAAAGCAAATTCAAAACTTAACAGAAAGATACGAGAAAAACAAAGCTTATGAGCTAAGAGTAGACGAGCTAGAGCCGGGCGTTGTTCGTAGCGTTAAAATATACGTAGCTGTAAAAAGGCGTTTGTCTGTTGGGGATAAAATGGCCGGACGACATGGTAATAAAGGGGTTATCTCTAAAATTGTACCTGTTGAAGAAATGCCGTATATGAAAGATGGAACGTCGATTGATATTGTGTTAAATCCGCTAGGCGTACCGTCACGGATGAATATTGGACAGGTTTTAGAAACGCATCTAGGTTTAGCTGTTGGCATGATAGGAAAACGCATTGAAAAAATGCTAGATGAAATGAAGCCGTTTGAACAGTTACGAAGTTACTTAAAAGAAGTATATAATCAAGAATCAATGAACGATTACTTGGATAAGTTATCTGATGAAGAACTAAGAGAGCTTGCCGGAAAACTGAAAAAAGGAGTTCCTGTTGCAACGCCTGTGTTTGACGGGGTACATGAAGAAAATATTCACTATCTACTTGGCAAAGCAGGGCTTGATAAAAGCGCGCAAATGAATTTATATGACGGACGAACTGGAGAAGTCTTTGATCAAAAAATAACGGTCGGTTATTTATATATGTTAAAGCTATATCATTTAGTAGACGAAAAAATTCATGCAAGATCGATTGGTCCGTATTCATTGATAACACAACAACCGCTTGGTGGAAAGGCGCAATTTGGTGGGCAACGTTTTGGAGAAATGGAAGTTTGGGCATTGCAAGCATACGGTGCCGCACATATGTTACGCGAATTGTTAACTGTTAAATCAGATGACGTTGAAGGAAGAAATAAAGTATATGGCGCCATTGTAAAAGGAAAAACAGACATATATATGGGTATTCCTGAATCGTTCAAAGTACTTATTAACGAACTTAAGGCGTTGTGTCTGGATTTTCAACTTATCAAGGATAAAGAATTTTTAGATTAAGTAATAAAAATAGAAAAATAAACATATCATGAATTTACCTATGGAGGTTACTTTGAAAGAGTTTACAACATCGAATTCTGTTAATCCTTTAGATTTTCAAGCGATAAAAATATCACTAGCATCAGCCGATGAAATAAGAAATTGGTCGCATGGTGAGGTGAAAACGTCAGAAACGATTAACTATAGAACGTTTAAACCAGAAAGAGACGGTTTGTTTTGCGGAAGGATTTTCGGACCGATTAACGACTATGAATGTATATGCGGTAAGTATAAAAGAATGAAACACCGTAGCATTACATGTGAAAAATGCGGTGTAGAGGTAATTGAATCAAAAGTGCGAAGGGAAAGAATGGGGCACATAGAACTAGCTTGCCCTGTTTCTCATATTTGGTTTTTAAAAGGCTTGCCTTCAAGAATGGCAATATTACTAGATATGACGTTACATGCGTTGGAAAGAGTAATTTATTTTGACGCTTATATAGTAATAGAACCGGGATCGTCCGGCTTACAAGCAATGGATATAGTAGAAGAAAACGAGCATTTTCAATTAGAAAATGAATATGACGACTACTACGCAGGTATAGGGGCGGAAGCGATTAAAGAATTGCTAAGTGCTTTAGATATACAAAAAATTAGCGAAGAATTACGCGTTGAATTAGCAGAAACTACGTCAGAAGCAAAGCGAAAGAAAATTATTAAACAATTGAAAGTTGTTGATTCGTTTTACCATTCCGGTATTGATCCGGCGAATATGATACTTGACGTTTTACCTGTTATTTCGCCTGATTTAAGACCTTTAGTATCACTAGAAGGCGGTCGTTTTGCGTCAAGTGATTTAAATGATTTATATCGCCGTGTTATTCACAGAAATACAAGACTAAAAAGACTGATTGAGTTGAATGCTCCTGATATTATTGTAAAAAATGAAAAGAGAATGTTACAAGAATCAGTAGACGCCTTATTTGATAACGGACGTCGTGGGCGACCTATTTTAAGCGGAAATAAACGACCGTTAAAATCACTTAGTGACTCGCTAAAAGGGAAAAGTGGTCGTTTTAGACAAAATTTACTTGGAAAAAGGGTAGATTATTCCGGTCGTAGCGTTATTGTGGTTGGTCCTGATTTAAAATTGACTCAATGCGGTTTGCCTAAGAAAATGGCGCTAGAATTGTTTAAACCGTTTATATTTAAATACTTAATAGAACAAGGGCAAGCTAATTCTATTAAAAACGCTAAAACTATGGTAGAACAAAGCCATGAAGATATTTGGGCAGCACTAGATGCGGTGATTATAGATCATCCTGTATTGCTAAACAGAGCGCCAACTTTGCATAGACTAGGGATTCAAGCGTTTGAACCGGTGTTAACAGAAGGCAAAGCTATTACCTTGCATCCACTTGTGTGCGCGGCGTTTAACGCGGATTTTGACGGTGATCAAATGGCGGTGCACGTTCCTTTGACAATTGAAGCTAGATTAGAAGCTAAAATTTTAATTATGGGCGTGAATAACTTGCTTTCTCCGGCAACGGGGTTACCTGTTATGTTACCTTCGCAAGATATGATTCTTGGTATTTACTGGGTAACAAAAGAAACAAAAGGAAGTAAAGGAGAAGGTAAAGTTTTTGGTAGTGTAGATATGGCTTTATATGCCTATGAATATCAAGGAATTGACCTACAAGCTCGTATTAAAGTGAAATTGTTGCCTGATTCTGATTTTGTAGAAACAACAACAGGACGTGTTTTACTTTATAATATTGTTCCAAAAGAAGTTGATTTTTCAAGGATTAATCGTTTATTAAAGAAAAAAGATATTGAACAATTAATAGATGATACGTATCGTGCGGCAGGCAGTGCTAAAACAGCAAGAATGCTTGACGCTATGAAAAATATGGGCTTTTATCATGCTATGCGCGCCGGTTTTTCTATTGCCATGAAAGATATGGTTATTCCTTCTAATAAAGAAGAATTGCTCGGCAAAGGAATGAAAGAAGTGGAAGTTGTCCAAGAACAATATGATAACGGCGTTATTACAGACGGCGAAAGATATAATAAAGTAATTGATATTTGGTCGCGTGTAACAAACGAAGTAGGGCGTTCAATGAAAGAAGCCATGTCGGAAGAAATTAAAAACGACAAAGGTTTATATTTACCAAATCCTATTTTTGTGATGTCTGATTCAGGCGCAAGGGGATCGGAACATCAAAGCAGGCAGCTTGGTGGTATGCGGGGCTTAATGGCAAAACCGTCAGGTGAAATTATAGAAACGCCAATTAAAGCAAACTTCCGCGAAGGCTTAAGCGTACAAGATTACTTCTTTTCCACTCACGGTGCAAGGAAAGGTCTTGCCGATACAGCTTTGAAAACTGCGAATTCAGGTTACTTAACTCGTCGTTTAACTGATGTGGCGCAAGATACGGTGATCACAATGAAAGATTGCGGTACGTTAGATTCTATTGTAGTAGAATCATTGCTAGAAAATGGGGAAGTTATTGTTCCTTTACGTGAACGTATTCTTGGACGTATTGTTGCAGAAGATATTTTTGATATTGCAACAAACGAACTTTTAATTAAAGAAGGTACGTTAATTGTAGAAAAACACCTTCCTATTATTGAAGAGCAAGGCTTAGAAAAATTAGCAATGCGCTCAGTTCTTACTTGTGAATCAAAGAAAGGCGTTTGCGCTCATTGTTACGGAAGGGATTTAGTAACTGGTGAATTAATTCAAACCGGGGTTGCTATTGGCGTTATTGCCGCGCAATCTATTGGAGAGCCGGGAACACAGCTAACAATGCGTACTTTCCATATTGGTGGGGCAGCAAGTAGAAAAGTAGAAGAAACTTCTTGGGAAGTTCGCTTTTCCGGTACCTTACAATATGAACAAAGCTACACTGTAACGAATAAGCAACAACAAGAAGTTGTCCAATCTAGGAAAGTGGAAGCGGTTATTATAGATAAAAACGGAAGGGAAGTAGATCGCTACTTGCTCCCTATTGGCTCGATTATTTCGTATAAAAATGGTGCTAAAGTAACAAAAGGCGATACAGTCGCAGTATGGGATCCTTTCTCACAACCAACGATTGTAGACGTTCATTGTTTTATTTCTTATAGTGGTATTGAAAAGGACAAAAACCTTAAAATACAAAGACTAGAAGAAATGTCTAAAGAAAGAAGGGTGATTGTTGAGTCGTCACATATATCTTTAAAACCGCATCTTGATTTACGCGATGCTGACGGTAATCCGATTCTGAGAGAAGACGACAAAGAACATAGAGGGTTTGACTTACCAATTGGCGCGGAGCTGATGGTTGGGGAAAACGAAGAAGTATTTCCGGGAGACGTGCTAGCAAGGTTACCTCGTGAAGCAACGAAGAATAAAGATATTACCGGAGGTTTGCCTCGTGTTGGTGAATTAGTAGAAGCAAGGTCGTTAAAAGACGTATCGCAAATTTCAGACGTTGACGGGATCGTTAGCTTTGGAGACGATATAAGACGATCGCGCCGTATTATTGTGACGCCGGAAGTAGGCGAGCCAAGAGAATATTTAATCCCACGTACTAAACAAGTATTAGTAATGGAAGGGCATTTTGTTCGCGCTGGTGAAGCTTTAACAGATGGGGCACTTGATCCGCATGCTATTTTACGTGTAAAAGGCGTTAAAGAATTGCATAAGTTTTTAGTTAACGAAGTACAATCTGTATATTGTTTACAAGGTGTAAAAATTAACGATAAGCATATTGAGTTAATTGTAAGGCAAATGTTGCGTAAAATACAAGTAATTAAACCCGGCGATTCAACGCTATTAGTGGGCGAGATTATAGATAAAAACGTGATTGCACAAATGAACGAAGAGCTACGCCTTGAAGGTAAGAATTTGATTGTAACAGAGCCAATATTGTTAGGTATAACAAAAGCGGCGCTAAGCACGGAATCGTTTATGTCGGCGGCGTCTTTTCAAGAAACGACAAAGATATTAACGGAAGCGGCAATTGAAGGAAAAGTAGACACGTTTGAAGGTTTGAAAGAGAACGTGATTATGGGACGCTTGATTCCAGCCGGTACCGGTTTACATTCAGATTGGTACTATGGATATTCTATATACGGTGACGAGGAAAATCAAGAAGACTCAATGCAAAGTGAGATTGAAACAGTAAATAACGCAGAATAACCACAACTCTAAAGGGTATATGTGTACATCTTCTACACAATATATAACGGGAGCGAAAGCTATTATAACCCTCTTGGAAGAGCAAAATATTACACATGTTTTTGGCTATCCGGGAGGGGCTAACTTACCTCTGTATGATGAATTATTAAATTCACCGATTCAACATGTGCTGGCTAGGCACGAACAAGGGGCAAGCCATATGGCAGACGGCTTTGCTCGTATATTAAAGCGTGCCGGCGTTTGTTTTGCCACGTCTGGACCGGGGGCAACCAATCTTGTAACCGGTCTTAGTACGGCTATGTTAGATTCGATTCCTCTTGTTGCCTTTACAGGGCAAATTGCAAGGCAATTTATTGGACAAGATTTCTTTCAAGAAGTAGATACGGTCAATATTACTTTTCCCGTAACAAAACATAGTGAATTGATTGCATCAGAAAAAGATTTGATACCGGCAGTAAAGAATGCTTTTCATATTGCAAACACAGGTCGTAAAGGACCGGTTCTCTTAGATATTCCGACAGATATTTTATCAAATCGATTTGATTATGATTTCTCTTCGTTCGTTACGTTAGCTGGTTATAAACCGGTAGTTAAAGGCGATAAAGGGCAAATTAGACGTGCGATTCGTTCGCTTTTAGACGCAAAAAGACCGTTGCTGCTTTTTGGTGGTGGGATTGCGCTTTCTCATAGTCAAAGAGAATTAGCTACGTTTGTCCATAGTTTGCAAATTCCATCTGTTCG
>PUHO01000016.1:3091-32481 GCA_002995645.1 SAR324 cluster bacterium | reverse complement strand
GGAACGCACGGGCATAAGCAAGCAAATGAAGCCATTCAACAAGCAGACGTTATTCTTGTGTTAGGCGCGCGTTTTAGTAGCCGTACTATGATGAATTCTTCTGTTCTTGCAAATGCAAAAATTATTCATGTTGACATAGATCCGGCGGAAATAGGGAAAATAGTACCGGTAGATATTCCTATTGTTGGTGATCTTGCTCACATTATTACTTTGTTTCAAGAAGAAGCGGACAAAGCTATACAAAAGAAACAATACGAAATAAAACCGCCGTGGCGTAGTACGACACAAGCGTTAGATTCGGTTTTATCAACGAAAGATAGTGCGTTAGCAATGGAATGGATTTTTAAAGAAATCACCAATTTAGATATACCATTACATATTACAACTGACGTGGGACGGCATCAAGTATGGGCTAATCAGTGTTGTAAAAATCCAAAACATTTACCAATCCTTAGCTCAAACGGCTTAGGCACAATGGGATTCGGTTTGCCGGCGGCTATAGGCGCGTGGTTTGCCGATTCTTCTAAGAGCGTCCTTAACATAACCGGAGACGGTAGTTTTTTCATGAACATGCAAGAACTGGTTGTTGCTGTGGAACATAAAATCCCTCTTGTTGTTGTCTTGATTAATGACCAGCGTCTAGGTATGATCCGCGAACTACAAAGAGCAAAATTTAACGAACGGTTTATAGCGCATGATTTTTCTGTTGACGTAGATTTTGCAAAATATGCGGAAGCTGTTGGCGCGCTTGGCATGACTATCGAAACAAAAAAACAAATTAAAGTAGCTTTAGAAAAAGCGTTAGCCTTGCAAACACCGGTTGTATTAGATTGTAAAATACATAAAATTATAGATAGTGAATAAATGGATAATCGACTTATTATTTATGTTGAAGTAGAAAATAAAGCCGGCGTATTGAATAAGCTTTCTAGTCTATTTTCAAGAAGAGGTTTTAACATAGAAAGCTTAAGCGTAGGCTATACAAGAGAAGAAGGTATTTCTCGCTTTACGATTACGTTTTTTGGCGAAGATATTATGTTAGAGCAAATTCGTAAGCAAGCGCAAAAACTGATACACGTTTTGAAAGTGCAAAAGTTAACAAGAGAAAATAGTGTATTACTTGAGTTTATCATATTAAAACTTGTTTATACTAAACAAACAAAAGATACGGTTGATTCGTTATGCGATAAATATCAAGGTAAGCAGATTGTTGAAAAAGAGGAAACAACAATTATTTCTTTTTCTGGGAACAAAGAAGAAATACAAAATTTATTAAACGATATGCCACAAAGTTATATTCTTGATATGACAAGAACAGGAAAAGTAGGAATGAAAAAGGAATAAATATATGGCATATAATCAAAAAAATATACGTAATTTCAGTATAATTGCTCATATAGATCATGGTAAATCAACGCTAGCCGATCGGATATTAGCCTTAACTGGCGCCGTTAGTGAAAGGGAAGCAAAGAATCAGTTTCTTGACACAATGGATATAGAACGAGAACGCGGTATTACTGTGAAAGCGCAAACGGTTTCATTAGAATATAAAGCGAAAAACGGGGAAACCTATCAACTTAATTTAATTGATACGCCCGGACACGTTGATTTTTCTTATGAAGTTTCAAGAGCTTTAGCTTCTTGTGAAGGCGCGCTTTTAGTGGTAGACGCGGCGCAAGGCGTGGAAGCGCAAACATTGGCTAACGTCTATATGGCAATAGAAAATAATCTAGAAATTTTACCGGTATTGAATAAAGTAGATTTGCCGGCTGCCGAACCGGAGCGCGTTAAAGAGGAAATAGAGCATGTGATTGGTATTGATATGCAAGATACTTTGCTTATTAGTGCTAAAAGCGGGTTAGGCGTTGACGAGCTATTAGAACGAATCATAGAAAAAATACCGGCGCCAACACAAAGTAAAGACCTTCCTTTACAAGCTTTGATTTTTGATAGCTGGTTTGATTCTTACGTTGGTATTGTTGTTTTATTTCGTGTTGTGTCTGGAAGTATCTACGCAAACGACACTGTTTCTTTTATGCAAACTGATAAATCGTATCAAATTACAGAGTTAGGCAAATTTACTCCGTTCAAAACGCTTTGTGACGAACTACATGCTGGCGAAGTAGGTTTTTTAAGTGCGTCTATTAAAAATATAGGTGATGTGAAAATTGGTGATACAATCACGTTACAAGCAAATCCGGCAGATAGTGCGCTACAAGGATATAGTGAAGCTAATCCAATGGTATTTAGCGGCGTGTATCCAGTGAATACAGAAGAATTTACCGAGTTAAAAGTTGCACTGAATAAGTTAGCGTTAAACGATTCGTCTATTACTTTTGAAGCAGAAACGTCAGTAGCTTTAGGTTTTGGCTTTCGTTGTGGTTTTTTAGGGCTCCTACATATGGAGATAATCCAAGAAAGACTAGAAAGAGAGTTTGACTTAAACTTGCTTATAACTTCGCCAACAGTGGTTTACCGTGTGTATTTACATGACGGGACAAGTCTTTATATGGAAAATCCGGCGCAAATGCCGGAAGTAATGAAAATAGATTATATAGAAGAACCGTATGTTAGTGCGACTATTCTTGTACCTGCTCAGTACGTTGGTGCGATTATGAAACTAAGTATTGAAAGTCGTGCCGTACAAAAAGATATGGATTATATTACGGCTGATCGCGTTGCCCTTCGTTATGAAATCCCTTTAAATGAAATTGTATTTAACTTTTTTGATCGTTTAAAATCCTTAACAAAAGGGTATGCCTCTTTTGAATATGAATTATTAGATTATAGAAAAGCGGATCTTGTTAAATTAGATATTTTATTAAACGGCGATATTGTAGACGCACTTTCTATTATTACACATAAAGATAAAGCCTATTTTAGGGGTAGAGAGCTGGTCAAACAATTGAAAACGTTATTGCCGAAACAAATGTTTGAAATAGCCGTGCAAGCGTCTATAGGTAATAAAGTAATAGCAAGAGAGACTGTTTCCGCATTGAGAAAGAACGTAACTGCAAAATGTTACGGCGGTGATATTTCACGTAAACGTAAATTGTTAGAAAGGCAAAAGAAAGGTAAAAAGCGAATGAAGCAATTTGGTAATGTAGAGGTGCCGCAAGAAGCTTTCCTTGCTGTGTTAAAAATTACAGAATAAATATGCAACATATAGCAATTAATCATATTAGTAAAAAACTAGATTCTAAGCATATTTTTCAAGATTTATCCTGTACTATAGAAGCCGGTGAATTTGTATATTTAACAGGCGTTTCCGGAGCGGGAAAAACACAACTTTTACGTGTATTAGCCGGTTTGCAACGAGTCGATAGCGGTGAAGTATGGGTACATCAATATCCATTACATACTATAGCAAAAAATCGTTTATATATGCACACTCGTAAAGTGGGGTTTGTATTTCAATCTTCTAATTTATTAGAACACTACACAGTGCAAGATAATTTAGTAATGCCCCTATTAATTCGCAACGTCCCATATAAGCAAATCATAGAAAGAATCCAAGACCAAGCCTCTGAATTACATATCCAAGATTTATTAAATAAACCGGTTTCTAAACTATCTGGCGGACAACAACAACTTGTTGCTATTGCACGCGCCTTGATTATTAAACCGGTACTTCTTTTAGCAGACGAGCCAACGGCAAATTTAGATTGGACTATGTCGCAATATATTTTAGATATTTTTCATAAATATCATGCACAAGGAGGGACGGTTATTTTAGCGACTCATCACAAAGAGTTAATGCATACCTATAAACACCGTGTATTAATGATATACCGAAAAGCGTTAAAAGAAATACGTATATGAGAAATCTACCTTATATTTTAATACAACACGGTAAGCAAGAAAAGAAAATATTTTTGTCCGGCTTAATTATTCTGTCTTGTATTTTTACTATGCTAGGCGCTTGTTTTCTTGGTTATTTTAATATTGTTCATATTTCAAAAGAAGTCTTTGGCGTAAGGCATTATTCTATATTTTTACAAAAAAATATAGAGATAAAACAAAAAGATTCAGTTGATGCTTTTTTAAAACGACATAAAGCAGAAAATATTACTTGGTTAACGCCAAAACAAGGGAAAGAGAAGTTGCTAGCTTCTTTGAAAGGCGTAGAAAAATCAATTTTGCAACTTGAAGGCGACTACCTTCCTTTTGTTGTTAATTTTTCATTAAGTGAAAAAGAAGACACAAAAACAATCCTCCGGCAAATGAAAGCGCTAGACGGCGTGCAGCAAGTTTATAGTGGACATGAAACGCCGCAGCAAGTGCATAATTTCTTTTATATAGCAAACGTGCTCGGTTGGAGTTTTATTATTTTATTAGTCATAAGCGTTTGTTTTATTTTATATAACACAACAAGTTTATCTACTTTTACTAGACTAAGAGAACTCAAATTATTAAAAGAACTAGGGGCGAGTAATTACTTTATTTTCATGCCGTTAATTTTAGAAATAACGTTTATATCCATATTAGCTTATTTGATTGCTTTAGGTATGGTTTATGTTTTGTTTCAAATGTTGATTTCCTATGTAACAAAAGATATAACTAGCTTTATCATACGGCAACAAAGCCTGTTTATTCCTTTTCCTATTATAGGATATAGCTTCCTTACTTTATTATTACTCACCATGGTAGTTGCTTATATTACTGTAAAGACTAAATTTTCTTCTTTATGATATGGTGTTTCGTTGGCTTCTTTCATTTTGTTTTCTTTTGTGTTTACTTAGTTTCTCGTCTAACGTTACACTTGCAAAAACAAGAAATCACAGGACGTTACGTCAAGTAGAACAAAAAATAAAAGACCTAAGTTACAAACAATATAAAATAGCCGGTGAATATAAAAAAACAATAATTGCCTTAAAACAGGTCAAGAAGCAAGTTAGCTCTGCTTACCTCTCTTTACTTCGCGCTAGAAAGCAACTCCCACAACAACAACAACACGTAAAAGAAAGATTAGCCCGCCTTTTAGTCTTACAACAAATAGAGGACATTACAAAATTACCCGGCTTTTTTTCTTGGCGTGATTACCAGCAAAATCGCTATTTTTTACAATTTAATATAAAAAGACAAGTGGATCTTATTTCTTCGTTAAGTAAAAAGATTGTAGCCGTAAAAAAACTACAAGTTGATCTTACTATTAAAAAGCAAGAGCTTAGTGATTTAATGGCGAAAGAACAGTTTTTACTTACTTCTATACAAGCTGAAAAAACGGAGCAAAAACAGTTTCTTACCTATATACACTCGCAAGCTAAGCTAGAAGAACAATGGAAGAACGTACAAAAGCAAAGAGAGAAGCAAATTAATAGCTTGTTACATGCTTCTAAAACAAAGAAATACGTTTCCTTATTTTCCCTAAAAGGGGCTTTACTAGTGCCGGTGCAAGGTATATTAGTAAAACCGTATCAACAAGGTATGATATATAAAAAAGGGGTGTTAGTGCAAACTAAAGAGAACGCCGCTGTAAAATCAGTATTTCAAGGAGTCGTACGGTTTGTTGGTGATTTTCAAGAAGGATATGGCAAGTTAGTCATTATAGAGCAAGGAGAAGGTAATTTTATATTATATGGTAATTTGAAAAATATAAAATTAAAACAAGGGGATAAAGTGAAAGAAGGGCAAGTTATTGGTATGGTTAAAACAAAAGAAAAACCGTTGTTTTATTTTGAAATGCGTTACAGAAATCATGTAGTAGATCCGATGCGCTGGTTTAAGGAAAAGCAATGGTAGAGCGTAAGATAACAAAAGACGAACAAGATTTTATTGTTACTTTTACAGGTACGCAAGATTATAGTATTACGCCACTGGTAGGCGACGGATCGCAACGTAAATTATATAGTATAACTTACCGCAAAACAACGGCAGTCCTTGTTTTGTTTGATAATATAGAAGAAAATGAAGCTTTCTTTTTACTTACCAACGCATTACAAGCGATTCAAGTTGCCGTCCCTTCTATTTATGCGATTGCTCCGAATCGTAAGGCTTATATTTTAGAATACCTTGGCGATCTTCGTTTAGATGAAAAATTAGCGTCACTTGCAAAACAAAAAGATCAAAAGGCGGTGGTTAGTTTATATGAAAACGTGATACAAACTTTGATTCATATACAAAAGAAGTTAATTCATGTTGTGCCGTTAACAGTGTATAAAAGAGAGATGGATAACTCTATTTTGCAAAGTTACGTACAACTCTTTTTTGATGAATTTATTAGCTATTATAAGCTAGAAAAGGATTGCCCACCAAGTTTGCAAACAAGTATAAAGAATGATTTAGTTAAGGAGCTAGGAAGCTTAGAACGTAACGTGATAAGTTTACGTGATTTCCAAGCTCGTAACGTTATGTTACAAGGTAGTAAGCTCGTTTATCTTGATTACCAAGATGCTTATAGAGGCACTGTTTATTATGATCTAGCATCGCTATTGTATGCTTCTAGTAGCTTCTTAAACGAAGAGTCGATTAGCTATTTAATTCATACGTTTTATAGTCTATCTTCTTTAGAGCAAACTAGTTTTAATCTGTTTAACGAACGATTATATAAGTTTGTTTTACTTCGCCGTTTACATAGCTTAGGGATATATGCCTATCTTGGGAATAAGCAAGGGAAAAAGCATTTTTTACCTAAGATTAAACCGGCGTTAGCAAATTTAAATAACCTATTAGCTAAACAGAAAGTATTTGCTTCTTATACAGAGCTAAGCATAGCCCTGCAAAAGATAGAACAAAAATGGAATTAAACGAGGCTAGCTAATAGCCGTAATCTCAACGTCAACGTTACCTTTTGGTAACGCTAGCGTAACGGTATCGCCTACTTCTTTTCCTAATAAAGAAAGAGCAATAGGAGACTTAATAGATATTTTTCTATTTTTAATATCCGTTTCTTCTTCGCCAAGAATTTGCCATGTAACTTCTTCTTCCGTATCTTCATTAATATAAGTTACAGTAGTGCCAAAATGGACGGCAGTCGGCGTTTCTAGCTTCGTAAGGTCTACCATTTCCAGGTTAGCTAGTAAGTAGTTAATTCGTTCAATACGCCCTTCAATAAAGCCTTGCTTTTCTCTTGCCGCATGATACTCGGCATTTTCTTTTAAGTCACCATGTGATCTTGCTTCGTCAATAGCTTTAATAATAGCCGGACGGTCTATTTTAATAAGTTGTTTTAACTCATTTTGTAATTTTGTATAACCTTCTTGTGAAATTAAATCTTTTTGCATATTATTGCCTGTTATAAAGAGAAGATGGCTTTAATATCTTCTAAGTTCAAAATGTTTTCCAGGTTATCCGTTGGTTTTACGATATGTTTAGCAACAGATTGTTTTTTTTCTTGTAGTTCAATAATTTTTTCTTCAATAGAATTACGTGTAATTAACTTATATACTATTAATTGATTTTTTTGTCCAATACGATAAGCACGATCCGTCGCTTGCTCTTCAATAGCAGGGTTCCACCAAGGGTCATAGTGAAAAACATAATCAGCGGCAGTTAAGTTAATACCTGTTCCCCCGGCTTTAAGGCTAATAAGGAACACAGGATAGGTATCGGATTCTTGGAATTTCTTAACTACTTCAGCACGATTTTTAATGCTTCCGTCTAGTTGTAAATAGCGAATATTTTCTTTTTCAAGCGAAGCATGCATTAAAGTAAGCATTTTAACAAATTGACTAAACACAAGCACGCGATGCCCTTCGTTCACAACGTTGACTAGTGTTTCCATAAATAATTTAAATTTAGCACTTTCCGGCGGATTATCTCCACTAAGCGGACTAAGACGAGGATCGCAACAAATTTGACGTAACTTAAGAAGGGAATCAAAAATCATAAATTGATTACCAGCTAAAGGTAATTTTTGTTTAATTTGTTGTTGAATAGATGCAAAAGTCAAGTCGTATAGTTTCTTTTGTTCTTCGCCCATTTCACAATATAATATTTGTTGCGTTTTCGGTGGCAACTCAGAAGCAACGTCTTGTTTTAATCTTCGTAAAATAAAAGGACGAATTTGCTTTTGTAGTAAAGTATGCGATATCCCGTCTTGTGGTTCCGTACGTTTACGCGGTTGTATATAGTTGTGTTTAAACTCTTTCATTGTTCCAAAAAAGCCGGGCATTAAAAATTGAAATTGAGACCATAGTTCCATAACGGAATTTTCAATAGGCGTTCCGGTTAACGTTAAGCGGTGTTTTGTTGTTAACTGCATCACTGCTTGCGTTGTTTTTGTGTTTGCATTTTTAATATTTTGCGCTTCATCAAGAATAATAACGTTAAAATGAATACTTGCAAGCCAAGCAAGGTCCCGTTGTAAAAGACTATAGGTCGTAATAATTAAATCGGCTTGCTTTGCTTCTTCATAGTAAGATTGTCGTTTATGTCCATGTAAAAGCACAGTTTTAAAATGAGGCGTAAATTTTTCAGCCTCAGCTTGCCAGTTCGTAACAACAGAAGTCGGCGCAATAACTAGATTAGGCGCTAACATGCCGTGCTTTTCTTTAATAATCGCAAGAAACGAAAGAGTTTGCAAGGTTTTTCCAAGCCCCATGTCGTCAGCAAGAATCCCACCAAAACCAAGATCATATAAAAGACAAAGCCAATTTACGCCGTTTTTTTGATAATCACGTAAGGTTGCTTTCACAGAAGACGGAATAGGGTAGTTCGTAAGCTTTTGTGTGTTTGTTAAGTTTTGTATGTTATCATACCACTGTGTATCTGCTTTCTTTTTTTGCGCCGCTTGTTCTAGTTCATGGAGTAAACTAATATTATATTTTTGTGTTTTTAGTTTGTTACTATCCGGTTTTGTTTCTAAATTAGATTCGCTTAACCGATTTAAAATAGGAGAATAGCGGTTTAACCAAGCTTGGTCAATAATGGTAATACCTTTTTCCCCGTTGTCAATAGCTTGTTGCCCGCTTTTCCAAAGTTGAAGAAGCTTTTGCAATTCAAGTTGATTTGAGTCTAAATCAATTTGAACGTCCACGTCAAACCAATCTATATTAGTTTTAATATTGACTGATATAGACGGCGTGAATACGTTTGTTTTCCAACGTTTAAGGTTTTTCTCACCATAATATAAAATTAAGTTGTTTTTGTCTTGGTGTCGCAAGTGTTGTAAAACAAAATTTAAAGCATGTTCTTGCCTCATTGCATAGCTTCCGTCGTCTTCTTCCACCCAACCCACTTCTTGCAAGGCTTCTTGAATTTTTTGCTCTTGTCTTGGATCGCATGGAATGCTATATCTTTTTTTCTGGAATATAATTTCAAATTCGTTAAAACTATTTTTGAAAGGATAAGGAAAGCTCCCGGCTTCCGTGATTAACGTTGTGTCCATTCTTCCAATTAACATGCCTTCAATTTCTCTAATCGTCATGTGTCCTTGCAAACGATAGTGAAATAAAGAAGAAATATGTAACATACCTTCCGGATCATAAATATCAATATCCCTTTGTTTTAAATAAGGCAACGCAGTAGAATAAAAATCACTGATTTCATGTGTGTTAATCGTAACGCCGTTAAGAGTCGCCGTAATTAAAGAAGTAGATATCATGTGACGAATACGGTGCAATTGTCCTTGGTAAAGTAAAAAAGCAGGTGTGCCGCCAATGATTTGTAATTTTGTTGTTTTTTGAGGAGAAAGAAGAATAAACTCACCTTTTTCATCTTTAGATCCAATTTCACCTTGCAGTAAATGGGAGTTTTCACTTGAATCGCCTTTTGTTAAACGTAAGCGAAAATAAAAATCTTTATTGCTAATCATGGGTTGCCCGTCAAAGCCGTATGCATGCGGGTAGTTTCTTAAAAGCATAGCTAGTTTTGAAACAGTATGATTTTCAATAGAAAAAGAAGACTCGTTAGACACAAGGTTTTTTAACGTTTCAAATAAACGATAGGTTTTAGGCGTTTTAGTAAAAGAAAAATTAGCCGAGTCTAGTTGTTCTTTATTTTCAATATCAAGAAGCAAACAATTAGAATTTAGTTGTTCTATTTCTTTATTTAAAGATATTTTAACAGGTTTTTCAGTTTTTAAATTATAGGTTACTTCAGAAGGTTTTAACCAAAATTGCCAATTATGTACGTTTCTTGTTTGCACTTGGTAATCTAGCTCAACTTTATTTTCTATTTGATATGGCAAAGCCGGATAGTATAATTTAAGTTGTTCCGTAAAGGTTGTCCATTCGTTTTTAGGAATATGTACGCCAGCAAAAGAAGTGACTAGCATATAGTTTCCTATGTCGATTTTATTAACGCGATAATATTGATTATCATATATTAAACCACGTGGATTCCCAAACAACAAAGTATGTTTTTCTTTGTCCGGCGAAACCGTAGGCAGTTGGATAATAGAAGAATCTTTCTTTTTAAACAAACCAATAGCAAGGTAATGATCTTCGCTTGGGTAAATTGCAAGATAAAAATCAAGTGTTTCAAGTGAGTTTGCCAGTGTTGTTGTTTGATCTTGATAATAAAGAAAAGGGTGCCCAAGTAGCATAAATAAAAGGCTATGCGAATCCCTTGAAGATAAATTTAAAGGATTAGGGATTGCCAAGGCATTTTGATTTGTTGCCTCTTCGCTTTCTTGTTCTTGATCTGTGACAATGTGTGTAATCTGATTTTCTTGTAAGAAATTACGAACAGCCCAACCGGGATTATTATTATTATCAAGTAAAGAATTTTGCAAATCTTTGAGTAGTTTCACATTCCCCCACCCGCGAATACCATAGCGAGCACGATTAAAAAACCATTGAAAATAGGATTCGTTTTGCGCGCTATGCAGTTCACGAAAGTGAATCACTGTGTGAATATCGCCAATTTCAAGAGGAATCGAATCAAAGCCGTTTTCTTGTTTCCAATCTTTAAAATTAGTACGCACCTGATACGAAGGCGTTTTATAATTTAATTCTAAATCGGCAGTTTCATCAGTCACTTTAACAAGCGCTGATTTTTCCCAATTTTCTTGTTGCGCTATAGGAATATGAAATAAATCTTCCACTACTTTGGAAATAGGGAATTTTTTTGTTTCTAATAAATATATAGCTTGATCTTCAAGGGAATCGCTCGTAGAAATGAAACGAGAAAATTCTTTTTTTAATTCTTTAGAAATATTTTTAGCTCTTGCAAGAGCTAATGAAATAATTTTTTTTTTGTAGAAATTATTCATAATATACGTAGTAAACAAAACTGGTAATAGTATGTTAAAATAATAACGAAATCAATTTAATGTTTAATAAATACAACAGTATAATAAGGTCGGTCTATGGCAACACTAAACACAATATACTAGTAATCAAAAATGCTAATAATTATTTTATAATAAAACAATATAAAAATCAAGAAATATATATTGTATATTTAGTTGCTTTATAATAAAAAAAAATATATTATTTAAGTTAGTAAGTCTAAAAATCAGTTAGAGAACAAAAATAATCTTATAAAATAATTCAAAATTTAACTTATGTTTAATCGTGTTAATAGTTTCTTTGCAAATGATATCGCCATAGATTTGGGAACAGCAAACACTCTTGTGTTCTTGGCAAATGCCGGAATTGTGATAAGAGAACCGTCCGTTGTGGCAGTACAAAAAAATGCGGCTGGCGGAATGGAAGTTTTAGCAGTAGGAGAAGAGGCTAAAATTATGTTAGGACGAACGCCGGGAAATATCATGGCTATTCGTCCCATGAAAGACGGCGTTATTGCCAACTTTGACGTTACTGCGGAAATGATTCGCTATTTTATGAAAAAAGTACAAAAAACGGGTAACTTTATTCGTTTTAGACCAAGAGTAATTATAGGCGTACCTTCCGGCATTACCCAAGTAGAAAAAAGAGCGGTGAAAGAATCCGCTGAATCAGCCGGTGCAAAAGAGGTTTTTTTAGTAGAAGAACCAATGGCGGCAGCAATAGGCGCCGGACTTCCAATTACGGAAGCTAGCGGCAATATGATTATAGATATTGGCGGCGGGACAACGGAAATTGCCGTTATTTCTTTGTCCGGTGTTGTGTATAGTAATTCAACTCGCGTTGGCGGTGATATTATGGACGAAACCATTATCCAATATATCAAAAAACAATATAATCTTTTAATTGGCGAAAGAACGGCGGAGCAAATTAAAATGACCATTGGCTCGGCATATCCATTAGAAAACAACGTTTCTATGGACGTGAAAGGTCGTGATTTAATTGCCGGGATTCCTCGTGTTTTACCGTTAAGTAACGCTGAAATTTGCGATGCTTTGTCTGTTGTTTCTGAAAGGATAGTACAAGCAACTAAAAACGCACTAGAAGACACGCCGCCTGAGTTAGCCGCTGATATAGTGGATAAAGGTATTGTGCTTGCCGGTGGTGGTTCTTTGTTGCAAGGTTTAGATATCCTTTTACGTGAACGAACCGGTTTACCGATAATTTATGCTGAAGATCCGCTTTCTTGTGTCGCTCTTGGAGTTGGTAAGATTTTGGACAGCATACAATTACTCTCTCGTGTGTCTATGGGTTAGTCTATATTGCATTCATGAGGAGATTTTCTTGTTTAGATGGATTTGGCGGCAATATAAAAGAAGAATATTAATTATAGGTGTTATTTTATTTTTCTTTTTATTGTTATTTTTACAAACGCAAACAACTGAAATTGGCGAAGGAGTAACGCAAGTTGTGCAAGTAGTTGCGTATCCTTTTCAAGCAAGCTATAAAGCCGTGCAAGACGTAACTTCAAACACATGGAAACGCTACGTTTGGCTTATGCAAGTGGAGCAAGAAAACGAAGATCTACATTCAAAAGTAGCGCGTCTGCAAGAACAGGTCTTGCAATTACAAGAAAAAAGCCTTGCTTACGATCGCTTTCAAAAGTTTTTGAATTTTTCTGTACCACAAGTGCAAGAAAAGGTTTTTGCAAAGATTATTGGGCAAATTCATAGACGGCATTCGGATTTGCTTATTGTTAACAAAGGAACACGCGACGGAGTACAGAAAAATTACGCCGTTGTTAGCCCGGAAGGGATTGTTGGAAAGATTTATCGCGCCGGCATGTTTCAATCGCAAATTTTAGTTATAACCGATCCTTCTTTTGTTGTGTCTGCGACCTTGCAAAAAACAAGAACTCATATTTTAGTAAAAGGATCGTATAGTAAAAAATTAATAGCACAACAATTCCCTTATGAAACAAAAGTGAATGAAGGCGATATTGTGATTTCAACCGGTTTAGCCGGTATCTTTCCAGCAGGATTATTTCTTGGAACAGTGCGTAAGTTCGTAAAAAAACCTTTTGGATTATTTCAAAGTCTAGAAATTAAACCTGCCGTTTCTTTAGATCAACTTGAGGAAGTAACGATTATCTTAAAAAAACAAACGCAATATCAACCTCTGTTTAGTGCGCCAAGACAATAGCAAGATACTATGAAAACAATTTTTTTAATCATTGCTTTGTGGTGCGTTGGTCTTGTTATTGATACAGTAATGACAGGAAGCCTTTTTGGGATTTCTTCTTCTGCTTTACTTGTATTAAGCTTAATTATATGTATTTTTTGGGAGCCAGATTATGCTTATATTGTTGCCGTGATCTTTGGGGTTACTGTAGACAGTTTTTCTACTATTGGCTTTGGTATATATGGACTAAGCTTTTTTTTAATTGCTCTCTTGTTTTGTTTTTTATTACAATATATAGAAAAAACGTATTTTTTTCTTACTGTTCTTGTTGGTTTAATGCTACTTGTATATAAGTTTTTACTCATAGCAATTCGCGTTCTTACGCAAAATAATTTTATTGCAATAGATTATTTTAACAGTAATAACCTAGAAGGTATTTTTATAGAGATGGGATTAAATATTTTTTTGTTTGTCTTTTTTCTCTCTTTGTGTAGAAAACTACAAAATAGATTTAACTTTTTTTAGCAAATAGCAATTTATGTCGGAAGAATCATTAAGCTATGAAGAAAGCCGTTTTTTAACAAGACGGTTATTTATTTTAAAAGGAGGTTTAGTAACCGGTTTTTCTATTCTTTCTTGGCGATTATGGCAACTACAAATAGATCAAGGAGAACAATATAGCAAACTATCGCAAGGTAATCGTATTCGTTTACAAGCGATTGCTTCGCCGCGCGGTATTGTATACGATACGAACGGTATTGTCTTGGCAAAAAATATTTCTTCTTTTAATTTAGCGATTACAAGGGAAGACGTAAGGGATCCGGAAACGGTTTTGAAAAAAGTTTCTCATGTTTTGAAAATAGATTATAAATCTTTACTACGTCAATTATATAAAAATAAATATGCCGCAAGCTACGAAGCGGTTATTTTATATCAAAACTTAACTTGGCGCGAAGTGGTGTTATTAAATACGTACCAACAAGAGTTCCCCGGCATATCTGTCGAAGTGTTACCTATTCGCTATTTTCCTTTGCAACAAAGTTTATCGCATACATTAGGCTATACAAGGCAAATTACAAGAGAACAGCTCAAAAAAGTAGACAAGAAAAAAGTAAAATCGTCTAAGTTTATTGGACAAGACGGCATAGAGCTTACGTATAATAAATACTTAATAGGACAAGACGGCGGTAGGCAAGTAGAAGTTGATAGTGCCGGGCAGGTTATTCAAACACTACACACAGTGAATCCAAAAGTGGGCGATGATATTTATTTATCGATTGATTCCAAATTGCAACAAGGTGTGGAACGTATTATGGAAGGGACAAAATGCGCCGTTATTTTGCAAAATCCAAATAATGGTGCTATTAAAGCGCTGGTGAATAAAGAAGAATTTGACCCGAATATATTTTCTAAATCCATTAAAGAACAAGAGTGGTACAGATTAAAGCAACAAAAGATTTTACAAAATAAAGCAATACAAGGTATATATTCACCGGGCTCCACAATTAAAATGGCAATTGCCTTTGCCGCATTAGAAACGGGGCTAATTAACGCTTCGTCTACTCGTTTGTGTGAAGGTTATCTTCGTGTTGGAAAGCAAGTTGCGCATTGTTGGAAACATTCAGGACATGGCTCGTTAACAGTGGAGCAAGCTATTAAGCATTCATGTAACGTGTTCTTTTACCATATGGGGCTAGAGTTAGGTATTTCTACTATACACGAGTACCTTACTAAACTAGGACTTGGCAGAGTGACCGGCGTAGATTTACCATATGAATTATCCGGCATTTTACCTTCTAAAAATTGGAAAAAATCATATACAGGGCGATCTTGGTTAACAGGAGACAGCCTTTCCGTTGCTATTGGGCAAGGTTATTTGTCAGTTACGCCAATGCAGTTATTACATTATGTTAGTTGTATTGCGAATAACGGCTATACGATTCCGCCGCGTATTGTTTTTGCAGAAGGTATTCGCAAACATGTTACGAACGATGCTAATTTTTCTTTACCAAAGAATTTAGAAGCGCCTGTTTTATTACCGATAGATTGCCAACAAGAAACACTTCGTTTATTACGAAGCGGCATGATTAAAGCAGTGCAAGAACCGCACGGAACAGCAGGGCATGCGAATAGTTCTATTGTGCCTATTGCAGGAAAAACAGGAACAACGCAAGTAATAGGACATAAAACAAGAAACAGGCTTATACGTGAAGGAAAAATGGAACGAAAATATGAAAATCATGCGTGGTTTGTTAGTTTTGCTCCAAGTGATAATCCACAAATTGCCGGCGTTGTTTTTTTGGAAAATGGAAAAGCCGGCAACGTTGCAGCTAAGTATATGAAAAAAATCCTTGAGTTTTACTTTACGGAAATTGAACCGTATAATAAAAAAGCATAATTTATTTATTCAACTATTAAAGTATCCCTATGTTTAAACAACCAACCCCACTTGTACTCGGTTCTTCGTCTCCTAGACGTATTGATTTTTTAGAACAATACAATTTACAATTTACGATTATTAAACCGGAAATTGAAGAGCTAGTAAGATCAAAAGAAACGGCGCATAATTTTGTCCAGAGAATGGCGAAAGAGAAAAATAAAGCAGTACAAAAAATCTGTCTAGAAAAAGACTTATCGCAACATTGTATTCTTACGGCAGATACGGTTGTTGTGTTAGATCATAACATTATAGGCAAGCCAAATAGCCCGGACGACGTGTTGCCTATATTGCAGCAATTAAACGGAAAGTGGCATACTGTGCTTTCTGCTTATGCCGTAGGTTTTACGAATAAAAAAGAAATAGATCTTGAAATAGTAAAAACACGTGTGCAATTTAAGCAAAATCAAGCTAACCTGTTGCAATCGTATGCTCGTACAGAAGAACCGCTAGATAAAGCCGGTGCGTATTCTATACAAGGTGTGGGCGCTATGCTTGTTGGTGCGATTGAAGGATCGTATACGAATGTGATAGGCTTGCCTATTGCTAATGTTCTAGAAAAATTACTTTCACACCAAGTGATTACAATATAAATTAACAGGGAAAAGTGAACAACAAAAAGCGTTTTTGTATATTAATTAGTATTGTATTAATATTCCTTAGTAAAGACGGTTTTACACAAACTATGCAGTTTGTACCGCCGCATATTTTAGCAAGTAAATTAGGCTCGTCTATTTCGTTTACACATAATTATATCGCTTCTAAGATGAAACGGGAGTCGATGTTACAATATATTATTGATCGCGATCATAGAATGACAGGCAGCGATCTTTCTGTTGATCAGTTCACCGGTAAGGTAAGTACAAGGAAAGTGCAAGAAATCTTGACTTTACAATACGGTCTTTTTCAATCGTTTAATATACTAGCGTCTGTTGCTGTAGGAGAAATGAAACGAACTTCTAATGTGGAAGCGATAGACAAGCAAAATACTGCCGCCGTTGCGTTAGCAAAGCAATATACCTCGGCATCAAAGAACGGCTTAGACAACCTGGCAATTGACTTGTTATATAGACCAATATACACAGATGCTACTGATTTTCATATAGCTCTTGGCTACGAATATAGGGGAGGGGAAGTCATTACGCCAACAGTCGCACTAAACGACGGTGTGAGTCAACTTCGCACTCTATTTCATGTTACCAATTATTTTTATACCTATCCTGTTTGGTTAGAACATAATTTTGTGTTTTATGTTCCTTTACCAAGTACGGAAAAAGATAGCCAGAATGAAAGCCGTAAAATCCACGGCGGTGAATTAGTTCAATTGAATACAGGGGCTTTTTATAGTTATTCTCGTGTATTTGGCGGGGTACGCATGCAATTTGAAAATAAGAGCGAAACGAAAATAGACTCGAAAATATATGACAAGCAAGCCATGGTTTTCAGTGGGAAATTAGTTTTTGGTTTTGGCAATATGAAAGATCTAGAAGAAGACAACAACCAAGTAACTTTACCGTGGGAAGCCCAAGTTGCTTATGCTTTTCCTATTGCAGGAAGGAACGCAGCTAATGAGAACAAAATAGATTTACATGTTACAGCCTATTTTTAATTATAAGGAATTATGGATTATTTAACAACAATACAAACCTACGGGGCAATGAGTCTTCCAGTGTGGGGCGTTTTACTAATAGCTTATTTTTTAGGAAGTATCCCTTTTGGCTTGCTGTTAGGAAAGACTTTTTTGCGAAAAGATATACGAAAGTATGGTAGCCATAATATCGGATCAGCTAACCTTGCTCGTATAGGTGGGAAAAAAATAGGTGCCTTAACTTTACTTTTTGATAGTACGAAAGGAATCGTTGCCGTTGGTGTTGCGCAATTGTTTTTTCAAGGACATCAAGATTGGGTCTTTATTAGTGCTATTTTGGCAGTTCTTGGGCATGTTCATCCTGTTTGGCTTCGCTTTAAAGGCGGTAAAGGGGTAGCAACTAATTTTGGCGTTTGGCTTGTTTTAGATATGCGCGTTTTTGTTTCTTTAGTGATTTTTTGGGGGCTTGCTTTCTTAGCTAAACGAATAAGCAGTTTGGCGGCAATTACCAGTTTAATATTAACGTCTATTTTAATTTTAATTATAGACGGCTTTCATATCCAAGCGCTGACTTGTGTCTTTTTATCTGTTTATATTATTATTTTACATCATGAAAATATTAAACGAATCATACAAGGTAACGAAAATAAAGTATAATTTATATAAGGAATAATAGATGGAATATAAAGAAATTAAACATATATATACGAAAGAATTTGTAACGCCTGTCATGGGTTTGAGTTTTGTTCCGTCTAATCCTAAGGCCTGTTTATTCTTTCAACACGGCTTTAGTTCGCATATAAGAGAATATAGGCACGTAGGCGAGTTCTTTGCTAAAAATAATATAGCAGTACATATGATAGATATGCCGGGACATGGGCTTTCATCAGGAGAAAGAGGGAATATAACTTCTTTTAGTGAATATACAGATACTTTTTCTACTTTTATAGACTTGCTAGATACGCAATTACCTATATTTATATCAGGTCATTCTATGGGCTCGCTTATTGCCATAGACTATGCTTTGCAAACAAAAAGAAACGTACAAGGCGCCGTTTTATTAGCGCCGCTACTTGGTTTGAATCTAGGTTTAAACCTAGTATTAAGCGGGATAAGCATTGCCGCTTTATATGGGAAACATATTCGCATGCCTTATCCTTTAATTCCTTTTATGGCAAGAAAACGGCATGCAAAAAGATATGACGAAATGTTTAGCGATCCTTTACGTGGAAGAGTGATTACTTCAACTTGGAGTTTAGAAATACAAAAGAAAATTAAAGCAATACAAAAGCAAGCAAAAAATTATACAACGCCGTCTATGTATATTTTAGCACAATGTGATAAGATAGTGTCAAATCAAGACGTGTTAAAGTTTGCTAAAAACACGAATGTAAGTGAAAAAACAACTCATGTTTTTACTAATGTAGAACATGAAATGCTACATGAAAATGAAGCGGATCAAATTTTATCTTTAATGCTATCATGGATAAACAAGAAACTAAACGTGTAATAAAACTAAAGTGCCCTATTTGTAAAAAAGAAACAAGATGGGATACGCCACCAAGAGGCACCTTTTGTAGCGAACGATGTCGCCTTGCCGATCTTGGTAATTGGGCAAGCGAATCCTATTCCATTCCCAGTATGGAAGATGCTTCGCAAGCATTGGAGGAAAAAAACAAAACACAAGAGTAGCTGTTTTTAGAAATAAGCTACCATAGTAAGATATTTAAATTATACCCTCTATATGTTCAGCAAAGTAACAAAGCCTATCTTATCTATAGCATATATCATAATTGCATTATACCTATGTTATACGCCTTTATACGGACAAACTAATAGTATACGAAAACACGCCTCTTTTTCCTTGCAAAGTGAACCGACTGTAGCCAGAAAAGGGGAAGAAGTGCGCTTAGTTTTGCAAGCGACTATTGACGCAGGTTGGCATATATATTCATTACACTTACAAGGCGAAGATATGCCGCCGCCAACAAAAGTAAAATTTATCACAAGTTTTACAAAATCCACGCCGGTATATGAAACAAGACCAATCCACCAACTAGATAAAGTTATTGGCGTGCAACTAGATTACCACGAGGAAAAAGCGTTTTTTTATCAAAACGTAACAATTCCAAAAGAAGCGCAAGTTAAAAACTACCTAGTGCAAGCGCGCATTACCTATCAAACCTGTAGTAATAGAGTATGTTTTCCACCGGTTACGGACGTCGTAAAAACCAACGTACCCATTGAAAACGGCACACCTCGCAAAAAATATACTTTGCCAAATCATGCGATAGATACGATATATTACACAAAAGCAAAAGTCGGTTTACTTTCTAGTTTATCTTCGTTTATTACACTTGCTTTATTAATGGGACTTGTTAGCCTTTTAGCACCTTGCGTTTTTCCTATGGTTCCGCTTATTTTTGGATTTTTTACGAAAAAAGCAAATGAAAAACCGCTTGTTATTGCTAAGCTGTCTTTATTATTTTGTAGTGGTATTTTTATTACGTTTATATTACTAGGGACAATTGCGTCTTTGCTCTTTGGCGCTAGTTTAGTTGTGTCTCTTGCTAGTAGCGTTTGGACTAATATTGCTATTGGTTTGTTGTTTGTTGTCTTTGCTTTACAATTAACAGGGGTTTTAACTATTAACGTGATTCCCCTTGCATTGCAACAAATCTTAGATCGTAAAGCAAGAGAGCAAAAAGGCGGTAAAGGTATTTTTTTAATGGGCGTGGCGTTTGCGGTAACTAGTTTTACTTGCAGTGTGCCGTTTGTTGGTACTTTATTAGTCAGTGCGGCAAACGGAGCTTGGATATATCCTTTAATAGGTATGTTTTTCTATGCGCTTGCTTTTGCCTTTCCTTTCTTTGTATTAACCTGGTTGCCTCGCTTCCTTGTTGTGTTTCGCCGGGATTCGGGCGTTTTTATTTGGATACCTACGATCCGCGTGCTAGCCGGGATTATAGAAATTGGCTTAGCTATTAAATTTTTCTCTAATGCTGATTTAGTGGCTAATACGCATTGGTTATCTCGTGATAGTATCTTAGCTTCTTGGGCGATTTTACTTGTTTTATTTTGTTTGTATACTTTGTATACTTTTTTCTATCCATTCAAAAAAAAGAATAAATATACACTTAGCCATAAACAAAAAGCAATAGCTAGTTTGTTGTTAGTTAGTGTGTTTTTGCTTGCTTTGTGGTTAGCAAAAGGGATCGGCGGTTATTCTCGTGGCGGGACATTAGATTCGATATTGCCTCCGCAACCAATGAAAACAAATAGAAAAGAATTAATATCTTTTACAGAACAACAAAAACGTAAGTGGTTACCTACTTTAAACGAAGCTCGTAATATAGCTAAAAAAACGAATCAACCTATATTTGTTGATTTTAGCGGGTATAGTTGTGTCAATTGTCGTTGGATGGAGCAGAACGTATTAATCCGTAAAGACGTTGATTCTTTGTTGCAAAACATGATTAGGGTACGTTTATACACAGACGGCGGTAAATTTGGTAAAGCTAACTTAGCCTATCAAATTAAAAAACTGCACACAGTGGCACTGCCTTTTTACGTTATCCTTACAAAAGACGAAACCATTATTGCCACCTTTAGCGGTTTAACAAGGGATTCAAATAAGTTTATACAATTTTTACAGCAAGCAAAGCAAGTACAATCTAAAAGCGTACAGTAAAATAGAAAGATGGACGTAAAAAAAGAACTAGAAAATATACCGCATAAACCGGGCATATATAGATTTTTAGATAAGAATCAATCTATTTTATACATAGGAAAAGCAAAGGATTTAAAAAAACGAGTTACTTCTTATTTTAGTAAAACGTTACGTAAAGATAGACCAAGGTTAATTCCTATGGTGGCAGATATTTTTGCGATAAAATACATAATCACAACAACAGAAAAAGAAGCGCTTATCTTGGAAGATAAACTGATAAAAGCGCATCAACCAAAATATAACATTAGCCTGAAAGACGGTAAAAGCTACTCCTATTTACGTATTACTTTATTTGAAGACTTCCCAAGATTAGAGATAGTAAGAAAAATTGTCGTTGACGGTTCGCTTTATTTTGGACCCTATACAAGTGGGAAAAATGCTTTTTTAACGCATAAATGGTTGCAATCTGTTTTACTTATACGAAAAAGCAAGTTTGATATTAAAGACAATAAAACGTATAAACCTTGTTTAAATTTTCAATTAAAAAGATGTTTAGCACCGTGCGCCGGCAAGGTTACAAAAGAAGAGTATAAACAAATAATAGATACGTTAATAGCTTGGTTCAAAGGGGAAAATAAAGAATGGCTAGGCTATTTGCAAGAAGAGATGCAAAGGCAATCTGAGCTTTTGAATTTTGAAAAAGCTATGTTTTTACGTGATACAATTAAAGCGGCAGAGAAAACTTTTACAGTACGCGCTAAGACCGGGAATTTAGTTAATACCGATGTGTTTGCTATTGTTCGCGAAGGCGGTTTTGCTGGCGTACACGTTCTTTTTGTTCGTAATAATCATGTGTTAAGCGATGATTTTATCTTTTTTCAAAAAGGCGAATTATTTGAAGATCAAGAATTGTTACGTTCTGTGTTTTCTAAACTTTACTTACATGGCGCGCCGTTTTTCCCAAAAGAAATTATCCTTGCGCAACCGTATGAAAACGAAGAAGAGTTTATTAATCATATTGTAACGGAAAAGAAAGCGCATATTAAGTTTGTCGTTCCTATACAAGGAGAAAAACGTAAGTTGCTAGAGATGGCGCAAGATAACGGCGAGCAACAATTGCATTTGTCTATGGTAAAAATACAATCAGACGAAGTTATTCTTGAAGAAGTGCAACGCTATTTACGATTAAAAAATCTGCCGCGTTACGTTGAATGTTTTGACATTTCTCATTTAAGCGGAACAAACGGCGTGGCTTCTATGGTTGTGAGTAAAGATAATCAACCGTATAAAGAGAAGTATCGTAAATATCATATAAAAGAAGCGAAGACAGGTGATGATTTTGCTTCTATGCAAGAGGTATTGGAGCGACGTTATACGCGTTTATTAGAGCAAAGGGAGAACTACCCTGATTTAATTATTATTGACGGTGGGAAAGGGCAATTAAGTGCTGCGTTGCAGGTGTTTGAATCGATCGGTTTGCCGCTAGATAAAATAGACGTTATTGGCATGGCAAAAGGGCGAAGTAAAAAAAAGCAAGGTGTTGTGCAAGAAATAGAAGATTTTGAATACGTAGTTAAGCCGAATAGAAAGGATCCGGTGCTTTTATTTAAACAGTCTAAGACATTACATTTTTTGCAGCGAATCCGCGACGAGGCGCATCGTTTTGCGATTACTTTTCAAAGGAAACACAGGACAACGAAAGCCTTACGTTCTCAGTTAACAGAGATTCCAGGTATAGGAGAACAAAAGAAAAATAACTTGCTAAAGCATTTCAAAAGTTTAAAGAATATAAGCCAGGCGTCGCCGGAAGAATTAGTTAAAGTGAAGGGGATTACACAAGGAGACAGTGAACGAATACAAGCTTATTTTCAAGAAAAAGAATAGCTTACAATTATGTTTTGTTTCGCTTCTTCTTATCTCATTTTGCAAGTAAAGTATAGGGAACAAAAGAAAATAACTTGCTAAAGTATTTCAAAAGTTTAAAGAATATAAGCCAGGCGTCGCCGGAAGCATTAGTTAAAAAGAATAGCTTGCAATTATGTTTCGCTTAGTTCGTCCGTCTCTTCTTGTTCCATAGGTGCAAGTAAAGCGTCAACAAAATCATCAGTTTGAAACGCTTGTAAGTCGTCCAGTTTTTCACCAATCCCAATAAAGTAAATCGGTATTTCAAACTCGTTAACAATCCCAATTAAAACGCCGCCTTTCGCCGTGCCGTCTAGTTTTGTTATAACTAGCCCTTCTAAGCCGATTTGATCATAAAAGCCTTTTGTTTGCGCAATGCCGTTTTGTCCCCCGTTAGCGTCTAAAATCAGCAAAGTAGCGTGCGGTGCATTAGGAAGCACTTTAGCAATAGATCGTTTCATTTTTTGTAATTCGTCCATAAGGTTTTGCTTTGTATGTAAGCGCCCGGACGTATCGCATAACAGTACGTCGTATTTTTCTGTAACTGCTTTTTCTGTGGCAATATAAAGTAAAGCCGAAGGATCAAAGCCGGATTCTTTTGTTACTATGTCAATGCCGGCGCGTTCGCTCCAAATTTGTAATTGTTCTGCTGCTGCTGCGCGAAACGTATCCCCTGCTGCAACCAGTACTTTTTTTCCTTGTTGCTTAAAATGATGTGCTAACTTGCCAATAGACGTTGTTT
The DNA here is from genome assembly GCA_002995645.1 of SAR324 cluster bacterium. Lineage (GTDB taxonomy): Bacteria > SAR324 > SAR324 > XYD2-FULL-50-16 > HCM1 > HCM1. The sequence continues at coordinate 8,790 of PUHO01000016.1, read as the reverse complement.
TTCCTGCGCCGTTAATGCCAATAAATAAATAAATGCTAACTCCTTCGCTTGCTTCAGGAAGTGGCTTTTGTACTGTGTTGAAAATATGAGCGATTCTTTTTCTTAAATAGTCTATAGCTTCTTGTTTTGTTTTTAAAGAGCCGTTCGTTTTTTCTTTGTCAATCGCATCAATCAGTTGTAATGCCGTTGGTGCGCCCATGTCGGCTAGTAATAAACATTCTTCTAGTTCTTCAAGAAACGCATCGTCTATGTCTTGATTAGAAGAACTACTAAAAGCTGCCGGGATAAGTTGCCGTCTTGTTTTATATAAACTTTGTTTTAACTTACTTTGCCAGCTTATAGTTGGTGCGTCTTCTTTTAATTTTTTTTGTAAGATTGTATTTTGCGTATCAAGTGATTGCTCCGCTTTTTTCAGCTCTTGTTGTAGCTTTTTTGTTTCTTCTTTGTTCTTATTTTTACGAAATAACATGAAATTATGTAGGATAAAGATATAATATAATTTAAATTATTATACCTTAATTTACATGGTAAAGTCAAATAATTATATAAAGCGATTATATAAAATTATAATTATATAAAAATAACATTTATTTAAGATTAGCAACTCCCTTCTTGAATAATTGTTAAAATTTGAGTATAATTTTAAAGATTGTGTTCCTTTATTAACAAGTATAAAGCTTAGATGTAACTATGTCGTTTTACCTAAAAACTTTGCATATACAAAATATAGCAACTATTCAAAACCAAACTGTTGATTTTGATAATGGTTTTACTGTTATTACAGGGGAAACAGGCGCGGGGAAATCGCTATTATTAAAAGCAATGAATCTTTTGCTTGGCGTTAAGGCGTCTAGTCAACTGATTCGTGTAGATCATGATTTTTTACTTGTAGAAGCCTGTTTTTATATACATGAATATAGCGAGTTAGAAGACAAGTTAAATGAAATCGGGGCGCCATGTGATAACCGTCAATTATACATTAAACGCATTGTGTATCGTAATGGAAAAAATCAAGCCTATATCAATCATTCTACTGTTAAAGTAAAAGATTTAACACAAATAGCACCGTTTCTTTTTTCTTTAGAAGGACAACATGCCCAGCAAGAATTACTCAAACAAAAAGAAGCGCTTTTGCAATATAATAACTACCTAAAAAATACGAACTTACAAGAGTCGTATACTTCTTTATTTCAAGAGTATGAAAAAATTCGCCTTGCTATAGATAAACATAAGCAAAAAGAAGAAAACGCAAAAGGAAAACAAGATTTCTTAGATTTTCAAATACAAGAAATTGAAGCAACCGGCTTTACACAAGAAGAAATTAACAAGATACAACAAGAGCAAAGCCGCTTAGCTAACGCTGATTTTATTAAAGGCAAACTAGCTAGTTTTACAGATCCTCGGCAAGATAAAATAGACCTGCTTGCTAATTTACAAAACCAAGTAGCACAGCTTAAAGACGTCAAGACAATTGATTCCAACGTAAGTAGTATTGATAAATTATTAGAAGAGGCTTTAATTAGCTATGAAGAAGCTGTCATTGAAATACAAAGTTACCTTGCTAGTTTAGACGGTGATACAACTAGATTAGACGTTTTAAATGAACGATTAGCTTTATTAGATAAGTTAAAAAGTAAATACGGCGATTCATGGCAAGAGATAGAAACCCGGTTACATAGTTTAAAACAAGAAAGAGAAAGTATAGAAGCGCAAACAACGAATTTAGAGGAAAAAGAAAAAAGATATGCTAGTCTAGAAATAGAGTTGACGAAAAAAGCAAAAGAATTGCATAAGCAAAGGTTAGCGAAACAAAAAGAATTTAACGAAGTTGTAACACAAGTGTTAAGCGAGTTAGGAATGGAGAAAAGCCGTTTTTATATTGCTATTGAAGAAACGGAAAAACTAGGCTTATACGGCAAAGATCAAGTTAGTTTTCAAATTGCAACTAATGCAGGTATGCCATTACAACCTTTAGATAAAATAGCGTCCGGCGGCGAGCTTTCACGTATTATGTTAGGTTTGAAAAGTGTGATTACAGCAAAAGAAGCAAATAAACCGTTGCTCTTTGATGAAATTGATACCGGGATTAGCGGGGTTATTGCCCAAAAATTAGCGCAAAAATTGGTGGTTCTTAGTCAAGCAAGTCAAGTGATTTGTATTACTCATTCGCCGCAAGTGGCAGCACTAGGGACGCAACATATTCATCTTATTAAAGAAACAAATGCAAAGGTGAGTGAAACGTATATGCGCAAGTTAAATAAAAATGAAAGAATAGAAGTGATTGCCGGTTTTTTAAGCGGAAAAGAAGTAACGCAAGAAACAAGAAAAGCAGCGTCACGTTTATTAGCAGAACATACATAATAAACAAATCATATGAAACTAACAGATCCGTTATTTTGGTTTTTTATTGTTATTGCCGCTTATATTTTATATAGGCGAATGAAAGCAAAAAATAATACTGTTGTAATTAAGAATAAGCCGATTTTAGTCAAAGGAGAACAGCTAATCACACCGTATACGCTGGAAACTCCGCTAGCATGTTTGCTAGATGACGGAAAAATATTTGGAGACGATTTTTATTATAAAGAAAAACCAAACTTACCGCATACGCAAAAATGCCAATGTTCTTTTTGTGTGTATATTAATAATACGGAAGATCTTTTTAATAATACAAACGGCGTTAAAACAAAGAATAAAGAGCAAAGGGAGCAAGATATCCCCGAGCTAAACGAAGTCCAAGCACGTTATTATAAATATAGTTTAATCCTTAGATACCAAGAAATGAAAGGAGAAGAAAGAAAAAAATATGAACGTCTTTTAGAAAACGTTGTTATTTCAGAAAAAGACAAAGAAAAGATAAAACAACACCTACTTAATTAATTATATTGTTAATGGAATATTATGGAATATATAGATAGATGCTTCGTTGTAACAGGCGCCGCCGGATTCATTGGAAGCGAGTTAATTCGTTATTTAAATACATGTGGCTATAAAAATATTATAGCCGTTGATTCATTGGGTAATGGAGATAAATTTTTAAACCTTTGTGATTTACAGATAAATAGGTATTTTGAAAAAGAAGAATTCCTTTCAAAAATACAAGAACACGCGCTAGAAGCGTATAATATAGCCGGTATATTTCACTTAGGCGCTTGCTCTTCTACAACGGAAAAGGACGTACATTATTTAGTGGAGAATAATTATCGTTATTCTCAAAAAATAGCGCAATGGGCAATGCGAAGGAATATTCGTTTTATTTATGCTTCGTCAGCGGCAACCTATGGGGACGGCGAGCAAGGCTATAATGATCAAACCCAACCGGACATGCTTAGACCGCTTAACGGATACGGTTTTAGTAAGAACCTTTTTGATAGCTGGATTTACGCAAATAATTTGCAAGATCAAGTTGTTGGCGTTAAGTTTTTTAATGTATACGGTGCGCATGAAGAACATAAAGGATCTATGCGTAGTTTTATTAATAAACTGTTTTATACTGTAATGAATAATATTTCTAGAGAGCATAGCCTTGATTATATTCTTACAAGATTGCAGAAATTAGCTCCAGAAACAACAAGTGAATTAGGATTAGACGACAATTTATATAATCAATTTGTTGCCAGTGCTAAAGATAGGCTAAACCATTTGAAAATAGAAATTTTTCAATCTGATGTTGCCGATATTGCCGACGGTGAGCAAAAACGCGATTTTGTTTATATTAAAGACATAGTGCAAAGACTAGAAGCGGTGATGAGTGAAGAATACGTATTCCTTCGTTCTAAAGGCTTGCTTAATATGGGAACAGGTGAGGCAAGGAGCTTTAACGAGCTAGTGCAAATTGTGTGTAGAACGCTATTTTTACCTTGTAATATACATTATATTGAAGTGCCGCTTGCTTTACAAGGGAAGTACCAATACTATACGCAAGCGCATATGAGTAAAGCAGAAGGTATGTTAGACTTAATGGAAGGAAAACATACTAAAGGTTATTTTAAACCTATTATGTTAGAAGAGGGTATTAGAGATTATATATATACTTATCTTCTTCCCAAATACCATGCTAATGCGACAATGAATACAAAAGGGGCGATAAAACAATATGTAGATTTAATTACGCCTAAAAGCTATCTATCGAAGTAGTAACAAGAAACAAGAGGTAATTAAAAGGATATTTCATATAAGGAATATCCTTTTTTTATAAGCTGCGGTTTTGTAAAGTGGGAACTCAAAATTGGCTCAATGAGACAACATAAATTTACCAACCGAATCCCCACCAAATAAGGATTAACTTTCTATAAGTTGCGGTTTTGCATTATACCAAACCCAATGTTCTTTGAAATAATAAGTAATACGAATAAAAGAAAAAACAGCACGAAGAACAAAGTTTACAGTAATAATTTTCCACATATACGGCATTAGCCAAGGAACGGCGTACGGTGTTTTAGGAATAAGAAATAAAGCAACAATAGCAATGCTTCCGACAAGGTCAACACGTGGGAACTCTGTATTAGCTAAATGAGAAAACATAATCTTGCCAATGTAATTACCAGAAAAAGCACAAAGAGCTACAAAGCCAAGCACTACCGGTATATGGTGAGCTTGGGCAAGCCCCATACCAAGTAAACAGCTAACAGCGGCAAACGCGTATAAACTACGAGGCGTTTGCGGCATATGCTTAATAGCAACAGCATAAGTAAAAAGGTAGCTTAACGCAATAACAAACATGATTATCCAAGAAACATGATACCCCAAAAAGTGGTAGGTTTGTACCCAGTGAAGCCATGGTTTATAGGTAAAGCTTAAAAGCAATATACCAAACGCAAGCAACCCTTCTAGTACGCCAATTTTACCAAAGTATAAACTACCTGTTACTTTTTCTTCTGCCATAACCGCGGCAAACGTCAAGAACCCAATCCACAAGGTAATATATAACAAACTAGGTGTATGGAGGTTTAAGATGGTGTATACCATTAAAAAAGTAATTGCATTATTGTAGGTATCAAAATAATGATCTAAAAATTGCCCTAAAGGAGAGCTCGTTCCTGTGTTTTTAGCTTGCATGCCGTCTAGCGTGTCGCCGACTGCATAGGTATGTAAACAAAGCAGGCTGACTATAGCAAGAAAAGGTTCTTTTAAGTGAACAGGAAGGAACGCAATAAAAAGAAATACCCACATAACGGCGCTAGAAAAGCAGGTGATAAAATTTGCCGTTAGTTGATAAGGGATAAAGCGATGAAAAAACGCGACGTATATTTTGAAATAAGGTAATAAAATAGAATCGTCGACGTAGGTATAAGCGTACGGTTTTTGTTGATTTTTAGACATGTTCAAAAATAATATTAAATATAAAAGAATGATATGCGAGCAGAGAGACTTGAACTCTCACGACCTAAGCCACAGCCCCCTCAAGACTGCGTGTCTACCAATTCCACCATGCTCGCCCTAATTTTATTAAAGCGGAAATTTATGTTTTTGTCAAAAGATATTTTTCAAATTTTTGTTTTTACATTGCTAGGTAAAAGAGAAGCCCCTTGCGTTTAAAGAATTGTTTTTAACATCTTGAAAAAGCTAAAAATTGTAGGCAAGTAAAGGGGAGGGCTCGGCGTAGATTAGGGGAAAAGCGAAGCCCCTTGCGTTTAGAGAACAGTTTTTAATATCTTGAAAAAGCTAACATTGCAGGTAAGCAAAGGCGGGGGGGGGGG
>PUHO01000016.1:0-3085 GCA_002995645.1 SAR324 cluster bacterium | reverse complement strand
GGGGGGGGGGGACGCGGCGTAGGTTAGGAAAAGCTAGAAATTGCAGGCAAGTACAGGCGGCGGGACATGGTATAGATTAGAAAAAAGCGAAGCTCCTTGCGTTTAGAGAATGGTTTTTAACATCTTGAAAAAGCTAAAATTGCAGGCAAGAAAAAGCGGGGGGACGCGGTGTAGGTTAGGAAAAGAAAAAAGATCGGGGGACACGGCGTAGGTTAGGAAAAAGCTAGAAATTGCAGGCAAGAAAAAGCGGGGGGACGCGGTGTAGGCTAGGAAAAGAGAAAATGCTTGCGGTTTGAAGAATGGTTTTTAACATCTTGAAAAAGATAAAATTGCAGACAGTAAAGGCGGAAGGACGCGGCGTAGATTAGGAAAAGCGAAGAGGTACATAAGGAGGTAGCCGCCGCCGTGCGGGGGACGCGGTGTAGATTGGGAAAAGAAAAAAGGGAGGGGACTCGGTGTAGGTTAGGAAAAAGCTAGAAATTGCAGGCAAGTAAAATCGCGGAGGAATTAGCGTAGGTTAGGGGAAAAGAGAAGTCCCTTGCGTTTTGAGAATGGTTTTTAACATTTTGAAAAAGCTAAAAATTGCAGGCAAGTAAAGGTGCGGGGACTCTGTGTAGGTTAGGAAAAAACTAAAATTGTAGGCAAGTAAAATCGCGGGGGACACGGCGTAGATTGGGAAAAAGCGAAGCCCCTTGCGTTTAGAGAATGGTTTTTAACATCTTGAAAAAGCTAAAATTACAGGCAAGTAAAAGCGGGGACGCGGCGTAGATTAGGGGAAAAGATAATCCCCTTGCGTTTTGAGAACAGTTTTTAATATCTTAAAAAAGCTAGAAATTGCAGGCAAGTAGAGTCGCTGGACACGGCGTAGATTAGAGAAAAGCGAAGCCTCTTGCGTTTAGAGAATGGTTTTTAACATCTTGAAAAAAGCTAAAATTATAGGCAAGTAAAGGCGACGGGACGCGGTGTAGGTTAGCAAAAAGATAATCCCCTTGCATTTAGAGAATGGTTTTTAACATCTTGAAAGAGCTAAAATTGTAGACAGTAAAGGTGCGATGGACTCTGTGTAGGTTAGGTAAAGCAAAGGAAACTTTAACATCTTGAAAAAAGCTAGAAGTTGCAGGCAAGTAAAAGCGGGGGGACACGGCGTAGATTGGGAAAAAGAGAATCCCCTTGCGTTTTGAGAAAGGTTTTTAACATCTTGAAAAAGCTAGAAGTTACAGGCAAGTAAAAGCGGCGGGACGCGGTGTAGATTAGAGAAAAGAAAAAAGATAATCCCCTTGCATTTACTTTGCTAAAGTCTGTGTTGTACGCCAAAAAGCATTGGCATACGGCGGGTCATAGTATCGTTTAACGCCGTATAGGTAGATAGATTTATTTAAACTAATATCTGCTTCATGAAACAAACGATCACCGGTCATAACAATTCCCCAAAAGGCGCCGTATTGTGCAATAGCGGCTATGCTATATGCTGATCCTGTGGGATAACTTGGCGATCGCGCTCCGTCTAAAGGGCTAATTACATGGCGAAAAAACAAAAGCGCCGTATGTGATGCCATAACAGGAAGCGAACTAGGATGCGGTTCTTGTTGTTGTCTTTTTTTGTGCATATAAGGCTGCCGCATGTTAGCTTGCCCAACAGAAAAAAGCAAAGAGTAACAAAATAATAAAGCAATACAGAATACACGTAACTTCATGATATTATTCTATGTTTTGCACTTGTTCGCGAATTTTTTCAATTTCACATTTAAGCTCAATCCCGGATTCAGAAATAGACAGACAATTGACTTTAGAACAAATCGTATTTGCTTCCCTTGCTAGCTCTTGGCAAATAAAATCTAACTTCCGCCCAACCGGCTTGTTTTCCGCTAAAATAGATTGTAAATGTTCAATGTGAATCCAAAGGCGGTCAAGCTCTTCTTGGATATTAGTATGCTCTAGAAGGTAGCCTATTTCTTGGTATAATCTAGTTTTATCTAGTTTCGTTTTGCCAAGTAGATTCCAAAGACGCTCTTCTAGTTTTGCTTGTTGCATTTTTTGAATCGTATCTTGTTGATCTGTTATAAGCTTATGTATTTCTTTTATTTTTTCACAATTTCCTTGGATTGTTTCTTGTAAAGAAACGCCTTCTTTGTTTTGCATATCTCGCAACTTTAATAACGCTTTTTCTAAAGTAGCAAGCAAGAAGTCAGTATACTCGCCATAGTCAAAGCCTTGCGGTTTCCAAGATAAACATTCCGGCATATTTTGTAAGTCTTTCATTGTTAACGGCGGGACTTTATAGCCTAAGGTTTTACGCACTTCTTTTCGCTTCTCTTCTAGTTGCCTACAAGCATGCGGGTTTAAAATTAAAGTGTTATTCATATCCGTTTTTGCTTGTAAGAAAATATCAACTTTTCCCCTGGAAAGGTGCTTCTTAGCTAGCTTCGCGGCTTGTTGCTCAAAACAACAAAGTTCTCTTGGCAATTTGATAGATAAATTGAGATAGCGATGATTAACAGAACGTACTTCAATGAGACAAGATAGCTCATTTTTTGTTTCTTCAACTTGTGCGACTCCCGTCATAGAATAAGGCATAATAATAAAATGGTTTAGGTGATTATGATAAATGATTTATTAAAATTTGATAAGCTTGTTTCAGTTTTTTTGTTTGTTCTTCCGCTTCTTTTTTAATCCAATCAAATTCGGCGTTATGATGTTTATCAGGGTGATAAGATTGAATTTTTTTTCTATACGCTGTTTTAACTTCTTGCAAAGATGCCGTTGTTGGTAATTCTAGTAGCGCATAGTATGGCACGAGTGCTTGCGGCGGTTGTTTAGACGTTATTTTTTTTCTTGCTTGCTTTTCTGCGGATTCTTGTTTTGCTTTTTTAAAGGCAGTATGTTTTTCATACTGTTGCTGTTGCAACGTATCTTTAGCTTGTTGCATTGTTTTTTGCAATATAAGTAATTGCGATGTTATAGCTGCCGGCGTGTCTAGTGTAAGGGCAATTGCTTTTTGTATGGTTTGTAGCTCTAGTTCTATATTTTTCCACGTATCAGTTAAAAAATTTGTTACGTCTTGTTGCTTTGTTTTATTAAATAAATA
>PUHO01000015.1:27699-56924 GCA_002995645.1 SAR324 cluster bacterium | reverse complement strand
ACAATACCCGCACTGTTTGCTTCTTTCAATCCTATTCTTTTTCTAATCTTCTATTTGTAAAGTCTCAAACTTCAATTCCTTTCTCAACTTTACTTTCCTTAATCTACTCCCTTCCCCTTCCCCTGTCAACTACTTTTTAAAATTAATTTTAGCTTTTGTTTTACCTAGTTAATTTTATTGCTCTTTTTTCTACAATATTTGATTGATTGGCACCTTAATATAGCTAATATCATTCTCTTCTTTACTATTTATTTCACCTGCTCGTATATTAATTTGTATGGAAGGAAACAACAAACGCGGGATAGACAAAGTAGCATCGCGCGCTTCTCTTTTCTCTATATATTCATCTAAAGTAATTTCTTCGTTAATTAAAATATTTTGCTCTTTTTCTTCTTTTACTGTTGTTTTTTCGCGCGGGAACTCGCCTTCCTGTGGATAATCATGACTCATATATAAATTAGTTTCATTTGGAAAGCTTAAAATTTTTCTTATAGATTGATATAAGGTTTTAGCATCGCCACCGGGAAAATCAGCTCTTGCCGTACCTAATGACGGCATAAACAAAGTATCACCTACAAAAATAGAATCGCCAATAACATAACTAACGCAAACCGGCGTGTGTCCCGGTGTAAACAAAACTTGTATTTGCAAATTCCCTATATTAAAAATTTCTTTATCTTGAAACAAATGATCAAATTGAGAACCGTCTTGCGGCGTTGTTTTACTTATATTAAATAAAGGAACCCAATATTGCAAAGCGTCTATTATGCCTTTACCTATCCCTATTTTTGTACCTGTTTTTTTCTTAATATAACCTGCTGCGGTTATATGATCAGCATGAATATGAGTTTCTAAAATCCATTTTACTTTTAAATTATTTTCATTAATATATAATATAAGCTTGTCTGCAGCTTTTGTTGTTATTTTGCCGGAAAATATATCGTATTCTAGCACCGGATCTATAATCACACATTCTTTACTTATTTTGTCATTTACTACGTAGGTAAAACTAGACGTGTTATGATCGAAAAAAGATTTAATGTTCATAATTTTTCTATATTAATAAAATATTTTTTTGAAGTTCATATTAATGTAAGGCAAATCTATTACTTTATAATATTAACTTAATTTCTTATTTTTAAATTTAAATTACCTTTCCTATTATTATAAATAGATTATATTAATTTTAATATACTTTGCATATTAAAAAAAATACGTTATACTTTGTATGAATATGTAGTTAGGTTTTCATTTAGTTTATAATTAATTAAAAACAATTCGTTTTAAACCTAATTAACACGTTTCTTTAACACCTTGTTTTATTTAAAAAATTTAATGATTTAGGAGTTTTTATGTCTAGTATTAATACTAATAGACGAGGATTTTTAAAAATGGCAGGAAAAGGTTCGGCTATGCTTGGATTGTTTAGCGCGATTCCTTTTCAGTTTCGTATAGCCGAAGCATCTAGCAAATCCGAATTATTAGATCACGAAAAAATGGCATGGGGCGCTTGCTCCGTTAATTGCGGTTCTCTTTGCGGTCTTAGAGTGTTTGTAAAAGGTAATCGCATACTATGGGCGGAAACAGATAACACAAACGGCGATTCAGCAGAACAACCGCAAGTTCGCGCTTGTGTTCGCGGGCGGTCTTGGCGTTATATTGTTCATGATCCTAAACGTTTAAAATACCCAATGAAACGTGTCGGCAAAAGGGGAAGCGGGCAATTTAAACGTATTTCTTGGGACGAAGCTTTTTCTATTATTGCTGAAAAAATGCAAAACATTAAATCTAAATATGGCAATGAAGCTTTCTATCTTTCTTATGCTACTGGCGTATTAAAAGGTACAATTGCCAAAAGCTGGCCGCCGGGCTCCTCTGCTATTGCTCGTTTAATGAACGTTTACGGCGGGTATTTAAATCATTATAACGATTATAGCGCCGCTCAAATTGAAGACGGGCTTGACGCTTTTTACGGTGGCTTTGGTGCCGGTAGTGATATGAGTGGCATACAACAATCTGATTTACTTGTTATGTTTGGCAACAATACTGCCGTTACTAGAATGTCCGGCGGTGGGGCTAATTTTTTTCTTATGGAAGCACTAGAAAAAAATAAAATAACTTCTATTGCCATTGATCCGCGTTTATCTGATACTGCCGCAACAAGAGCAACAGAATGGGTTGCTTTACGACCGGCTACAGACGCCGCTTTAGTTGCCGGCATTGCTTATGTCATGTTACAAGAAAAAACACAAAATCAAGCATTTTTAGATACGTATTGCGTAGGTTTTGATCGGCATACCTTACCTAAAGGCGCACCGGAAAATGCTTCGTATCGTGATTACGTTATGGGCACCGGTGAAGACAAAACTCCTAAAACACCGCAGTGGGCAAGTGAAATTACCGGCATTCCCGCTTCTCAAATCATACGTATAGCACAACTAATCGGCAAAGCAAAAAGACCTTTTATTGTGCAAGGTTGGGGACCGCAACGCCATTCTAATGGAACGGCGATTTCAAGAGCGATTGCCACGTTAGCTTGTATGAAAGGGATAGGACTTCCCGGAACTAATAGCGGAGCAAGAGAAGGATCGTCGCCTGGTTTTTCTATTACACCGTTTCCGGTAAAAACAAATCCGGTAAAAACAACTATTCCCATGTTCCTTTGGCCTGACGCTATTGTACGGCATAATGAAATGACTGCCACAACTGACGGGATTAGAGGTAACGACAAGCTAAAAGCTCCTATAAAATTTATATGGAACTATGGCGGCAACATGATGAATCAACATGCTGATTTTAAAAAGTTAGCTTCTATTTTGGAAGATGAAAGTAAGTGTGAGTTTATAGTTGAAGTTAATATTACGTTAACTTCTAGTGGCAAGTTTGCTGATATTTTACTCCCTGATGCTACTCATTTTGAACAACAAGATATTTCTTTTAAAGCTAATACAGGCATTCGCCCTTATCTCATTGTTTCTACTGGAGCTATTAAGCCTTTATATGAAACTAAAACAGTATACGATATGGCGTTTGGTATTGCTAAGAAATTGAATTTAGCTACTGAATTTAGCGAAGGGCGTACTCATGACGAATGGGTTAAGTACTTATGGGACGAATCGCGTAAGGCAGCGCCGCAACATAACTTGCCACCATTTGAAACTATGTTAACACAAGGTATTTTCAAAGGAAAAACGATTGCTAAACCAAGTGTGGCATATGAAGATTTTGTGAAAGATCCTAAAAAACATCGCCTTACCACGCCGTCCGGTAAAATTGAAATTTACTCTTCTACTATTGCGGAAAAAATCAAAACTTGGAAACTACGTAAAGGCAACGAGCTACATGCACTTGGTGTGCATTGGGATGCAAGAGAAAATTATAGCGATCCAACAAGAAAAAAATATCCGTTACAATGTTTTGGATATCACTATAAAGGACGAACTCATTCTAGTTTCTGGGAAAGTGAAGCTATTCGGGCAGTCAATCCACAATATGCATGGATTAACCCGGTAGACGCTAAAAAACGAAACATTGCTCATGGCGATACAGTTCATATTTTTAACGATCGCGGCACAGTGCAACTCATAGCCAACGTAACGCAACGTATTCGTCCGGGCGTCGTTAGCTTCCCTGAAGGCGGTTGGTTTAAAGAAGAAAACGGCATTGACGTAGGCGGCTGTATTAATACATTGTCTTCTTTTATGCCTACCCCTCTTTCTAAAGGAAATGGAACGCATTCAATCTTAGTAGATATCAAAAAAGCTTAAATACAGGAATATTTATGAAAAAACAATTTGGATTTTATTTTAATCAAAGTCGCTGTATTGGCTGTCGTACTTGCCAAATGTCATGTAAAGACTACAAACGACTCAATACGTCGCAAAATTTTAGACGTGTATACGAATATGAAGGCGGCACTTCTGTTGCTGTAAATACAAAACATGATATTTATCAGTGCTCTGCTTTTGCCTACTACACTTCGATTTCTTGCAATCATTGCGCTAATCCGGCTTGTCTTAAAGTTTGCCCAACTGGCGCGCTTATGAAGTCAGAAAAAACAGGCGTTGTTTCTGTTAATGAAAAACGTTGTATTGGTTGCAAAAGCTGCGCTATGGCTTGTCCGTACGGTGCTATGCAATTTAACGAACAAAAAGGAGTTATGCAAAAATGCAACGGTTGCGCTGAAAGAGTAGAAGCAGGGTTAAAGCCAATTTGTGTGGAAGCCTGCCCTAGTCGTGCTTTAGACGCCGGTGAAATCAACGACTTACGCAAAAAACATGCAACGACTCTCGCTGCCGTTGCGCCTTTACCTAGCAACAAGCTAACCACGCCGTCCCTTTGTATTACGCCGGCAAGAAAAGCAAAAGTTGCCGGATCTACCGAAGGTAAAGTACAATTTCCTTTAGTTAATCAGGAGGTACAACGTGTTTAATCAAACTATTATTTTTAACGAATTACCACTTTTAGTTTTTACGCTACTTTTCCAAGTATCCTTAGGCGTAGCTTGGATTACTAGCGCAGTACAAATTAGGCAAACAAATCAGCAAAAATCAACGCAAGTTATATTCCTTGGGGCAGCGGCTACCAGTCTTATTGCTATTATTATTGCAACGTTTCATTTAGGTAGCCCTTTCCATGCTTTTTGGATTTTATCGCGTATCTTTACACAACCTTTGCCGGCAGAAGTGGTGCTACTTTCTTTATTTTGTCTTTCTTTGTTTGTCCTTTGGAAGCTACAAGGATCCAAAGCTATGTTATACGTTTCGGCACTTCTTGGACTGGCAACTTTACTTGCTATGAGCGGTATATACGGCAAAATGAGCGGAACTAATCCGGCTTGGAGTTATCCTCATACGCTCTTACGCTTTTTAGTTGCGGCTTTACTTCTTGGATCTATGAAGGTTTACGGGATAACGTTATTTTGGAATCATATAGAAGATTCAACAAAACGAATGTTACAAACCTATAGTATTTTTACTGCCGGCATCGCTTTATTAATTGAATTTTTTGCGCTTCCTTGGCAACTAATGCACCTTATTTCTATTTCTGTTGGCGGGTATAGGCTGCTTGATCTAGTAACCGGATACTACATGCAACTAACTAGTTTTATTGTGTTTCTCTTTTTAAGCATCATTGCTTGTGGGATCTCTATTTGGGCACATCAAACAAACAAGCAATTTCCTGTTAAAGTTGTTTTCCTTATTGGTGTAATTTGTTTATGGGTTGCTTTCTTTTTTGAAAGAAATACATTTTACGCACTAAGAAGTACTAGGTTATTTTAATGTTACAACGTACGCAACAAGAAATAGCTTTGTGTGCTGAAACTTTTTTCTTTTTCTCTAAGCTGTTTTATGAAACGCCTTCAAGTGAACTTGTCACGTCTATCATACAAGCAGCGAGAGAAGAGCAATGGTTATTCCCTTTTGCATATGCAGAAACGCAAACTCATTTTGAAACATTAGGGCAATTACAAGCCTCTGATATAGCGGCAATTGAACTTGATTTTACGCAGTTATTTATTGGACCGGATACTATGCTTGCCCCACCTTACGCCTCTTTATATATAGACAAAGAAGAAAGGTTGTTTACAACAGAAACGAGTAAAGTAGAAGAGTTTTATCAACAAGCCGGCATGTCGTTTCAAAATAAAGAAACAGAACCGTCTGATCATATTGCTTTAGAGCTTATGTTTACCGGCTTTCTTTTAGAACAATATGCTAAGACAAATCAGCAAAAAGAAACCGATCTCCTTGCACAAAATATTACTTCCTTTTGGGAACTTCATTTATTACCTTGGGCACCCTCTTTTCTGGATAAAATCATTGCGAATGCACAAACTAAATTCTATATTGCCATAGCCTATTTAGCTAAAGATTTTCTTAGGTATATTAAAAAAAACTAGACTTAAAATATATATTTTATTAGACTGTTTCCATATACTAAACTATTTCCATTATATTACATATGTTCACTATATTACGTAAGCTTTTAGCTACAATCATAAAAAGTACGATTACTTTATTACCTTTCAAATTTAAAGATTTACTCAAAACCCACCTTCCTCCTCAGATAGTTAATTATGTTATCCATTTTAGAAACAAAAATCATATTACACAAACGATTGTCCCTGCATTAGATCCATTTATTTTAGAAAATAGACTTCTTGAATCAGCGCCTTTTATTCAAGAATTAAAGAAAGGATTAGATCAAGAATCTTGTGACGTAGTTGATTCTTTTTTGAGAAAATCTTTAATTGCCTCTTATGCAGATTATATTAAAGTCCCTGATATACCTAAATTATTAGAAAAATGCACTGATAAAGCTAATTTGAAAATATTAAAAAATAGTGATTTTATTTTTAATGATCCCGCATTTAAAAAACTTAAAAAAAAGTATCCTAGAACATTGGTAACATCATGTAGTTCCGGCTATTTTCATTCTGGAGTACGACTTTTCCCTAATGAAATAAAACAAGCACTAGAAAATAAAGTTTTCCTAGACTGCGGTGCTTTTTACGGGGAATCAAGCTTTGCTTTCCAATTATATAAACCAACTAAAATATATGCCTTCGAACCTGTAAAGGGAACAAATAAAATATTAAATTCAAATATTGAACACTATAAATTACAAGATAAAATCCAAGCCGTTGCTTTAGGTATATCTGATAAACAGGGACAAGTTAAAATTACAAACGAGCATTTCGCGGCAAATTCTATAAAAACGTCACTACAGGGACATTATTCAATAAAAGAAAATATTAACTATGAAACTATTGAAATTATTTCTATTGACGAATACGTTCAAAAAAATAATATAACTAATATTGGATTGATTAAATACGACATTGAAGGTGCGGAGCAAGGCGGTGTGATAGGAGCAAAAGAAACAATCACAAAATATAAACCGGCATTAGCTATTTCTATTTATCATTCTATATCTGATTTCACAGATATTAAGCCGTTAATTGATAGTTGGAATCTAGGATATAAATTTAAGATTGTGGCAACCCTTCCTGCAGATCCCCAAATAAACAATTTACTCTTAGTTGAATACATGCTTCTTGCTTATCAATAAAGACTAAGCTTATTTTATATTTTGCCTATCTCGTGCATAGCACCAGCAACTTTGTATATGATCGTTCATCATTCCTACTGATTGCATATAGGCATACATAATAACTTCTCCAACAAATTTCATACCACGTGCCTTTAAATCCTTAGAAAAGGCAAGGCTTTCTTTTGTAAAAGTCGGCACCTCTGCCGAGCTTGCATATTCGTTTAATCTAGGTTGATTATCAACAAATTGCCAAGCATACTTTGCAAACGAACCGTATTCTTTTTGTATTGCAACAAAAGCACGTGCATTCGTACGCGCCGAAGCTATTTTCAAACGATTACGAATAATATCTTTATTATGTGATAAAAGTGCTAGTTCGTCATCACTCATTTGCGCCACTTTGGCAGGGTTGTATTGATGAAAAGCTTTTTTATAGCCCTCTCTTTTATCTAAAACAATACGAAAGCTAATACCGGCTTGCGCGCCTTCTAAGATCAGCATTTCAAATAATTTAGTATCGTCATATACAGGAATGCCCCATTCTGTATCGTGATATGCTGCATATTTCTTTTCTGTTGCTCTATTCCCAAAACAACGCCGTTTTATATCTTCCATTATTTTTATAAATTTTTACTTTTCTTTAAGGCGGCTATTTTTTGCGTTGCCAATATAAGCGCTTCTTTATTTGTATGTAGTTGCCCGTAACTAGCTACTAAAGGATAGGTATCTATTTGAGCTAACGCTATAATAAAATCACTGCTTTCTATGGCTTTTACTTTAATTTTTTCAGTTGAATCAACAAACTTGCCAAGCTCGTATGCCTGCATTTCTTGTCCTTCAATGATAAGCTTACCGTTTCTTGGATAAAGCAAGCCTCTTTGCTGTGTTTCACTAGGTTGGTATTCCCATACTTCGCCGGCTTGCAAATGTATATCAAAAAAAGATATATCAACAGGTACTTTATAAGGCGATTGCACCCCGTTATATTCACCAATAAAAATACGCGTTGTTCCTACAACAGGAATTTGCGATTTTTGCGCTTCAAAATAGCTAGCGTCTTTTTGCTCTTCTTCCGGCGGTAAACGAACCCATAATTGATGAAAACCAACTTGCCCTTGATCAGGTGTAAAAACTTCCTTATGTAATATGCCGTTACCTGTATGCATCCATTGAAACCCGCCGGCTTCAATGGTTCTTTTACTTCCTGTTGTGTCTTCATGCTCCACTTTACCAACATAGGGAAAAGACAAGGTTGCAACGCCAGAATGAGCATGCCAATCAAAGCCCCATGTTGGTTCTTTGATTTCTACTAAAGCTGAATCAAATAAGACAAACGGTTTAAGCGATTCTTTTATTTTACCACTAATAAAAGCAATGCCTTGTTGTTGTAAAATAGTGTCTATTTTTCTCATATTTTATTGCGTTCTAAAAGCTAGTTGCCACGTATGTTTATATACTTCTCCTTTTTTCAATACACAAGAAGGAAAAGAAGGTTGATTCGGGCTATTTGGGAAATGCTGCGTTTCAAGGCAAAATCCGGCACAATTACCATATTGCACGCCGTCTTTTCCCTGTAACTTTGCCGCACCTAAGCCGGGCGCATTATAAAACTGTACGCCTACGTTATCTGTATACAAGTCCATTATGCGGGAGCTTTCTTCTTCTATTACAGTTGCCACTTTCTTTACTTCTCTTTTTGGATTATCTAAAACAAAGCAATTGTCTACTCCGTTATTTTGTTGTTTTGCAAATAAATCTTTCATTGCAATGGGGGTCCTACAATCAAGCGTTGTTTCTTCTATAGGAAGGATTTTACCTGTTGGTATTCGTTTCTCGTCTGCTTCTAGGATTTGATTAGAGTCAATTTGTATTGTATGTGTATGTAACGATCCGTTTTCATGACCGGCAAGGTTAAAATAACTATGATTTACAAGGTTAATAATGGTATCTTGATCGCAAACCGCTTCCATTTCTAATATAAGGTTATTATCGTTTCGTAAGGTGTACGTTGCTTTCACGTCTAACGCCCCGGGGTAGTTTTCATCACCGTTTGGCGAATGGTGTTGCAAAATTAAACTAACACTGTCTGCCGTTTGTTTCGTTGTTGCTTGCCATATATATTTATCAAAACCACGTACCCCGCCGTGTATGTGATTCCCTGTTGTAGCTTGCACCGGCAATTGATATTCTTTTCCGTTTAACGTAAATCTTCCGTTTTTTATTCTATTAGCAAACCTTCCTACGATCACGCCCATAAAAGGGTTAGACTGTATACTTGCATAAAAATCGCCAAAACCAAGTACAATATCTTTACATACTCCGTTTTTATCGGGAACGTATAGGTTTTTTAAAGTTGCGCCATAATCGTTAATTTTAGCGACAATTTGATTATCATTTTCTAATGTATACAAATACGTATCTTGTCCCCAAAGATTGCCAAATTTTGTCTTTTCAATTTTCATTTTACTACCGTTATGAATATACGTTTACTTTATCTAGTTATATCTTTAATTTAAACGTAAACATAAAGATATGCAATAAAAATTATTTACCTCACACTATATCAAAATAAAATTTATATTTTAGCAAGATAAGCTTAACAGCTTTATACTATTTATGTTATACATAGCCTATCATAATTTGTTAACTTATATATAATTTTCATAATGTCTTTATATACTCTATTATTACTAGTTGGTGGTTTTATCTTTATTGCCGCTCTTGTTGGCTTCAGCTCGGGATTGCTTGGGATTGGCGGCGGTATCATTATGGTGCCGGTATTCCAATTTGTTTTTCCTCTTTTACATACGCCGTTAAAAGACTCGATTATCATGGCGTCAGCTACTTCGCTTTGTATTGCGATGTTTTCTTCTACACGCGCTATGCTATCGCATCACAGAAATAAAAATATTCATTGGCATATGCTTACTTTTCTTGTTCCTTCTCTATTAATTGGAGCACAAATAGGATCGTCGCTAGCTATTTTCGCAACGCCTTTAGCTTTGCATATTATTTTTATTGTTGTTTTTTCCTATTTATCTTTTAATTTATGGTTTGGAACAGGGAAGCCTTTATTAAAAAACACACCGCCAAATTGGGTTAACATTTTTATTGGCTTATTAGTTGGTTGTATTGCTTCTATTTTAGGAATTGGCGGCGGCGTGTTAGCTGTGCCTATATTTACTTACCTTAATTATTCCATACACAAGGCAATTGGCAACGCGTCAGTTATTGTTTTCTCTGTTGCTTCTAGTAGTACGATTGGCTATTTTTTGCATAGTTTACACACAAACCCAACAACACCGCCTTACACGCTTGGTTACGTCTTTCTTCTTGCTGTTGTCGTTTTTATTCCGGTTACTATTGTTTTTGTCCCGATTGGAATTCGTATTGGTCAAAAAACTTCACAAAAGAACTTACGTAAATACTTTTCTATTTTCTTAGGGCTTCTTGTCTTGTATAAGTTAACAATTATCTTTTTTTAAGATTATATAAAATAGTATTTTCATGTTCATATAAGATATAAATAATTTGTACTATTTATATCTTATACTAAAGAGGCGGTTTATTTAATCTTGCTCTATAAGAACCGTATAGCCTTTTATCCCCATTTTTTCTGCACCGACTATATCTTTTTCATAATTATCACCAATCATAATAACATGTTGCGGATCTTTTCCTAATTTATCTAGTGCTCTTTGAAATGCGACTTTTGCCGGTTTTTCGGCGCCGGCTTCTTCTGAAGTAACAAGGTAATCAATCAAATTTTCTAGCTTTAATGCTTGTAGTTTTTGTATTTGAAAATGAGATTGCATATCTGTAAGCGCACATACCGGTATATTTTTAGCTTTACATGCTTCTAAAAAACGAAAGGCGTCTTCGTCTCGTTTCATATGTGTCATAAAGTGTTGCCAGTAGAATTGTTCATATTCCATAGCTTTAACGTAAGATTGCTTTACGTTCATTCTTTCAAATATAACTTGCATGGCAAATAAACGAGAACGACACGCTCCTTGCGGGGCTAGCCTTTTCGCCAATTTTTCCCTTTCTTCTAAATAGTCTTTAATAAATTGATCGGCGTCAAATTGCCCTTGAAAATCTTTTTCAAAAAAATCGCGGCATTCTTCTAACGTTTTTTCATGTGCCGGATCAAAAAAGTATAAAGTACTATCTATATCCGTAATGACTGCTTGTACGTTTGTTAAATCTATTTTAGGGAATATTAATCTAGGCATAATTTTTTCTCTTTATGTTAATAATAAGTAACTTTTGTATTATATACTTTTTTTATACGGTTATAGTAAAGCAAAACTTGCGTTTTTACTTTGCCTTTGTGTGGGCAAGCTAAAGCAAATTACTTGTCATCGTATATTTATATTATACGTTCTTAATCTTCATTGAAACAAAGTAAGCTTGTTGGAAAACTATATTTTAACCAACCTACTTTATATATACCTTGCGGAACTTGGTCTGTAAAAATTTCTTCTTTTAAGTTAACTAAACTTGTAAAATTAAAATCCCAGCGTTTCCCTTCCGGCGTAATCATATAGCCACTTATTGGCAAAGTAACAGGGCGAAGTAATTCAATAACGCAATAATTTGGTTTATGTGCGTCAATTAAAGTAGCAAAGGCTTGCTCTCTATATTGATCTAAAAACTGATTTTTTAAACGACTTAACGGCTTATCCGTTCGATTTGCTCTTAAAAAACCTCTAAAAGTGGGCGTTGTCCAATATTGCTTAAGCTCTGTTTGCCAATTAATATTAGTATGTAAATTTATAAATGCTTGTCTTTCTTTTTCTTGTGGAAATGAAATTGCTAATCTTGTTATATAATACTGTTCTATTTCTGTTGCTAAATCTAAGATATACAAATCTTTATCATAATACATTAAAGTACCCGCTTGTTTTTGCTGGATTTTATTTTTTTGCAAAGGTCTATCTTCACTAGCTATTTCTTGCACAAGAAACGCGTCTTTATCTTGCCGATCTAGTAAGGATCGGGACGAATAATATACTTCTAATTTACCTGCTCCTAGCAACTCTATAGCACAAGAAAGGTTGTTCTCTATAAGTAGTTGGGAAAGTAATTTTATTTCATCTAGCGGGATTTGATTTGAAATTGCCACCACCGTTGGTTTATCTTTTAAAGCAAGTAACCAACTTAAAACAGCATGCGCGCTAGGCGTTGTATGTAGTAAACTCAATTGTTTTTCTATATGAATTTCATTTTCTTCTAATACCTTGCTAATACCTATATCGGCAAAACGAATCGCATCAAAATAAGGTAGCAACGCTTTAACAATAGGAAGCTTTGCTTGTATTTGTTTATCACTTTGCAAACTATCCCAAACAAAAACGCGTTTGGTTTTTCCTTGTATGCTTTGCGCTAATTCTTTCACTTCTTCCAGAGATAAACTACCTTGTTTTGAAAATAAATTGGTTTCAAACAGCGTTTCTTTTGTAAGCTTATTGGCAAGTAAAGCAACGTCTGCCATGTGTGAAATTGTAAGTATATATTCCATCTGATTTTTTGAGTAAAACATTAATATAATTTTAATAATAAATCGTTATTTTATTATCTTGACTATTACATATTTAGGTATATAATAATACTGTAGTTTAATAATTATCAAAATAAAATATTTTTATTTTATTTATTCTTTTTGAATATTTATGCAAAACAAAACAAAAATTACGCTTGTAAGCTTGTTATGTATTGGAGTTTTTGGCATCGTTATGATTAGCGGCTGGTTATTTTTTGAGACTATCTTTAATAATACTGGCGACGCGCAATTTTGCGGGGGATGCCATGAAATGCAACCAATGGTGCTAGCATATGAAGAAGACGTTCACGGTGGAAATAATGCTTATAGCGTGCAAGCGCAGTGCATTCAATGTCACCTTGATCATACTAATGCAGCGACACTATTTATAACAAAAACAAAAGCCGGTATTCGTGATTACTTTGCTTCCACTTTTCAAGACACTGATAAAATTGATTGGGAAGCAACGCGAAAACGTAGAACCTCCTTTGTTTTTGATTCGGGTTGTCTTTCTTGTCATCGTGCTTTAAAATCACCGATTTTAACAACTACTAAAGCTTGGGTTGCCCATCGCCCTTATTTTATGAAAGACACTGATCGTTCTTGTAGTTCTTGTCATCCACATGTTGGGCACAAAAATTTATCTATGTTTCTCTCTTTAAAGAGATCAAATTAATAATTAATTAAGGTAATACCATGCTAAATCGATTCCATTATATCTTAGTTCTTTGTGCCTTTATGTTGACTTGTTCTTCAGTTGCTTTTGCTGTTACAGGAAAACAGGCGGCAACTAGAACTAAACCTTACGTATCACATGCTACGCCGATTAAATTTTCTCGTAATCTTAGTGCGACTGCCCAAAAATGCGTTTCTTGCCATAGCAAAGTCATGCCCGGCGTTGTTCTAGATTGGAAAAATAGTCGTCATGCTCATGTTGGCGTTTCTTGTATTGACTGCCATGCTGCCGGAAACGGCGCTCTTGGTGGTAAGGGTTCTAAAAAACATAAATCCGTTGCTTTTATTACTCCTTTAGTATCGCCTAAAGTCTGTGCACGTTGCCACGCTGCCGAAGTAAAACAATTTAAAGAAAGCGGACATTATCGCGCGTTCCTTCATATTGAAAAAAACAAAAAATTACAAGCTCTTGTAACAGTACATGAAGGAAGAAATCATCCTAAATATAAAATGGCACCTTTCCAAACCGGTTGTATGCAATGCCATGGTAATAGAATGAAATTACAAACCAAAGCAGAAAGAAAACCGGGAAGACCGTCACCTAGCACTTGGCCAGCGTCCGGTATTGGTACTGTTTACCCTGACGGTAGCGTAGGAAACTGCTCTGCTTGCCACACTAGACATAAATTTAGTATTGCCGAAGCAAGGAAACCGGCAGCTTGTTCTTCTTGCCATTTAGGACCGGATCATCCTGATAAAGAAGTATTTGAAGCTTCTAAACACGGTCAAGTCTTTGCATCAGAAGGAAATAGCTGGAATTGGGATTCAGCACCTGACGCTTGGGAACCGGGCGATTATAGAGGACCTACTTGTGCAACTTGCCACATGAGCGGTATAGGACCTCTAAAAACGACTCATAATATTACAGAAAGATTATATTGGAATTCGTGGGCACCTGTTTCTAAACCGCGTACGTCACATAACGTAATGGATCCTTATTATGGTAACGGTGTTGCCGGAAGGGCAAAAATGCAAACTGTTTGCTTGTCTTGTCATACGAAACATTTAGCAGCTAACTTCTTTAAACAAGCTGATTCGGCAGTTAAGTTATATAACGAAGCTTACTTGGCACCAGCTAAGAAAATGCTAGATACGTTACAAAGTAAGAAACTACTTAATCCAAATCCTTGGTTAGATCCTTTCCAAGTTATTTACTACCATTTATGGCATCATGAAGGCAGAAGAGCTCGCCACGGTGCTTTAATGGCGGGGGCTGATTATGCTCATTGGAACGGTTTCTTTATTTTGAAACAAGATTTATATGATCTACAAAAAATTTATAAGAAACGTATGGCTACTTCTAAAATAGAAGACTAGAAACTATTTCTTATATAATTAAAAAGGCTAGTATATATGTTTATTCTTATGTACTAGCCTTTTTTTATTTCATCTCGGGGATTTATAGCTGAGGCGGGGTATCTTTATTGAAATAGTTTTTTATTTTAAGAGAAAGTAAAATTGCTACTTTCTCTTAGATAAGATTGATAATTCTATTTGCTTACTATTCTTCTCTAACGCCCCTTTTGCTACTTCCTTCCTTGACTTGTCGCTCTAATACTACCGGATTAGTGTATAAGTTTGTTCTTATGTACTAGCTTTTTATCTAATCTCAGAGATTTAATCGCTGGCGATGTTTATCTTTATTGAAATAGCTTCTTTATTTTGAAGCAAAACAGGTTAGTATATATGTTTATTCTTATATACTAGCCTTTTTTTATTTCATCTCAGGGATTTAATCGCTGGTGCTGATTATACAATAACAGGAACGGAAGGCAACAAACTTCTTATCTCAGGAATTTAATTGCTGGGTTGGTTCTGCTTATTAGTATGTTTTTTTATTTTGAAATAAAATAAATTAGTTTATAAGTTTGTTCTTATATACTAGCTTTTATTTCATTTCAGGGATTTAATCGCTGGGGCAGCTTCTTTATTTTGAAATAGTTTTTTATTTCATCTCGGGGATTTAATCGCTGGGTTGTTTATACAGTAACAGGAACGGAAGGCAACAAAACTTCTTATCTCAGGGATTTAATCGCTGGGTTGGTTCTGCTTATTAGTACGTTTTTTTATTTTGAAATAAATTAGGTTAGTTTATAAGTTTGCTCTTATGTACTAGCTTTCTTATCTAATTTCGGGGGTTTAATCGCTGGAGCTGGTTATACAATAGCAGGAAAGGAAGGCAACAAAACTTCTTATCTCAGGAATTTAATCGCTGGGGGGGGCGGTTTCTTTATCTAATCACAAGGCTTTAATCGCTGACGATATTTATACAATAGCAGGAAAGGAAGGCAACAAAACTGCTTATCTCAGGGATTTAATGGCTGGTTTTATTTATGTCTATTAGCACGGCTTTTTTATTGTGCAGCAAAACAAGCTAGCTTATAAATTTCTACTATGTACTAGCTTTTATCTCATTTCGGGGATTTAATTGCTGGGGCTGTTTATCTTTATTTTGAAATAGTTTTTTATTTCATCTCGGGGAGTTAATCGCTGGGGCTGTCTATACTCATTGAATCAGTTGCTTTATTTTGAATCAAAACAGGCTAGCTTATAAGTTTTTACTATGTACTAGCATCTCAGGGATTTAATCGCTGGCGCTGTTTATCTAATTTCGAGAATTTAATCGCTAACGCTGTTTATACTTATTAGCATAGCTTCTTTATCTTATTAGGAAGTAAAATTGCTACTTTCTCTTAGATAAGATTGATAATTCTATTTGCTTACTATTCTTCTCTCAGGAATTTAATCGCTGAGGCTTTTTATACTCATTGAAACAGTTTCTTTCTTTTGAAATAAATTAGGCTAGTATATATGTTTATTCTTATGTACTAGCCTTTTTTTGTTTCATCTCAGGGATTTAATCGCTGGGGCGGGGTATCCTTATTGAAATAGTTTTTTATTTCATCTCGGGGATTTAATCGCTGGCGCTGGTTATACAATAGCAGGAAAGGAAGGCAACAAAACTTCTTATCACAAGGCTTTAATAGCTGAGGCGGGGTATCTTTATTGAAACAGTTGCTTTATTTTGAAATAAAATAAATTAATTTATAAGTTTGTTCTTATATACTAGCTTTCTTATCTAATTTCAGGGATTTAATCGCTGGGGCTGTTTATCTTTATTAAAATAGCTTTTTATCTAATCTCAGGAATTTAATCGCTGAGGCTTTTTATACTTATTGAAACAGTTTTTTATTTCAGGGATTTCATCGCTGGAGCGGGTTATACAATAGCAGGAAAGGAAGGCAACAAAACTTCTTATCTCAAGGATTTAATCGCTGGGACTGTTTATCTTTATTGAAACAGTTTCTTTATTTTGAAATAAAATAGGCTAGCTTATAAGTTTGTCCTTATGTGCTAGCCTTTATCTAGTCTCGGGGATCTAATCGCTGAGGCAGCTTCTTTATTTTGAAATAGTTTTTTATTTCATTTCAGTGAGTTAACAGCTAACGTTGTTTATACTTATTAGCATAGAAAATAAATTAGTTTGCTCTTATGTACTAGCTTTTATCTAGTCTCGGGGATCTAATCGCTGAGGCAGCTTCTTTATTTTGAAATAGTTTTTTATTTTATTTCAGGGATTTAATCGCTAACGCTGTTTATACTTATTAGCATAGCTTCTTTATTGTGAAGCAAAATAGCTTAGTATATATGTTTATTCTTATATACTAGCCTTTTTTTATCTAATCTCAAGGATTTAATTGCTGGCGCTGGTTATACAATAGCAGGAAAGGAAGGCAACAAAACTTCTTATCACAAGGCTTTAATAGCTGAGGCGGGGTATCTTTATTGAAACAGTTGCTTTATTTTGAAATAAAACAGGCTAGCTTATAAGTTTATTCTTATGTACTAGCTTTTATCTAATCTCAAGGATTTCATCGCTGGGGCTGGTTATACAATAGCAGGAAAGGAAGGCAACAAAACTTCTTCTCTCAGGGATTTAATCGCTGGGGCAGCTTCTTTATTTTGAAATAGTTTTTTATTTCATCTCGGGGATTTAATCGCTGGGTTGTTTATACAGTAACAGGAAAGGAAGGCAACAAAACTTCTTATCTCAAGGATTTAATCGCTGTTTTTTTATCTTATTAGGAAGTAAAATTGCTACTTTCTCTTAGATAAGATTGATAATTCTATTTGCTTACTATTCTTCTCTAGTGCCCCTTTTGCTGCTTCTAGTAACGTCGTTCCTTGCTTGACTTGTCGCTCTAATACTACCGGGTTAGTTTGTATATAGCTAAGATACGTTGCCGCCTCTTCTTCTGTATTGCAAATGGCTAGGGCTTTTGCTTGCTTTAATAACTTAACTTCATTTTTGAAATTAAACGTATAAGGTCCAACAAAAACTGGTTTACCTAGAGCAATGGCTTCTATCATATTTTGCCCTCCACGTGGACAAAACGAACCGCCAACAAAAACCATATCGGCTATAGCGTACCATTGGCGTAATACGCCCATTTGATTTACCAACAAAACGGCTTGCTTCGTATCTTGCCAAAAACCGCTAATATCGTCTTGGCTATCTGTTAGCGTATATAAATGAATCGCTTCTTGCTTGGCAAATTGTACGAAAGATTTATACTTTTCTAAATGACGCGGGACTAGTACTAACTTCAAAAAATTTGCATTACCTTGTTTTTGCAAAGCACGCCATAAAATAGGGAATTCCTCCGGTTGCACTGAGCCGGCAACAAATAGCTTGCTTTGTGCAACCTGTCCTATATCTTTCTTAAATTGCGTTTGCTCTTCGTCTGTAATAGTAAATTGACCGTCAAACTTCAAATTGCCAACAAGACTAAGCTTGTTTTTACTAACGCCAAGTTTAGCAAAATGATTATAACTTTCTTCATTACAAGCCATTGTATAAGTTAGGTTTTGCATTAACCTATGTATGAGAAAGTATATTTTTTTATATCGCTTATAGCTAGTGCTCCCTAATCTGGCATTACTAATGACAATAGGGCAAACTTGCGCCGTTTCATGTAACATGTTAAACCATAGCTCTGTTTCTATAAGCACTAAACCGCACGGTTTAACACGACGTAAAAATCGTTTAACAAGAAAACTAAAATCAAAAGGCAACCAATATACCGGCATATTCGTTTGCTGTTTCGCAAGTAAAAACGCCGGCTTCCTTCCTGTTGTAAAAACAAAAGTAAGATCTACATGAGATTGTTTTAATTTTTTATATAATAATAAAGCAAGATTCATTTCACCAAAAGACGCGGCATGAATCCAAAGTGGGTTGGTTGTGTTTGTATCGGCGAGAGAAAAGAAACGCCCCAACATCTCTGATCTACGTTCTTTACTCAGTAAAGTATATACTAGCAAAAACGGGCTTATAACTAGTAATATACAAAAATAAAGCAAGTCTAAGAGCTTCATAACTAAAAGCGAAAAGCCTTTATTGTATTAACTAAACTGCGCAAGTGTTCCGGTGGTACTTCTTTATCAATGCCATGACCTAAGTTAAAAATAAAACCTGTTTTTTTAGGCAAGCTAGTTAACTTTTGCTCTACTAGTTTTTGAATAGTATGAGGCTCGCAAAAAAGCAAATCTGGATCAAAGTTACCTTGTATAGCAACTTTATCGCCATATTGTTTGATATTTTCCGTTAAGTCCGACATCCAATCAAGCGCTATAATATTAGCGCCACTTGTTGCCATATAATCGCGTAAGTGCTCGCCACCGCGAATATAATAAGCATATGGCACTTCGCCTTTTTTATCTAAAGAAGCAAAGATTTTTTCAACGTAAGGAAAGACAAATTCTTTGTAATCTTCCGGTGAAAGCACGCCAGCCCATGTATCAAAGAGTTGAATCATATCGACTTGGCAAGCGATTTGGTAATTTAAATAGCGTATTGTTAAATCAGTTAGCTTTTCCATTAACGCTTGCATCATTGGTTTATCTTCATGTAACAACCGTTTAATTTGAGCAAACGACGTTATTTTCTTACCGGAAATGGCGTAGCAAGCCAATGTAAAAGGCGCGCCGGCAAAGCCAAGAATAGGAACGGCTTGTTGCACTCGTTTTTGAATTAAGTCTAGTGTCTTCCCTACGAAGTCAGTATGTTTTTCCGGATCAAAATGACTTAATGCTTGAACGTCGCTTAAGGTGCGTATAGGATTAAGAAAAACCGGACCGGCGTCAAAACTTAAATCTAAACCTAGACCAACAAGGGGCGTTAAAATATCGGAAAACATAATAATCGCATCAACGCCAATCAGTTCCCAAGGTTGGCAAGATACTTCCGCCGCTAGTTCCGGTGTATAACAAAGATTTAAAAAGCTTTTAGCTTGGCTTCGTATGGCTCTGTATTCAGGCAAATAACGTCCGGCTTGTCGCATAACCCAAACAGGGGGGCGTTCTATCGTTTCTTGGAAGGCAGCACGTAATAAAAGGTGTTTTTGCTTCATTTGTATAGTATGGCTCATTTTATAAACTATAAGTCAATTGTTCATTTTGACTTATAATAGTAAGGCTATTTTGTTTTGTTTTTGCCGCTTTTGTTCGCCCTATAATACGCGCTTCTATACCGCATTCTTGTGCCATTGCAATACACTCGTTAGCAACGGATTCTTCTTTAATAAAAGCTTCAAGGCGATGCCCCATATTATATATACTCATCATTTCACGTAAAGGCACGTTCCCGCTATCTTGCAAATAGGCAAACAAAGGAGGTATAGGAAAAAGATTATCTTTTATATACTCAATGCCACTTCCAAAACGAAGGCACTTAGTTTGTCCCCCGCCGGTACAATGAATCAATCCTTGCACCTGTGATGCATAGGATTTTAGTATTTTACGAATCAAAGGAGCATAGGTTCTTGTTGGTGAAAGCAATGCTTGCCCCAGTGTTAAAGGCGTTCCTTCTAAAGGATCGCTAAGCAAACCTTTTCCGGAATAAACGTATTTTTGATTTGTTTGCGGAGCATAGCTTTCCGGATAAGTATTAGCGTATATTTTTTGCAAACCGTCGTGTCTTGCGGCAGTTAAGCCGTTACTACTTATGCCACTATTATATTTTGTTTCCCATAAAGCTTGCCCAAAAGAAGCAAACCCAACAATAAAACTATCTTCTTGAATATGAGCGGCGTTAATAATATCACTTCGCTTCATTCTTGTTGTTAAAGAGCTATCAATAATTAAAGTACGTACTAAGTCCCCTACGTCGGCAGTCTCACCACCGCAAGAATAGATGTCTATGCCACAACGAGAAAGCACGTCAATACAATCATCATACCCTTGAATCACTTCGCGAATCACTTCTTCCGGTATAAGGTGTTTGTTTCTACCAATCGTATTAGAAAGCATAAAATTACTAACACAACCGCAAGCGGCAAGGTCGTCTAGGTTCATAATCAGCGAATCATAGGCTAAATCACGAAAAACAGAAACGTCGCCTGTTTCTTTCCAATAGATATAAGCTAAAGAAGATTTAGTTCCGGCGCCGTCTGCGTGGACAAGAAGGCAATAATCAGAATCACCGGTAAGGTGGTCTGGAAGGATACGGCAAAACGCCCCGTCAAATAAGCCTTGTTTTTGTTCTGAAACAATAGCATGAATTTCTTGTTTTGTTGACGATACGCCTCTTTCTATATAAGCATTAGGTTCTTGCATAAAATAAATTTGAAAAGAAAGTGAAAAATTTAGATAATTGAATAAGCAATTTGCTTACATTCTTGTTTTGTTGTTGCCTTCAAAAGAGCAATACGGGCTTCTTTTGCATTACGAAAACCGGAAATATAGCCGACCATATGTTTTCTAAACTGTATGACTGCTCTTGTTTCTTCTTTTTCGCTACATAATAAAGAAAGATGTTCTAACATAACCTCTATTTTATCTGCTAAGGTCACGGCTTCCCTTTGTTCTTTTGGAAGAAATGCCCACGGATTACCTATAGCCGCACGTCCTATCATAAAGCCGTCTAGGTTTTGTAATTTCTCTAAACCGTCTTCATAGTTTTGTACGTCGCCGTTACCTATAACAGGAATAGATACTTGTTTTTTTAATTCGTATATAGGTTCCCAATTAGCATAGCCGCGGTAACCTTGTTTATGTGTTCTTCCGTGTATAGTCAGGCTATCGGCGCCGGCTTCTTCAAGTCGTTTCGCAAAAGGCAAAAGGTTCGCTTCATCACTCCAACCAAGCCTTGTTTTAACGCTTACCGGAAGATGCGTATTTGCTTTACATGTGGCAACAATTTGCGCGGCTAAATCTATTTCTCGCATAAGATGCCCGCCGCTTAAACTTTGCACAACATGCTTTGCCGGGCAACCCATATTAAGATCTATGCCGTTAATAGGCAAAGACGATAGTTGTTTTGCGATTTTCCCGTATAATTCAATATTATTGCCAAAAATTTGAATACAATAAGGTTGTTGTTTTTCATCGCATACTAAACGTTGCCGAACAAATTCACTACGTTCAATTCCGAATATATTTGTAAATTCACTATATAAGACAACAGACGGATTAATAGCGCGGACAATTTGCCTATAGGCAAAGTCAGTAATCCCGTCTAAAGGAGCTAGTGCAATAATTGGTTTAGCAAGTTGTTGCAACATTTATAAATTTTGAAAACCTTTCCATTCAGCTGGAACTAAGTATTTTTTTTCATTATTACAAGCTTTACACGAAGGAACAACATTATTTTTTCTTGACTTGCCACCACGTGAAATAGGTACAATATGATCCATTGTTAATTCTTGCGGCGCAAAACGTTCTTTACAATAATGACAAACCCCTTTTCCTTTTTGGTTTTTCCACCACTGCGATTTACGTAGTTCAGCTGCTTTTGCTTTTTCTCTGCCTATATGTTGGCTATCTGCTTGTATAAAATTAAACTGATCTAACATAATCATAAAATTAAATTACCTATTTTTTTCAAGTATAAACTAGTCCTGTAGTTTTTTCAAGTTACCCTTTATACAAGCCTAGTTTATACTCGCTAGGTTATTTATAAAACTAGTCTTTTTGCTAGCTTGGCGCTTTCTGTATTTCTTGCAACTTCTGTATAAGTTCTTCAGGAGATGTAGTTATTATTGATGGATCAACTTCTTTATCTTCTGATAAATCAACTTTTTTACCTTCTTCTGTAATTTGAACCTCGTGTATATTTATAATTTGAAAATACGGATCTATTTTGCCGTGTAAAATTAGTTTCAAAACTTTCTGAGAAAATTCACTGTCCTCCTTTGGCGGCTTTAGTATTTTTTCCAACTCCTGTCTAAGTTTTTTAATAGTTATTACACCGTTTTCTTGTCTTACCATGATTTTTAAAGCTAGTATAAACATTATACCTGCTTCTGTAATTTGATAAACGCCTCTTTCCGGGATTTCAATATACGGCGTTATAGTTTCGTGTGAAACTAGGTTATCAACTTGTTTAGGAAATCCATCATCCGTTCTATCACGGAAACGATCTAAAGCCTCCAACTTCTCTGTAAGATCTGCATTTGTTATAGAGTTTGGTTGCTTTACCATGATTTGTAAGGCTGGTATAAGCAATTCTTTTTCTCCTATTCTATGTGTATGTGACATTTTGCCTCCATATAAAAAATTATTATTGCGATTAAGGCATTACTTCGCGGCAATACCATAATAGATTAAATTATACTATAAAAAAGCAATAAAGTCAACATACATAAAAAACATACAAAATCCCCCATACTAACAACATATAATACTGCACTAGCTCATTAAACTAACTTCGCCATAGTAAAGAAATCTTAAGAAATAGCACTTTACTATTTTCTAAATGCGTGTTTTTTGCTATACTTGTTGGTATATTATACTAATCCTTTTTTATAGACTCGTTTTCAACGGAAAAACATGCAAGTTTACTTTCAAGACAACCTTATAGAATTACCAGAAAATAGCACCGGCAAAGATCTAGCTAAAGCCGTAAAAAAAGAATTACCTGCTGCCGCGCTCGCTATAGAACAAGACAACGTCTTAAAAGATCTATCTACACCGTTACAAAATAACGATAAAGTTAACCTGATTACGTTTGAAGATAGGCAAGGTAAAGAATTATTTTGGCATTCATCAGCGCATATTCTTGCACAAGCTGTACTTCGTTTATTCCCTGATGCTAAACCGGCTATTGGTCCTTCTATTGAAACCGGGTTTTACTATGATTTTGCTAACTTAAAAATTACGGAAGAAGACCTTGCGCGAATTGAAGCGGAAATGCAAACTATTATCAAAGAACGACTTGAACCGAAGCGTATTGAATATGCAACAACAGAAGAAGCGCTTGCCGTCTTTCAAGATAATCCTTTTAAACGTGAATTAATTGAAGCGTTAGAAGAATCAAGCAGCGCTTACCAACAAGGTGAATTTATTGATCTTTGTCGTGGTCCGCATATTCCGCACACCGGCTTAGTGCAAGCCGTTAAAATTACTAAGACCTCCGGTGCTTATTGGCGAGCTAATGCGCAGAACGAACAACTTACACGTATCTACGCCGTTTCCTATCCTGATAAAAAACAACTTAAAGCCTATTTAACATTTCTTGAAGAAGCAAAAAAAAGAGATCACCGCGTTTTAGGTAAACAACTACAATTATTTTCTTTTCACCAAGAGGCGCCGGGCATGGCGTTCTTTCATCCTAACGGCATGACGATTTGGAATGAACTACTCGAGTTTTGGAAAGAAGAGCACGATAAAGAAAATTACTTACAAATTAAAACGCCCATTATGCTTAGTCAAGAACTATGGGAAACGTCAGGGCATTGGAATTACTATCGCGAGAATATGTATACTTCTACGATTGACGATAAAACCTATGCTATTAAACCAATGAATTGCCCTGGTGGCATGTTGTTTTTCAAAGAAAATCAATATTCATATAGACAATTACCTCTTCGGGTTGCTGAAATTGGAACAGTACATCGCCATGAATTAAGCGGCGCTTTATCCGGTCTTTTTCGTGTTCGCTCTTTTCATCAAGACGATGCGCATATTTTCATGACACAAGAACAAATCAAAGAAGAAATAAAGAAAGTACTTGCACTGGACGAAAGAGTATACGCAAAATTTGGATTAACATACCACCTTGAGCTTTCTACGCGTCCGGAAAAATCGATTGGCGACGATGCTACGTGGGAAACGGCAACTAATTCTTTAAGAGAAGCCTTAGAATCGTCTAATAAAGAATATATTATTAACGAAGGCGACGGCGCTTTCTATGGTCCCAAGATTGATATACATATTAAAGACGTACTCGGCAGAACGTGGCAATGCGGTACGATTCAACTTGATTTCTCTTTACCTGAGCGGTTTAACCTAACTTATATTAACGAACAAGGCGAAAAAGAACGACCTATTATGATTCATCGCGTTGTTTACGGTTCTATTGAACGTTTCTTCGGTATTTTAATTGAACATTTTGCAGGTAAGTTCCCTTTATGGCTAGCACCGGAACATTTACGTATTCTTGCTATTAATGATTCGCATAATGCATACGCACTAGAAGTGCAACAAGAGCTTATTAAAGCCGGGTTACGTGTTACCATAGATCAAGAAACTATGTCTGTTAATAAAAAAATACGTTCCGCACAATTGCAACAAGTGAATTATATTGCTGTTGTTGGCGATCAAGAAGTAGCAAACAAAACTTTAACTATACGCGCTAATAACGCTATTCTAGGCGAAAAAACAATTGAACAAGTTAAAACCTCCTTACTGGAAGAATATAAACAACGTCTTTTAAGAAGAAATGAAATATGAGTCTTACACAACAACTAACTAATTTTCTAGAAAATTCATATAGTCCTTATCACGCTGTTGCCAATGCCGCGGCTATACTCAAAGAAAAAGGTTTTTCTTTTGTATCGTTAAAAGAAGCGTGGAATCTAGAACAAGGTAAAAGCTACTTTACGACGCGAGACGACAGTAGCTTACTTGCTTGGAGCATGCCAAGTCAAACAACAGACGCACCTTTACGGCTTGTTGGCACTCATACAGACAGCCCGAGTTTAATGTTGCGACCGCATACAGAGCAAACCACTCATAATACGCAAGTACTTGGCGTGGAAACCTATGGCGGGGCTTTATTATACTCTTGGCTAGATAAAAGTTTATCTCTTGCCGGACGTGTAATTTTTCATAATAAAGAAACTAATTTACTTGAAACAAAACTAGTTTATATTCCTGATATAGCCATTATCCCGTCTTTAGCTATTCACCTTAGTAAAGAAAGGGGCTCGCTTACCCTTAATCCGCACACTCATTTACGCCCTCTTTGGCATATTGAAACAGATAACAACAAAGAGCTTTCACCAACTGCTTTTCAACAGTTCTTACATACATGGTGTAAAGAAAATCTTGGTATTGACGATTTTTATAGTTTTGATCTTTTTTTAACGACCTCCACTAAAGTCGCCTTGCTAGGTTATGAACAACAACTTTTTTGCGCTGCTCATCTTGATAACCTTGTCTCTTCTTTCTTGGCTATTCATACACTAGAAAATAACCCGACAGCTTTAAACATGGCGGCTTTATTTATGCACGAAGAAATAGGGAGCGTATCCCTTTCCGGTGCGAATAGTGATTTTACCGAATCGGTTTTACAGCGTATTTATAGCACTAACGAAAAAAGGCAAATAGCATTAAGTCAATCTGTTTTTCTTTCAGCTGATGGAGCGCATGCATTACATCCTAATTACACAGAAACGTTAGATCTGGAAAACGTGCCTTTACTAGGGCAAGGTGTCGGTTTAAAAAGAAACGCAAGACAACGTTACACAACGAACGCGATCACAGCGGCAGTGATTGCAAAATTATGTAAAGATAATAATATTAAATTTCAATATTTTGTAAATCGTTCGGACTATCCTTGCGGCAGTACAATAGGACCTTCGCTATCTTCTAGATTAGGTATTCAGTCTGCTGATATTGGCATTTCTATGCTAGGTATGCACTCTACTATGGAAACTTGCGCGGTGCAAGATATAGAGCATTATAATAACCTTTTATCGCATTTTTATAGCACTAGTTCACTAGGTATTTAACTTGTATGGCTGCTTTATTGCCTTGCAGCAACGCACCTTCTATATTTGGCATGTAAGAGACTGTTATTAGCATTTTTACAACAAACCTGTACTTTGCTATGAAAATTTATAAAACGCAAGACACAGTGCTTTATAATAGCCTTGTAGCGCATTTTTATAGCACTAGTTCACTAGGTATGTAACTTGTATGGCTGTTTCTGTTTTATTACCTTTTCACAATGAAGAAAAGAATTTGCCAGCTTGCTTAGAAGCAATACAACAACAAACCTACCAAGATTTTGAAGTTATTGCCGTAAATGACGGTTCTTCCGATCAGGGCAAAGCAATTGTTAGCGCTAAAAGTGCTAGCGATCCTAGATTTCACCTTATCAACCTACCTGCTAAGCAAGGTATTGTTCGTGCTTTACAAGTAGGGCTACAGTATTGCCAACATGATTGGATTGCACGTATTGACGCTGATGATATAATGTTGCCAACAAGGCTAGCAAAGCAATATGCCTATAGCCAAGCTAACCCGCAGTTTGCGTTACTAGGTAGTCAAATTGCCTTTTTTCAAAACGACACAGAACCACTAACGCAAGGGCAAGAGTATCACCGTACTTGGCAAAATCACTTACTCACAAACGAAGATATTACACGAGAAATCTTTATAGAAGCGCCGATTTCGCACCCTTCTTTTTTCATGTCAAGAAACATGACTTTAAACGTAGGCGGGTATTTAGATTCCCCTTGGGCAGAAGATTACGATTTTCTTTTTCGTGTTTGGAAAAGTGGTTACAAAATGGCAAAGCTACCGGAAATACTTGTAAAAAAACAAGTCTCTAAAAATCAACTCTCCCAAATAGACGTACGATGTAAAAGAAAAGCTATGTTCGCCGCAAAAGCACATTACTTTGCTTTTACGCAAGGTGGGCAAACTCATAAACCGCGATATATTGTCAGTACAGGCAATTCAGCAAGGTTATTATATAAAAGTTTATCTCAAGCTAATATAGAGGTACAGGGATTTTTAGATCGTACGCCATACGACCCATTACGAACGATTTTTGACAAACCGGTTTTAGAACTAACAAGAAAGATCGCGCCAGAGCAACAAGCAAAATTAAAAGAATCCTTCTTGTTACTAGCTATTGGCGATATAACCGGACGTGCTAACGTACTTAACTTGTTTGATTCAATTGGCTTACAATGGAAACAAGATTACGAACGTTTTTTATAAAAAATAGCATGCCATACATTTTACGTTTTGTCATGTTTTTTGTCATGCTTTTTGTCATGCTTTTCGTGAAGACAAAATTTTCTCTTGCAAAAAGCGAGTCGCTAAAAGGTGCTATCTATTTGATTTATTATGAAAAATTATTATAAAAAAACGACCTAATATGACTAACTCTATTTACAACTTTAACATCACTTTTTGTACTGTTTTAAACAATGACAAAAAATAAGCTTCTTTATACTGATAAACGCCTAGTAAAAGCTTGCTTTCTTGCATTTTACGTTTTGTCATGTTTTTTGTCATGCTTTTCGTGAAGACAAAATTTTCTCTTGCAAAAAGCGAGTCGCTAAAAGAGGCTATCTATTTGATTTATCATGAAAAATTATTATAAAAAAACGACCTAATATGACTAACTCTCTTTACAACTTTAACATCACTTTTTGTACTGTTTTAAACAATGACAAAAAATAAGCTTTTTTATACTGATAAACGCCTAGTAAAAGCTTGCTTTCTTGCTTTATTTTCAGGACACTTTTTTATATTTTACCATATCCCTTTATTTTTACAAAAAAAGTAATATATTGATTTGCTCCGTCCTATTGCATTACAATGAAAAAAACATTATAAACGTTTCTTATAATCAAGTATATGATTCAATATGATCAACCTATGCCTTTAGTGCAGCTTTTTTGTCTTGTTTTATATAAGGACAAAAATATTCTTTTGCAAGTCAAAAAAAAATTAGAAGAAACCTTCTCGTCTATTTGTTTTGAAGGCAATTCGCACCTATTTACAGCAACCACCTATTACCATAAAGAAATGGGCGAACCACTCTATAGGCTACTTATTGGATTTAATGGATTATATGAAACTCGTATTTTAGCAAAAGCAAAACTCCTTTGTAATCAAATAGAAAGCTCGTTTTGTTCTCAAGAAAACAGGCAAATTAACCTTGATATTGGCTACCTTGATTTTTTCAAGATCATACTAGCTTCTTTCAAATACAGAAGTAATAAATTATATCTTGGTAACGCCATTTGGGGCGACTGGCAACTTTATTTTCACGAAGGAAAATACCAACCGTTTGCTTGGTCTTTTCCGGATATGCCATTACCAACTTTACAGCAAGAATGGCTAGATCTGCGGGCTTTATTCAAAACGCAAACAAAACAAAATAAAAACGCTATTATATTATAACATCAACCATATAACAAATAACAACTATGTTGCCTTCTATTATCACGTTTTGCGATTCTCTCCTAGAGATCAACCGGTTTCAAGACTATGCTCCTAACGGCTTACAATTTGCCAAACAAACAAAGGAAGTTAAAAAAATTGCGCTCGGCGTTAGTGCTAGTTACGCTATGCTCTCGCAAGCCATTGCTTGGCAAGCCGATTTAATCCTTGTACATCACGGTTTATTTTGGGGGAATCAAAGCCGCGCCATAACAGGGAATATATACAACAAAGTACATTTACTGAGTAACGGCAATTGTGCTTTAGCTGCTTATCATTTACCGCTTGATTTCCATACTGAGCTTGGCAATCACATACAACTAGCGCACCAACTTAATTGGCAAGTAGATTCGTTCTTTCCCCTTGATTCTATACCTAATGCCGGCGTATTAGCACAAAGCCCGCAAACCACAATAGAAGA